>NZ_LSHM01000012.1:0-425496 GCF_001557175.1 Blastomonas sp. CCH9-A1
CACCACCCGCTTCGCGGGCGGTCCCCCTCCCCCAGCAAGCTGTGGGAGGATTTGAAATCAGGCAACTGGCCCCAGCAAGCTGTGGGAGGATTTGGAAACGGCAGCTGGCCCCGGAAAGCCGGGGGAGAATTTTTTACGCGATCACCCAATCAGCGGCACGTGCGGGGCGCAGTCCTTCGGGATCAGCCCGGTGAGGCGCGGGTCGTCGAGCAGTTCGATCTCGCGGCCCGTCGCGGTGAACCCCTGCGCGATATAGAAGCCGAGCGCGCGCGGATCATCGAGCGTGCAGGTGTGCACCCAGACGCGCTCCACCCCAGCGCGCCAGGCCAGCGACAGCGCCTGGCCCATCAGCCAGCCGCCAAAGCCCTGGCCGGTGAGCTGCGGGATCAGCCCAAAAAACGCGATCTCGCATTGGACAGCTTCACGAAAGTCGAGTTCGAGCAGCCCGATCTCGATGCCCTTCGGATCGAGCACCGCGAAGATCTCGACCGCCGGGTCGGTGAGGATCGCCGCCAGCGCGTCATCGGCCATCACCAGCCGCGAAAACCACAGCCACGGCTCGCCGACGCGGCGATAGAGCGTGCGATACTTGTCGTTATCGGGCGCCTTCCAGCGCTTCAATCGCAACGGCACAGGCTTTACCGGGCGTGGGCCCGGCCGGCTGCGCATCTCCAGATGCGTCACCACCGTGGCGATCTGCCCGCGCTCGACGGAAAGGAAGCGCGAGCTCATGCCCGGCCCGCCGCTGCTGCCAGCGGGCCGGATGGGCTATCAGAGCTCGGGCTCTTCATCGCCGCCCGAATCGTCTTCCTCGGGCTCGTCCTCGGGTTCATCGGCTTCCTCTTCCTCAGGCTCCTCGGCTTCCTCGGCTTCGGCTTCGTCCGCCTCTTCGGCTTCGTCTTCTGCCTCATCGGCCTCGTCCGCCTCATCAGCCTCGTCAGCTTCTTCGGCTTCGTCGGCCTCTTCCTCGGACTCATCGGCTGCTTCTGCCGACTCCTCCTCGGACGATTCCTCGCTGACCTCTTCGGCGCTTTCCTCGGACGATTCCTCGGTCACCTCTTCGGAGCTTTCCTCATAGCTTTCGCTGGTTTCCTCATAGGAAGATTCTTCCGAGCTGATCTCGCTGACATAGCTTTCGGAGGTGATCGTCTCCTCTATGATCGTCTCGCTATAGGTATATTCCTCGACGATGACGGTGCTGTATTCCTCGTAATAGCTGGCATAGCTGAAGGTCGGGGTCGAATAGGAGGCCCAGGAACCGATGGTCGCCAGATCGATCACCGCATCGAACAGCGCGAGCGTGATTTCCGCCGCCGTGCTGAACCGGGCGTTCTGGCGATTGCCGCCGAACTGGAACGCGCTGTCGCCCTTTTTCAGGAAATAGAGCACGTGCGTATCGACATCGATCGGCTTGAGCACCCGCTTGCCGCGCACATCGGTGATGATGTCACCGGGGACGATCTTGTTCTTGGCGGCAATGCCCCTGGGATCGGTCGAGATGACGAGAACGCCCTTGACCCTGGGCTTGATGCCGAACTGCGAGCGCACCGCCGGGGTCAGCTCCATCAGCGTTGCATCGATCGCGCGCGACACATAGGGCTTGGGCAGCTTGGCCGCCTGGGCAGCGGCGGGCGGTGCGGCTGCAACCGATATTACCGGCGCACCAAGCGCGAGCACGGCAAGGCCTACGCCGCACAGCAGCGTCTTGCGCGAAAAGCCGCGCGATCCAGACTTGTTCATGAATTCCCCCAATCAGCGCCGGGCTTGCGTGGGAACGATTTTCCGGACCCGCAGCCCCCTGCGAGTCGGCCCCGCGCCGGCCGCGCGAATCTGCACCAATGCTGCACGCAAATCCAGCGCGGCGAACGGTCAGAAGCGCATATTGACACGGATGTCAGCGGAAGACGCAGTTCACCCCTGACCACAGGTTGGTCACCTTCGCCTTCGCGCCGGTACCGTCGAGAATGCCCGAAAGCCCGGCGGCATTGAACTCGGTGCCCAGCGTCGTCTGCTCGATCTTCGCGTCATAGACATCGAGCAGCTGCGCGCGAGTCGAACCGATGCCGATGCCGCTGATCGTGGTTAGCCTGGGCAAAGGCTTTCCGTCCTTGCCCTTCGCTGCGGGACTGTCCGCCGCATCGAGCGCCCATCCGGCAAACAGCCCGTCAAGCGCATAGAGCGTCAGCCCGTCCTTCCAGCTGAGATAGGCGAGCGGCCCTGCCCCGCATTCCTCGGCGCGGCCGGCCTCGGCGGGGCCCTTGAGCTTTTCGGTAACCAGCTTGAGCTGATCGAGCGGCACGCCGAAGGAAAGCGGGCGGGTCGCGCCGCTATCGGGATCGACCAGGCGCAGCCCCTCGCCGTCGAGGCTCATCACCGGCGGATGCTGCGCAGCGCCCGCCTCTGCCGCGACATCGCCTTGAGACAGGTCGATCTGCGGATGGCCCGGCGGCAGCTCGATCCCGGCTTGCGGATCGCCCTCGGCCGGTTTCTCCGCCGGTTGCTGGCACGCGGCAAGCAGGGCAGTGACAAGAACGACGGTGGCGAGGCGGTGCGGGACGGGCTTGGTCATGGCGACGATGATTACGCCAGCCATCGCCCAGCGCAAGGCGGCATTTGCGCCGCCCGCGCCCGGGCGGTCGTCAGCCGTTCGAGAGCATCAGGGCCGGCTTGTCGTCGCCGCTCGCGATCTTTGGCGCGATGACCTTGCTCTTGTGGCGGAACTGGCCATCGACATGGCCGCCCTGTTCGATCGTGATCGTCTCGTAGCTGACATCGCCGGTGACATTGGCGGTTGCGGTGATGACGAGATCGCGCGCGTCAACCGATCCGTCGACCGTACCTGCAAGTCGCGCCGATTCGGCGCTGATCGCGCCGTGGATGCTGCTCGCTTCGCCCTGCACCAGCGAGGCGCAGGAGATGTCGCCTTCCACCCGGCCATCGACATGCAGGTCGACCGTGGCCGAGATATTGCCGGTGATCACGACGTCCGCGCCGATAACCGAGAAGGTGGAATGTCCGACCATGCTGCTTCCTGACCTGTTCGAGCGGGCGTTAGCGGGCGGCGTCGTCGGTCCGCTGTTCGGCGACGGCTTGGATCTTGAGAACATCGCGATTGGCCTCCAGAAACGGGCGCGGGTTCATGGCGCGGTCATTGTGCCGCACCTCGAAATGCAGGTGCGTGCCGGTGGAACGACCGGTGCTGCCCATGCCGCCCAGCCGCTCGCCCTTGTCGACCTTCTGACCGACCCTCACGCCGATCGACGACATATGCGCATAGCGGGTGACCAGGCCGTTGCCGTGCGCCACTTCGACGCAATTGCCATAGCCCGATTTCACGCCGGCGAAAACGATCTTGCCCTGCGCCGCGGCAAGGATCGGCGATCCGGGCGCGCCCTTGAAATCGATGCCGCTGTGCAAGGCGGCGGCGCCGGTGAACGGGTCACGGCGATAGCCGAAACCGCTGGTGATCGCGGGGGCCACAGCGGGCGTGCCCGAGGGGATGGCGACGAGGCCACGCTCCAGCGCGTCCATGCGCGCGAGCGTCTGGCCCAGAGTGGTGAAGCGCGGATCGAGCCGGGCATTGCCCGAGCCCTTGAACGGAATGAACGGACCACCCTGTGCGTTGGCGCTGGCCTTGGCAACGCTCTCCGGGTTCAGTCCGAACTTGCGGATTGCCTGTTCGGCATTGCGCGCGCGGACGGTGGCGGCGCGGGTAAGCTGTTCAACAAATGCGATCTGCCGCGCTTCCATCCGGGCGAGCCCTGCCGCTTCGGGGACCATCGCGCTGATCTTGCGCGCGGTCTGCGCGGCCTCGTCGCTGGTGCCCTTTTCGGTGCTGCCGACGACGGTGCTCGCATCCTCGCTCGCGGCTTGCTCGCCGATATAGCTGGTGACGATGTCCTCCAGAAAAGCCTGGCGCTTCTCGAGGTCCTTGGCAACGTCCTCGACCGAGGAGCGATAGGCCTTGACCCGGCTCGCCGAGCTTTCGATCTCGGCCTGGCGCTGGACGAGTGCTAGGCGCTCCATGCTGATGCTGTACTGGCTGACCAGCATCGCGAGCGTGACGACCAGCCACAACAGCAATGCAGCGGCCACAGCCCCGGCGACGGTCATCTGCAGGCGTGCAGAGACCTTGACGAATTTGATCTGCCCCTGTGACCGCATGAAAAATTCACGATCAGGGAACCATAGCGCAAGCGCGTCCGTTACGCGCTTGCGCATCGTTAGAATGCGCATGCGACCCGTTCGACCCTAAAATTGACCCCGCAGCGCCGCTAGCAAAGGGTCCGATGGATAGCGAATCGACTCCTGCGGCTTTGCCACGAATCGGACGAGTCGTGCGATGAGTTGCAACCTGGCGTGATTTTTCCGCAATTTTCTTGTCATTCCCCCTGCCAGAATCGTCGCAGCAAACGGTTGCGAGTCGTTTTTTTCCTATATTTGCGACGAACCGAGTCGCGGCTTGGAACCTTTTGGCTTGGCTGTTACACGCCGCAGCCATGATTGAAGCCGTTGCCAGCACCGCCAGCGCCTCACCGCAGGACGTGATCGCCACCTGCTGCACCGCCGCGCGCCATGCCGCCAAACTGCTGCGCACCCTGCCGGATGCCACCAAGGCCGATGCGCTGCGCGCCGCCGCAGCCGCACTGCGTGAGGATGCGGAGCCGATCCTCGCGGCCAATGCGCGCGACATGGCGGCGGGCGAAGCGCGCGGACTGTCTGCGGCGATGCTCGACCGGCTGAAGCTCGACGAGGCGAGGCTCGCAGCGATTGCGGACAGCGTCGAAGCCGTCGCCACCCTGCCCGATCCGGTAGGCGAGGAGATCGACCGGCGCACCGCGCCTGCCGGCATGACGCTGCGCCGGGTGCGCGTGCCGATCGGCGTGATCGGCATCATCTATGAAAGCCGCCCAAACGTCACCGTCGACGCTGCGGTGCTTTGCGTCCGATCGGGCAATGCCGCGATCCTGCGCGGCGGCAGCGAGGCAATGCACTCCAACCGCGCGCTTCACGCCAGCCTGTCGCGCGGCCTCGCATCGGCGGGCCTGCCCGAAGCCGCAGTGCAGCTCGTGCCGACCCAGGACCGCGCAGCCGTCGGCGCGATGCTCGCGGCGGCGGGCGGTATCGACCTCATCATTCCGCGCGGCGGCAAGTCGCTGGTGGCGCGCGTCCAGGCCGATGCGCGCGTTCCCGTGCTCGCGCATCTCGACGGCATCTGTCACAGCTTCGTCCATGCGAGCGCCGATCCGGCGATGGCGGAAAAGATTGCGCTCAACGCCAAGCTGCGCCGCACCGGCGTATGCGGATCGATGGAGACGCTGCTGATCGACCGCGATTATCCGCATGGCGCATCGCTGCTCGCCGCGCTCGCCGATGCGGGCTGCGAATTGCGCGGCGACGACATGGTGATGGAGCTCGAACCGCGCGCCGTGTCGGCCAGCGACGAGGACTGGGATACCGAATATCTCGACGCGATCCTGTCTGTCGGCTTCGTCGCGGGGCTCGACGGCGCGCTCGCGCATATCGCGCGGCACAGCTCGGGCCATACCGATGCGATCATCACCAGCGACATGGACGCCGCCGCCCGCTTCCAGGCCGAGGTCGACAGCGCGATCGTGATGGTCAACGCCTCGAGCCAGTTTGCCGATGGCGGCGAATTCGGGCTCGGCGCCGAGATCGGCATCGCCACCGGACGGCTGCACGCGCGTGGGCCCGTGGCGCTCGAAGGGCTGACCACCTATAAATGGCTGGTCGACGGCGAGGGCCATATCCGCGCCTGAGCCGAGGTTGCCGCGCCCACGTATACAATGTATACATGCGGACATGAGCAAGTCGCAGATCATCACCGCCCGTATCGATCCCGAGATCATGGACCTGGTCGATCGTGTTGCGAAAGCGCAGGGCCGCAGCCGCTCCTGGCTCGCCGCGCGCGCGATCGAGAAGATGGTGCGCGCCGAAGTCGCAATGATGGACTTCATCCAGCAGGGCGAGGACGACATCGCCGCCGGGCGCTTCCTCACGCAGGAGCAGATGGAGGAGTGGGTCGCCAACTTGCGCTCCGAAGCCAAGGCCAAGATTGCCGAGCAGGACGCCAAAGCCCAGCAAGAGCAAGATAAAGCGGCGTGATGCGCGTCACCTGGTCGCTGCGCGCGCAGGACGACTTCAACATCATCTATCGGCAGGCGCTCGACGACGACGCCAGATATGCACTGGATTTGGTCAGCGCGCTTGAAAAGGCCATCGCCCGCTTGTCCGAACTCCCTCAAATCGGCGCACCGGTCGGATCGGCCGATCACCGCAAATGGCGTATGGTACGAACGCCGTTCCTGATCATTTATCGCGCGGGCGATCAGGGCTTGCACATCCTCCGCGTCCTTCACGAGCGCCAGGACTGGAGCATCGAACCATGAACGGCCGTCCCGTCCGCACCGGCCTGATGGGCGGATCGTTCAACCCGGCGCATCGCGGGCACCGGGCGATCAGCCTGTTCGCGATGGAGGCCTTGGGGCTCGACGAAATCTGGTGGCTGGTCAGCCCTGGCAATCCGCTGAAGGACGGAGCAAGTGACATGGCGCCGTTCAAGGCGCGGCTCGCCTCGGCGCGCGTCATGACGCGGCGCAGCCGGATTCGCGCGACCGGAATCGAGACCAAACTGGGCACGCGCTACACCGTCGAGACGCTCGAAAAGATCACGTCGCGCTATCCAAAACGCGACTTCGTCTGGATCATGGGCGCGGACAATCTGGCGGGATTCCACCGCTGGAAGCACTGGCGCACCATCGCCCGGCAAATGCCGATTGCAGTTGTCGCCCGTCCGGGATATGATGGCGCCGCCATTTCGGGCCCCGCAATGGCCTGGTTCGGGCATCGTGTCCGTCCCCGCAGCCAGGCAAGAGACTGGACACGATGGAGTTTGCCAGCGCTTGTGCTGATGCGCTTTCGTCCTGATCCGCGATCTGCCACGGCCCTGCGCCGTCAGGATCCCGACTGGTTTCTGGATTACGCCGACACAATCGTGCGCGATGCAGTAACCCGGCAGGTCTTTGCGTGACAGCCGGTCCAGCCACTCCGCCCGTCCTTCAGGACGTTTCCTTCAACCCGCCCTTTCCCCTCGTGCGCCATCGCAACGCTTGCGGTGCCGCATCCGTTCAACAGATGCCTTTGTGCAAGGAGCTCCATTGACCAACCTCTCTCAAGCCCATCAGTCGGTCGCCAGCCCGCCCCCGTCGGCCACCGATCTGCAACTGGCCGAAGCCAGCAAGCTGCACGCGCTGGTGATGCAGTCGCTCGACGACGATCAGGCGCAGGAGGTGGTTTCGATCCCGCTCGCCGGAAAGAGCAACATCGCCGATTTCATGGTGATCGCCTCGGGCCGTTCGACCCGCCAGGTCGCCTCGATGGCGCAGAAGCTGGCCGAGCGGATCAAGGAAGCCGGTGGCAGCGCGCGGATCGAAGGGCTGACCAATGCCGATTGGGTGCTGATCGACGCGGGCGATGTCATCGTCCACCTGTTCCGTCCCGAGGTGCGCAGCTTCTACAATCTGGAGCGCATGTGGGCCTTTGGCGACGCGCCCGAGGCTCCGAACGCCTGAGCCTGTAACAGGCCGGGGGGCTGAGGCAGCATGCGCCTGCACATCATCGCGCGCGGCAAGATCGGCCGGTCGCCCGAGGCCGAGCTGGTGCAGCGCTATGCCAAGCGCATCCAGTGGCCGCTCAGCATCACCGAACTGCCCGATCGCGGTGGCACCGTTCCGCCCGCGCCGCAGGGCAGCCGCACGGTGATGCTCGACGAACTCGGCAAGCAGCTGACCTCGATGGAAATCGCCGAGAAGCTCGGCCGCTG
The DNA here is from genome assembly GCF_001557175.1 of Blastomonas sp. CCH9-A1. NCBI lineage: Bacteria > Pseudomonadati > Pseudomonadota > Alphaproteobacteria > Sphingomonadales > Blastomonadaceae > Blastomonas > Blastomonas sp. CCH9-A1. The sequence continues at coordinate 7,844 of NZ_LSHM01000012.1, forward strand.
GCGCGACGATGGCGTGCGCGAAACCCGCTTCCTGATCGGCGCGGCGGACGGCTTCGATGATGCCGAACGCGCCAATGCCGATCTGCTGATCGCGTTCGGCAAGGCGACCTGGCCGCACATGATGGCGCGCGCGATGCTCGCCGAACAGCTCTACCGCGCGACCAGCATCCTGGCCGGCCATCCCTATCATCGCGAAGGCTGACGCTGTGCGGATGCGTGCGCTTGTTCTCGCGATGGTGACAGGAGCCGCCGTGATCGCAGCGCTGCCCGGCAGCGCCGCCGCGCCTGCCCGCCCCGTCAATCTGCTCGAACAGGAGCGCACCGCACTCGCCCGCGCGCTCGCCGATGCGAAAGCCGCCGCCCGGCGCAGTGCCACGCTCGAACGCCAGGCCGACAGCGCCGTGGCCGAGGCGGACAAGGCACGTGCCGAAGCGCGTGTCGTCGCCTCGCGCGTGCAGCAGGCCGAAGCCGAGATTGCCGCTGCCGAAGCGCGGGTCAAGATCATCGCGACCTTGCAGCGCGCGCAGCGGGCCAGGCTCGCCGCGCGCCAGCAGCCGCTCGCCCGGCTGACGGCCGCGCTGCAATCCATGGCGCGGCGGCCCACCGTACTCGCCCTGGTTCAGCCCGGATCGATCGATGACCTGGTGCGCGTCCGTGCGGTGCTCGCCACCACCCTGCCCCGGGTCGAGGCGGAAACCGCAAGCTTACGCAAGGACATCGCCCGTTCGCGCGATCTCGCGCACCAGGCGACGCGCGCCGCCGCGCTGCAGCGCGAGGGTCGCCAGCAGCTCGCCTATCGCCGCGCCGAGCTTGCCCGGCTCGAGGCGCGCGCGCGCAACCGGTCCCGCGAGTTGGCGAGCACCTCGCGGCTCGAGGAGGAACGCGCGCTGGGTTTGAGCGAACGCGCGCGCGATCTCGACAGCCTGGTGGATGACCTCGAGGCGAGCGCGACGCTGCGCCAGCAACTCGCATCGTTGGAAGGCCCGGTCCTTCGCCCGCCCCGCCCGCAAGCCTCTGAGGTGGTCGAAAATGCCGCGCCGCCCGCCACCAACGCCCGCCCCGCCTATCGGCTGCCCGCGGCCGGCGCGATCGTCACCGGCTTTGGCGAGGTCGCCGCGACCGGCGTGCGATCGCGCGGGCTGACGCTTGCCACGCGGCCCGGCGCGCAACTGGTCGCGCCGGCCGATGGCCGCATCGCCTTTGCCGGAGCCTATCGCGGCTTCGGCCAGATCGTCATCATCGAACATGTCGGTGGCTGGACCAGCCTGATCACCGGGCTGGCGCGCACGCGGTTGAAAGTCGGCGAACGCATCGCGCAGGGCGACCCGATCGGCCGCGCTGCCGACAACCGTCCGCGCATCACCGTCGAGCTGCGCCGCAACGGGCGTCCGATCGACATTGCCGCCCTTATCTCCTGACAGCGTCCGTTCACCGCGCAGCAAGCTTTCGCACGCACAACAGGCGTTGGTCGAAGCGCATCCGGTGCCGGTGGCAAAGCATCTGGCAATTGGGCGCGCGCAGGACTAGATTGCATGGGCCGCGCCAGGGGTAAGCGCGAAGCACCTGCCTGGGGAATGCCGTTGCCATCGTCGATGGCCAGAAGCGGCACGATCCGGGCCCGACATAGCCGGTTCAAGAACAAGGTTGCCATTCGATGATGAAATCCCGCCTCGCCCGAGCCTCTGCCATCGCGCTTGCGGTGGCCCTGGTGCCGATCACCACCTCGGCCATTTCGCAGGTCGAATCCGACACCCAGGCGGAGATCGCGAAATTCGTCGACATTTTCGAGCGGGTGAAGACCGATTATGTCGAGCCGGTCGATGACGACAAGCTGGTGCGCGGCGCGATCGACGGCATGCTCGCCGCGCTCGACCCGCATTCGAGCTATCTCGACGCGCGCGATTTCGCCAATCTGCGTACCCAGACCGAGGGCATGTATGGTGGCCTTGGCCTGTCGGTGACGATGCAGGACGGCGCGGTCAAGGTGATCGCCCCCACCCGCGAGACCCCCGCCGACAAGGCTGGGATCAAGGCCGGCGACTATATTACGCATCTCGACGGCAAGCTGATCTATGGCGGCACGCTCGACGATGCGGTCGATCAGATGCGCGGCGAACCGGGCACCTCGATCAAGCTGACCATCGTGCGCGAAGGCCGCGACAAGCCGTTCGACGTGACCATCACCCGCGCGATCATCGACTTGAAGCCCGTGACCTGGGAAGTGAAGGACGATATCGGCATCATCACCATCGCCAGCTTCACCTCGAGCGTGGGCGAGGATGTGAACCAGGCGATCGCGGATATCGAGGCCAAGCTGGGCCGCAAGCCGGTCGGCTATGTGCTCGACATGCGCTCCAACCCCGGCGGGCTGCTCGACGAGGCCGTCGCGGTCTCCGACGTGTTCCTGCAAAAGGGCGAGATCGTCTCGCAGCGTGGCCGTCACAAGGGCGATATCGAGCGCTATTATGCACGGCCCGGCGATGCGACCGGCGGCCTGCCGCTGATCGTGCTGGTCGATTCCGGTTCGGCCTCGGCTTCGGAAATCGTTGCAGGCGCGCTGCAGGATCATCGCCGTGCGCTGGTCATGGGCGAACGCAGCTTCGGCAAGGGATCGGTGCAGACGCTGCTGCCGCTCTCGCGCACCTCGGCGCTCAAGCTGACGACGGCGCGCTATTTCACCCCCTCGGGCAAGTCGGTGCAGGAAGGCGGTATCGAGCCCGATATCGCGGTGCCGCAGATTTCCGACCCCGACTACAAGACGCGAATGAAGCTGCGCGAATCCGATCTGCGTGGCCATTTGATCAACGAGATCGGACTCGACGACAAGGATCTGGAGGTCGACAAGCTGGACGATCCGCGCTTCACGATGACGCCCGAGCAGCTCAAGGAAAAGGGCATCGAGGACTTCCAGCTCTATTATGCGCTCGCCACCCTGCAGCGCACGACGCTGGCCAGTTCGCGACTTTCGGCAACCCGCCCGATCGCCGCGCGTTCTGCTGTCGGGGGACGTCCGGCAATGCGCCGGAACTGATCTCGCATCCTTTGCTGCACACCAATATCGGGGGCTTGCTGACATGACTTCGCGCGCGCCGCGTTTCGCCGCATGGCTGGCGTTCCTTCTGCCCGCATCGCTGCTGGGCGGAGCGCTGATCAGCCAATATGTGTTCGGGCTGTACCCGTGCGAGATGTGCTATTGGCAGCGCTGGCCCCATTGGGCGGCGCTGGTACTGGGCGGGATCGCGGTGCTCGCGGTCAAGCGTGTCGAGGGCCTGGGTGTTGCCATGGCATCGCTCGCCGCGATCGCCATCGCGGTCAGCGGACTGATCGGCGGTTTCCATGCCGGGGTCGAATATGGCTGGTGGGAAGGGTTGACCCGCTGTGCCACCGCCGCACCGATGGGCAACACCACCGAGGACGTGCTCAATTCGATCATGGCCAATCCCCTGGTCCGCTGCGACACCGCGCCCTGGTCGCTGTTCGGCATCTCGCTGGCTGGCTATAATTTTCTCTTGTCGCTGGCCGGGGCGAGCGCCATCTATCTGCTGCTGCGCCGCAGAAAGACCGGGACGATTGCCGCATGACCCATGAGAACGAACCGCTCCAGCCCGTCCGCAAGGAGCTTGACCTGTCGGAGATGATCCGCGTCAACCAGGCGGGCGAATATGGCGCGACCCGCATCTATGCCGGGCAGCGCGCAGTGATGGGCGATCATGTACCCGAAGCGCGCGCGATTGCGGGCATGGCCGAGCAGGAAGAGGTGCACCGCGCGTTCTTCGACAAGCTGATGGCCGAACGCGGCGTCCGCCCGACTGCACTGCAGCCCTTCTGGAATGTCGCGGGCTTTGGCCTGGGCGCGGTTACCGCGCTCATCGGTCCCAAGGCGGCGATGGCCTGCACCGTCGCGGTCGAGACCGAGATCGACCGGCATTATGCCGAACAGCTCGAGGAACTGGGCGACAGCGACCCCGAGCTCAGCGCCGCCATCGCCAAGTTCCGCGACGAGGAGCTGGAGCACAAGGATCGTGCGCTGGCAGAAGGCGCCGAACAGGCCTTCGGCTATCCGGTGATGAGCGCGGTGATCCGCATGGGCTGCCGCGCGGCAATTGCGCTTTCCAAGCGCATCTGACCGCTGATCACGCGCCGTTCATCCGGCGCAGGCTATTGGCCAAGAACGACAGAATCCAAGTGGAGGACGACATGAAGAAGACCGGCACCCTGGCAGCCCTGCTGCTGATCGGAACGGCCTTCGCCGCCCCCGCCGCCGCGCAGGACAATGCGGGCGACAAGGTCGTCCAGAAGATCGTCTATGGCGATGACGCTTGCGAGCCCTCGAGCGACCCGAACGAGATCGTCGTGTGCATGCGCATGGACGAGCAGGAGCGCTATCGCATCCCCGAAAAACTGCGCAGCGATCCCAATTCGATCGCCAATACCAGCTGGACCGAGCGCGTCCGCTCGATGGAGACCGTCGGCAATTTCGGCACCGACAGCTGCTCGCCGGTCGGCGTGGGCGGCTTTACCGGTTGCACGCAGACGCTGGTCCAGGCCGCACGCGCCGAAAAGAAACAGGGTGAAGAGGCGATTGCCGGTCGTCTGATCGAGGAAGAGCGCCAGCGTCGCCTGTCGAACATCGACCGCGATGCTGCAGCCGTCGAGGCGCGGCAGAAGGAGATCGAGGCACAGCTCGACGCGCGGAAGGCCGAACGCGAAGCTGCCGCTGCCGCGATGCGCGCGCAGGCCAATGGCGAGGAAGTGCCGCCGCGCCCCGAGCCGGAAGCGCCGTCGCCGGAATGATCTCAACCGCCTTGCACGCCTAACACACCTGGCGCATATAGGAAGGAGCGATGGCGCTTCGCCTTCGCGAGCAGGGAGCGCGCGGCAATGTCGGCAAGTCTGGCAGACGATCTGGTTTTCGCTGTCCCATCTTCGGATGAACTGAGCGCCGGTCTTCAGCCGCTTGATCCGCGCTACCGATCGGTCATCCGCATCTTGACCGCGCTGGTGCTGCTGCCGGTCACGATTGCAGCAACGGTGGTCGAGTTCGCGCTGGTCGCCAAGGACGTCGGCGAGCATGGCATGATCATAGCGCCGGTGCTGGCGCTTGCTGCGTTCATCCTCGTCTTCCTGCCGCAGCGCAAATGGAAGCGCTGGGGTTTCAGCGACACGCAGGAGCAGCTTCGCGTCGCGCGCGGATGGATGTTCCGCACCGATACCATCGTGCCGTTCAAGCGCATCCAGCATATCGATCTGGGCGAAGGGCCGATCGAGCGGATGTTCGGCCTCGCCAGCCTGACGGTCCACACCGCCGGCACGCACAACAGCATCGTCACCCTGCCCGGCCTTGCCCGAAATCAAGCCGAGGCGATGCGCGATGCGATGCGGCTGCACATCCGCCGCGAGGCCGAATGAGCGACGCTCTCAGCGCCGATCTGCCCGCCACGCTGCCTGCTGCCGACGCTGGCAGCGATCGGCGCCTCCACCCGCTGACCCTGATGCTCAACCTGGTCAGACAGCTGCCCCAGGCAATTCTGGGCCTGATCGCGCTGCGTTTCACCGGGCCAGACGAGCTCAAGCCCTGGGTGGGGCTGTTTGCGCTGGTGGCGATCCTCGCCATGTTCGGATTCGAATTCTACCGCTGGTGGCGCTTTTCGTACCGGCTCGATCCCGAGGAACTGCGCATCGCGAGCGGGGTGTTCAGCCGCAACGTCCGCTCGATCCCCTATGAACGCATCCAGGATGTCAATCTGGAACAGGGTCCGCTCGCACGGGTGGTCGGCCTCGCCAAGGTCCGGCTGGAGACCGGCAGCAGCGGCAGCGGTGACGAGGGCGCGCTCGATTCGGTCGACCTCGCCGAAGCCGAGCGGCTGCGCGACGTCATCCGCCTGCGCAAGGCCCAGCAGGCCGATGGCGCGCTCCCGGGCCAGAGCGAAGCCGGTGCCGAGGCGACAGCCCTGCCCCAGACCGAGGCGCCGTTGCTGTTCGGCATGGACAACCAGCGCATCCTGACCGCGGGTGTCTTCAATTTTTCGCTGGTGTTCTTCGCGGTGGTCGGCGCAGTGGTCAACAATCTCGACTTCCTGATGCCCGATGACTTCTGGAACCCGCGCCGCCTGCTCGATTTCCTGGGGCTCGAAGATCTGTTCGCCGCGCTGGATCTTGCCGCGCGCATCGCATCGGTGATTGCGGCGCTGATCGGGCTCGTGGTGGTCGGGCTGGTCGGCGGGATCGTCCGCACCTTCCTGCGCGAATATGGCTTCCGCCTCGAACGTACCGAGACCGGCTTTCGCCGCCGCCGCGGGCTGCTGACGCTGACCGATGTCGTCATGCCGCTGCACCGCATCCAGGCCGCCGTCATCGCCACCGGCCCGATCCGCCGCCGCTTCGGCTGGTACGAACTCAAGGTGCAGAGTCTCGCCAGCGACAGCGACAAGGAGAGCGATCACAGCATCGCCCCGCTCGCCACCGCAGACGAGCTGCGCCACGTGCTGGGCGAGACACGGATTGCCTGGGAGACCGACTATCCGGCGATGCGCGCGGTCGATCCGGCCATGTGGTGGGTGCCGCTGGTCTTCGCACTGCCCGTGCCGATCCTTGGCCTCGGCATCTCGGCCTATCTGGCCAGTCCCCTTATCGCGCTCGCCTATCTGCTGCTGCCGCTGGTCCCGCTGATCAGCTGGCTGCACTGGCGCGCGCACCGCTATGCGCTGCTGGGCGACCAGGTCTATGTCCGCGACGGCTTCTGGAACCAGCAGCTGACCCTGCTGCCGCTGCGCCGAGTGCAGAGCGTCGACATCAAGCAGAGCTTTGTCGGTCGGTTCATCGGCCAGACCGAGATTGCGATCGGGGTTGCGGGCCGGTCCGGCGCGGTCACGATCCAGGCGATCCCACTGGGCGACGCGATCGCGCTGCGCGAACAGCTGCTCGGCGGTCCGGTCAGAAATCCACCGTCAGGAACATTGTGACCTGGCGCGGCGCGTTGACCTGATAGCTGCCGCTGCCGACGAGCGCGAGGTCATAGGTGTTGGCGACATTGAGCATCGTCACGCGCAGAAGTGCGGGATTGTCGCCCAGATCGAAGCGCCAGCGGAAGCCCGCATCGATGATTGTCCGGGCAGGCAGGAAGACAAGGTTGCGCGTATCGGCGGCGCGGGTACCGCGATGCGTGACATTAAGCGTCAGCTGCACGCCGTCGAGCCCCGGCACCTCATATTGCGTCGCCAGCGTCAGGATGCGCGAGGGCTGGCCGAGCGGCCGGCGCCCGACGCGCCCCTGCTCGACCGCCTCGCCGGTGACGCGCGGTTTCATCAGCACCGCGCCAGCCACCACCGTGAGCCGGCGCACGAGCGTCCCGGTCGCCGACAGCTCGACCCCGCGATGGCGCACGTCGCCCAGCTCGCGTAAGACATTCGCGCTATCGGCAGCGAAATAGGGTTTGCGGACATCGAACAGCCCCGCGACCAGGCTCATGCCGCCGGGGATCTTCCAGCGCAGCCCGGCATCGACCTGGCTGGTGAGGATCGCGGGCAGCGCCTCGGTCCGGTTGGCGGCATTGTCGGGCGCGATGCCGCTTTCCTCGAGCCCCCTGGTATAGCCGCCGTAAAAGGCGAGCCGTTTCGTCGCCTCGACAGAGGCGGTGACATTGGGCAGCCAGGCCTCGTCATCGGTCTTTGCCAGCGCCGCGCCGGGGCGATCGACGCGCTTGCGATACCAGGTGTGCTGCAGGCCGACGCTCAGCCCGCCGACGCCCTGCCAGCGCCCGTCATAGGCAATCCCCGCAATCGCCTGGCGCACCGTCTCGTCGGTCTGGGGGTTGAAGCGGAAATCGGGCTCGGGCGCATCGAGCACCTGCTCGACCGGCGCGCGCGCATAGCTGATCGACGCCCCTCCCCCATAGCGGCTCACCCGCTCGCGCCCGCGCAGCGCCGCATGCAGCGTGTGGCGGCGCGGGCCTTCGGCGAAGCTCTTGCTGATCCGAAGCTCGCCGCTGGTGCCGGCGAGCGAGAGCGGGGGGTCGCTGGTGATGCGGCGGACAGCGGTGCCATCGGGGCGGAGCGCGGTGAAATTGGTCGCGAAATTGGTCGCGCTGTCGGAAGTCGAGCGGAACAGGCCCGCCGCCAGATCCCAGCCATTGCCCAGCCCCGCCTTCGTCAGCGCGCCATAATGCTGCACCGTGTTGCGCTGGTCAGCCCATTCGGGGCCGGGGAATTTCCGGCGCTCGATCCGGGGCGGCAGGAACGCGCCCTCGGGCGTGTAGAGCGGCGCGGCCTCGCGATTGTACAGGTCGATCCGGCTCCAGAACGGGATCACCTCGATATTGCGCCCCGGCTTCCAGCGCGCCGCAAGCGCATAGGAGCCGAAGAACGACTGGTTGCCCGGCGCGAGCTCGTCGACGAACCCGGCAGCCCCCGCGACCAGGCTCAGTCGGTCCTTAATCACCGGGATTTGCGTATCGATCTCCAGCCTGCCGCCGCCCCAGCTGTTGAGGCCTAGCATCGTGCTGACAACCAGATCGTTGCCCGCAGGACGTATCTTGTAGTCGACAATTCCCGTCGGTGCCGGGAAGAGATAGTTCTGCGCGGTCAGGCCGACGCGCACGACATTACTCTGCACCAGCCGGTCGGTGAACGCGGCGGGGCGATCGAAATACAGGCCTTCGAGCCGGATGTTGTTGGCGGTGACAGGCGAAAAGCCGCGCGCGTCATTCCCGTCCCGGTATCGGTGACACATAGCGAGATATACTGACCCGGTTTCATGTCCTGCTCAGCGGCAGATCGATCGTCGAACCACTTGTTCGCGGTCTCGATGGTCAGCCGACCGCCCTCAGGCATCGCATCGCGCGCATTGATACACAGATTGAGCAGCGCGTTTTCGAGCTGGTGCGCATCGATATGGGTCGTCCACAAGCTGCTGGCCTCTACAATTTCAAGCTGCACCTGCGGGCCGACGGTACGCCGCACGAGCTCTTCCATGCCCGATACCAGCCGATTGACATCGACTGTCTTGGGGTCGAGCGTCTGACGCCGCGAAAAGGCAAGCAATCGATGGGTCAGGGCCGCGGCGCGCTTTACGGCCCCCTGCGCTGCATGAGCGTAGCGATCGAGCGTATCGAGCCGCCCCTGAGCGATGCGCGCCTGAATCATTTCAAGGCTGCCGCCGATCGCCGCGAGCAGATTGTTGAAGTCGTGCGCAAGCCCTCCGGTCAGCTGCCCCACTGCCTCCATCTTTTGCGCCTGACGCAACGCCTCCTCGGTCCGCAGCAACTGCCCGGTGCGCTCTTCAACCCGCGCCTCGAGCGTGACATTGAGATCGCGAAGCTCGGCTTCGGCCCGGGCGCGCTCGATATGGGCCCATGACCGGTCGGCAACGTCGCGGATCAGCGCAAGCTCGTCCTCGGTCCACGCCCGCGGTGCCCCGTCATGGATGGCCATCAAAGCGACCAGCCGCCCCTCGCGGATCAGCGGCATGCAGATGGTCGCGCCGATCCCGATCTGCTGGAAGGTCGCCGCTTCCTGAGGCGCAAGCTCGGCAACGATGTCCTGGATGACCAAAGGTCGCCCAGCGCGCAGTTCCTGCACGGCGCGCTTGCCGAACAGCGCAAGGCTATAGCGCCCAATGATGCTCTCCAGCCCCGGTGCCGCCCAGTCGCCGCGGATGGTGAACCCGTCCTGGTCCTCGTCCATGTCCGCATAGGCACAGCTTGTGACGCGCATGTGCTCGCCCACCATCCTGGTGGTGATGGCCATGACTGCATCCGCGTCGCCCGCCTCCGTCGCGGCGCGTCCGACGGAGTCGAGAAAGGTCAGCCGGTCATTGGCGACCCGCAAGGCAAGCTCCGCCCGTCGCCGCTCGACGGCAATGCGCGTGCGATCGGCCACCTCGCGTACGAAATCGATCTCGTCTTCGCGCCAGCAGCGCGGCGTGCCATGGTTCAGATAGAAGAGCGCAACCATCGCGCCCTGCTCCATCACCGGCATGTTGACGACCGCCTGGGCGGTGATCGCCTTCAGTGCTTCGGCGGTGGCAATGGTGCGCGGATCGGTCTCCGCATTCTCGAACCAGACCGTCTCTCCCCTGACCAGGTCCTCGATATAGCTGCCATAGTCGCGAAAATTGAGCGTACCTGCCAGGCTGGTGACGCCTGGCGCGTTCCAGTCCTTCTCGATGGTAATCGTTTCGGCCACCGGATCGACCGTCCCATAGCCAGCCCGATCGACATCCAGCGTCTCGCCCAGGATCTGCGCTGCCGCGAACGAGATATCGGCGCCATTGTCGAGGTCGCGAAATGCGTCCGACAGCGCGATCAGCCCTTGGCGCATCCGCTCGGCCCGCACCCTGTCAGTGATGTCGAGCGAAATGCCGGTGAGCTTTGCATGGCGGCCATCGGAATGCACAGCCGGCCTTCCGCGCAAGGCTACCCAGCGAATCTCGCCCTGCGGCGTCTGAACCTTGCACTCGATATCGCAATCCATGCGCCGCTCGATGCTGGAGGCCAGGCTCTGGCGCACGAGCTCGCGGTCATCGGCGTGCACTGCGGCTAGAAGATCATCATAGCTGAGCGGTTGATCATCCCGAAATCCGAAATTGACGCGGCAGGCCGGCGAGGTCTCCAGTGTCATTTCAGGCGATGTCAGGCTCCAGGCGCCAAACCTTCCCGCTTCCAGCGTGAAGCGCAGTTCGGCGTCGCTCGCCTTCTGCTCGCGCAGGCGGCCCGCGAGTTCGGAGACCAACGCCGCATTGCTGCTTTCAAGATTGGCCAGCCGCTCGCGCTCGAGCGTCACGTCGAGCTGGCTGGCGAAGAAATAGGCAAGCTCGCCGGCGGCATCCCTTACGGGCGCAATCAGCAACCGGTTCCAGAAAGGTTCGCCATCCTTGCGATAGTTGAGCAGATCCAGCTCGATCGGCCGAACATCCTCTAGCGCTTGACGCAGTCGCGCGACCGCGTCTCGATCCGTGTCCGCGCCCTGCAGAAAGCGGCAATTGCGCCCGATGATTTCGTCTCGCTCGTATCCTGCAAGCCGACAGAATGCATCATTGACGAACACGATCGGATTGTCGGGCTGGCGAGGATCGGTGATGACCATGGGCATGCGCGTGGCCCGCACGGCGGCGATGAACGGATCGGTATTTGCATCGCTTCCGTCGATCGCGGCGGCAATGCGGGCGGCGTCGAGTTGCGCCTGTTCGGCATGCGTCATTGGCTGATCATGCAGGTAAGCGATCGCGGGGAGATAGGGGGCACGCCTGAATTCCGTAAGTGAATGAAGTGTCTCCAGCCAACTCGGGAGCGGTCGATCAGTTCCTCATTCCGGCCCAGGGCGGCAGCGGGAAGGGATCGCCACCGTGTTCGATCCCTTCCCGCTGAAAACAATCAATCGACGATGATCGCGTTGCCCATGCGATAGCCGCGTTCGGCCATTTCCTCGATATAATGCACCCGCTCGTGCTTCAGCTCGACGGCATATTCTTCCCAGGCGTCGCGGCGGTCCTCGATGTCGGTGGCACGGCGCAAGTCGCTGCCCAGCTCCTTTTGCGCCTCGGTGACGTTGATGCGATAATCGAACCATAGGCGGTTCTCGATCCCGGCAATGGGCAGGCCGATGATGCGCGATTCCTCGGCGCGGGCGACCTGTTCCTCGTGCAGCATCGGGACCGCTGCCGTGGCTGCGGCTGCGAAGCCCAGAAAGGCGATCGACGTCGTGACAAATTTGATCATGCTATTCTCCCTTTGCTGAGTGCCGCCATGGCAAGCGGTCAAAAGGGAAACGATCGGTACATCCGGTTTAATCCGTTAATGATGCACATTCTTTCGGCGGAGCACCGAGCGGCGGCCGTTCAGATAAAGGAAGGCGGACGCCGGGAGAGTGTCCGCCTTGAGGAGGCCGCGGTTTGCTGCCCGCACAGGCAGCGAGCAGCACACCGCAGCTGGACTCGGCTTCAAGACAAGCCGATCATTCCGAAGGCTCCGCCGCTTCTGGCGCAGCGGCTGTGCTGCCGGTCTCGGCCAGCACCAGCGCATTGCCAGAGGCCGAGAACATGCCGGCCGGCAGCGAGCGTGTGACATTGCCCTGTTTCACCACGATCTGCTCGACCGCGCCCCGGCTGTTCGCGACGACGTCCTTCACCTTGCCGAGCGATGATCCGTCGGCCAGCGTGACCGGCATGCCGCGGCTGACCATCGCAGCACCGTCACCAGCCGCCGCCGCGCTGCCCGCAACGGCCAGCGGACTGGCCAGCAGCGATCCGCTTGCAGCGCCCGCGCCACTTCCCGCCGCGGTCGCTCCGGCAGGCATTGTGACCCCACGCACGCTTGAGACAGCCTCGCCAGCGCGGGCGCGCGTTCCCTGCGCGATGGGGGCAACCGCGTCGGTCAGGGCGTCCATGCCGATCAGCTGGGCCTGCGCGCTGCCCTGGCCGCTCGCCGTGCCGGAGCCTTGCGCCTCGGTCATCGTGTCGGCGGGCGGCACCACGATATCGGCCAGGCTGGCGCTCGAGGCGAGGACCGAGCCGTTCGCGCTGCGTTGAGCCGAGACGGTGCCGCGCCGCGCATCGACCGATTGCGTGCCGGTGGTCGAGCCATTGGCTTCGGCCGAACCGCGTACGGTGCGCGTAGTCCGCTCGAGCGTGCCGCCGACCGGGCGTTCGATCCCTCCCCCGAGCGTTTCGCCCAATGTACCGCCCAGAGTGCCACCCAATGCGCCGCCAAGTCCGCCACCGCCGAGCAGTTGCGCCTGGGCGGCAGCCGGGATCAACGCGACCGTCGCGGCGGCAATCAGAATCTTCTTCATGATGGGTTCCTTTCAGCTTGAACGCGGGCATCACTGCCTGCCCGTCTGAAAGGACAACGCTTCGCCTGGCCGGTTTAATTCATGGCTTCGCCGGAAAGTTCACGGCTTGCAGGCGCATTGTTCGCACAACAAGCCGCGCCCGAAACGCTTGTCTTCACCCCTGGGCCCCAGATCGCGCGCTTCCCGATCAAGCCTCGCCTGCCAGTCGCCGCCCCTGGCCAGCGCATCGGCAAGTCTGATGGCGACCAGCGGCGTGGCGAAAGATGTACCGCGCAGGCTGACCGGCCTGCCCCTGGCATTTATCGCGTGAACCTCTGCCCCGGGCGCCGCATAGTCGACATGCAGCGCCCGCCCCGCCTCGATCAGCGCGCGTCCCTTCCGATCCACCCCGGTCACCGCCACGACAGCGTCATAGGATGCGGGATAGGCAGGCGGCGCAGCCGGCCCGTCATTGCCCACCGCTGCAACGATGACGATGCCGCGTCGCTGCGCCTGCCGGATCGCGCGTTCGAGCACGGCATTGCGCGGGCCGACCAGGCTGATCGTGACCAGCTTGCAGCCACTGCTCGCCAGCCAGCCGAGTGCCCGGACGATGGCCAGCGCGTTGCCCCCAGCGGGATCGCTGCCATAGACATCCGCCACCCATAGCCGGCCTGCGCCTTCATTGCGCAGCAGGCTGACGATCGCGCTGCCATGATCGGAGGCCAGCGGTGCCCCCTTGGCAAAGCCCTTGATGGCTATCGGACGAAAGGATGGCCCCGGTGCACCATCAATGATGCCGATGGGCGTATCGACCGGCGATCCTGCGGTTGCCGCCAGGAGCGCGGAGCTGGGCAGAGCCGAGCTCTGTCGGCCGAGCGAACCCGATTGCCAGTGCAGATTGTCCACCGCGATTTCGGCCTCGGGCGCAGCCTTCCGCGCCAGCGCTTCGGCCCTGGCGAGGCTGAGACCAGCTGGAACGCGCAGCCGCACGATCGCGAGGTCGAGGCCCTCGACCTGTTCCTCGGCGATCACCGAAAAGCCCGCGCGCCGGAGGGCATCCGTCGCGCTTTCGGTCGGACCGGTGACCAGGATCTCGCCCCGCCGCGCCAGATCGCCGCGCATGTCAGTTTCGACCAGATCGCGGTTCTGCCGCAGCAGCTGGGTCAATCGCCTGTCGCGCAACTGCAGCAATCGGTCAGCCTCGCGCTGGGCCAGCCTGCCCAGTCCGTCGATCCCATTTCCGGCCGTGTCGAGAAGGTCACCGACCCCGCGCCCGATGCCAGGCAACCCGACATTGCCCAGCGGCGTTTGCAACTGCGCAAACAGCGGTGTTGCCGCAAGCAGCGCGCCGCAGGTCAGCATGCTCAGGATCATGGCGGGGATGCGCATTTCTTTTCCGTCCGATTTTTTCGCTTAACCATGGATGAAACGCACGAGGCCAGCCGTTTCATCCATCAGAAAGGCCTGGACCCTGACACAAACGTTCGAGACCCTGCTCGTCGACCTGCTGCCGCGAATGCGGCGGTTCGCCTATGGCCTGACCGGGGCATCGGCGGATGCCGACGATCTGTGCCAGATGGCGATCGAACGGGCGCTGGCGCGTCGCGACCAGTGGCAGCCGGGAACGCGCCTCGACAGCTGGATATACAAGATCATGCGCAACCTGTTCATCGACGAAATCCGCGCCACCCGGCGCCGCCGCGAAACCTTCGTGCCCGATGAGGCAGGCCTCGCCATCGGGGCCGAAGGCGGCCAGGAGGCGACGGTCGAACTCGCGATGATCGACCGGGCCATGCTGCGCCTTCCCGACGAACAGCGTGAAGCGGTCCTGCTGGTGATGGTCGAAGGCTGTTCCTACAAGGAGGCGGCCGAGATTGTCGGCTGTCCTGTCGGCACGCTCAATTCGCGCCTGGTGCGTGGTCGCGATGCCCTGATGGACCTGCTGGAGGATGCGGCATGACCGTGACGCCCGAATTGATCGCCGCCTTTGCCGATGGCGAGCTAGGCGCTGACGAGAGGCGTCGGGTGGGAGCCGCGATCGCCGCCGATCCCGAACTGGCAGCGCAGCTCGATCGGCATCGCAGGCTCAAGAGCCTGCTGACGGCCCGCTATGCGCCCATCGCCGCAGAACCGGTACCCGATCGGCTGCTGACCCTGATCGCGCAATCCGCGCATGCCGAGACAGGCTCGGGCGAGGTCGTGAGCTTCGCGCAGGCGCGTGCCAGACGCAGTCTTGCCCCGATGGTGCGGCGCTGGTTGCCGGTGGCAGGCCCCGCCCTGGCGGCATCGCTGGTGCTCGCGATCTGGCAGCCCTGGCAGGGTTCGCAGCCAGCAGGTTATGCGGATAGCGCGCTCGCGACCGTGCTCGAGTCCCGGCTTGTGGCGGAGCAGCCGACCAACGCCGATCCGCGCATTCTGCTCAGTTTCCAGGCCAGCGATGGTTCGGTCTGTCGCGCATGGCGCAGCACCGCCGATGGCGGCATCGCCTGTCGCGACGGCAAGGGCTGGAAAGTGACGCGGCGCTTCGCCGGATCGCGGGAATCGGACCGCGAATACCGGCAGGCAGGCAGCGACGCGGACATTCTTGCCGTCGCGCAGGAGATGGCGAAAGACGGAGCGATGGATGCGCAGGCGGAGCGAAGTGCCCGCGCCGCTGGCTGGCTCAACCTTCGATAATCGATGCCAGCGCCCGCGCGACGCGGGGCAGCGTTTCGGGATGCGACCACATCGGGTGTTCGCGCGAGCGGTCCGACAGCTCGGTTTCGCGCCCCGCCAATATTCCGCCGATCGCCCCGCCCATGAAGACGAGGCGCTGGTTGAGCAGGTCGCCTGGGCAATGCGCCATCAGCCGTCGAACCTCTTCCAGACAGCGCTGATAGCCCGAGTTCCAGCGCCCCTCGAGCGCGTCCATGAACAGCGCGCGGTTCGATAGCTGGAGCCCGACCACGAAGCGGTTGTAGCATTCTCCCCAGGACGGCGGATCGGGATCGATCGAGGTCTCGACCAGAATCTCCATCACCTCGAGCACGCTGTGCGGGCCGCCCGCGGCCGTGGCACGGTCCAACGCAGCATTGCGGCGCGCATCGATCGCTTGCGCGCCATCGATCACAAGCTGCCGGATCAGCGCCTCTTTCGACCCGAAATGATAGGTGATCGCGGCATGGTTCTTCTGCCCTGCCGCCTCGGCAATCTGCCGCACGGTGACGCCATCGATCCCGCGTTCGGCAAAAAGCTTGAGCGCCACTTCCTTCAGATGCTGCGGCGCTGGCGATTGCGCGGTCGACGGGTCACGGGCCATGGCCTGGATTTGCCATTGACAGCTCGGCGCGTCAAATGCATTTATCCATATGGATAAAAGAGAGGTGGCGGATGATCGAGGGGATAAACCTCGCGGCGCTGGAAGGCTGGATGGACGCCCAAGGCGTCGGTACTGGACCGATTGCCGAAGCGCGGCTGCTGTCGGGCGGGACGCAGAACATCCTGATGCGTTTTCGCCGGGGTGAAGCGGCCTATGTACTGCGAAGGCCCCCGCCGGTGCCGCGCGCCAGTTCCAACGACACGATGCGGCGCGAGGCGCGCGTTCTGGCCGCGCTCGACGGCAGTGCCGTGCCCCATCCGCGATTGATCGCCGCCTGCGCCGACGATCAGGTCCTGGGTGTCGCCTTCTACCTGATGGAACCGGTCGACGGCTTCAACCCGACCCAGGGCCTGCCGGATTTCCACGCGAACGACGCTGCCGCACGCCACCGGATCGGGCTGTCGATGGTCGAGGCGATCGCGGCGCTCGGCGCGATCGATTATCGGGCGGTCGGGCTCGACGGGTTCGGCAAGCCCGACAATTATCTCGAGCGGCAGGTCGGGCGCTGGAAGGCGCAGCTTGCGGGCTATGCCGACCTGCCCGGCTGGCCCGGCCCCGGCGCAATCCCCGGCGTCGATCAGGTCGCCCACTGGCTCGATGCACATCGACCTGCGGATTTCCACCCCGGAATCATCCATGGCGATTTTCACCTGGCCAATGTGATGGTGCGTCCCGACAGCGGGGACCTGGCGGCGGTGGTCGACTGGGAACTGAGTACGATCGGCGATCCGCTGCTCGACCTTGGCTGGCTGCTCGCGACCTGGCCCGAGGACGATGTGCCGCGCGCCACCGATGTCGCCATCACGCCATGGGAGGGATTTGCAAGCCCCGACGAACTGGTGGCGCATTATGCCGCAGCCAGCGGGCGCGAACTGTCGGCGCTCGACTGGTACGTCGTGCTCGCCTGTTTCAAGCTCGGGATCATCCTGGAGGGCACGCACGCGCGCGCCTGCGCCGGCAAGGCGCCGAAGGAAACCGGCGATCGCCTGCACGCCCACACGCTCGACCTGTTCGAACGCGCGCTGCGCCGCATCAGATGAAGGGAAAAGCCATGATAGACGATACCGATTTCACGGGCCGGAAGGTGCTGGTCGTCGGCGGGTCGAGCGGCATCGGCAACGGCATCGCGCAAGCCTTTCGCGCGCGCGGCGGCGAGGTGCATGTCTGGGGCACGCGCGCTTCGGCCAGCGATTACGATCCGGCGGACGGATCGGACCTGACCGGCCTTGGCTACACCGGTGTCGATGTCGGTAATCCCGATGCGATCGAGGCGGCGGATCTGCCATTCGATAGCCTGGATGTGCTGATCCTGTGCCAGGGCACCGTGGTCTATCGGCGTGGCGAGTTCGAGCGCGAAGGCTGGGACCGGGTGATGGCGGTCAATCTCGACAGCCTGATGCACATTTCGCGCAAGTTCCGCGCGCAATTGTCGCAGGCAAGCGGATCGATCGTCATCGTCAGCTCGATTTCGGGGCTGAAGGCCAATATCGGCAATCCCGCTTATGCGGCATCCAAGGCGGGGGCGATCAGCCTCACCAAGACGCTGGGTCAGGCCTTTGCGGCAGATGGCATCCGCGTCAACGGTCTCGCCCCCGGGCTGGTCGATACCAAGCTGACCAAGGTGACCACACAGAACGCCGAGCGGCTGCAAGGCGCGCTCGCGCAGATCCCGCAGCGGCGGATGGGCACGCCCGAGGACATGGCGGGCGCCGCGATCTTCCTGGCATCGCCGCTCGCTTCCTATGTCACCGGCCACACGCTCATCGTCGATGGCGGGCTCTCCCTGTAACGAAAGGCAGACAGATGGATTTCGAATATAGCGACAAGGTCGCCGGGCTGATCGCGAAGATCGAGGCGTTCATGGACGAACATATCTATCCGAACGAGCAGGCCTATTACGACTTTGTCCACGACCAGAACAACCGCTGGCAGGAATGGCCGGGGATGGAGGCGCTGAAGGACAAGGCGCGAGCCCAGGGCCTGTGGAACCTGTTCCTGCCGCACGAATATGGCGAATTCTCCCCGGGCCTCACCAATCTCGAATATGCGCCGCTCGCCGAATTGATGGGCCGCGTTCCCTGGTCGAGCCAGGTGTTCAACTGTTCGGCGCCCGATACCGGCAACATGGAGGTGCTCGCCAAGTTCGGTTCGCCCGAACAGCAGGAGAAATGGCTGAAGCCGCTGCTCAACGGCGAGATCCGCTCGGCCTATGTGATGACCGAGCCGCAGGTGGCATCGTCCGACGCCACCAATCTCGAGCTGTCGATCATCCCTGATGGCGACGACTATGTCATCAACGGCCGCAAATGGTGGATATCGAATGCGATGCACCCGCGCTGCGAGATCTTCATCGTGATGGGCAAGACCGATTTCGACGCGCCGCGCCATGCGCAGCATTCGCAGATCCTCGTCCCCCGCGACACGCCCGGCGTGACGATCGTCCGCCACCAGACCGTCTTCGGGTCGTACAACTCGCCCGGCGGCGAATCCGAGCTCCGCTTCGACAATGTCCGCGTGCCGAAGGAGAATCTGATCCTGGGCGAGGGCCGCGGGTTCGAGATCGCGCAGGGACGGTTGGGGCCGGGCCGCATCCACCATTGCATGCGCTCGATCGGCCAAGCGCAGCGCGCGCTCGAACATATGGCGTGCCGCGTCGACAGCCGCGTCGCCTTCGGCCGGAAGCTCGGCGACCAGAGCAGCATCCGGCAGGATGTCGCGCGCAGCTTCTGCGAGATCGAGATGGCGCGGTTGCTGACCCTCAAGGCCGCCGACGCGATGGACCGCCATGGCAACAAGCAGGCGAAGGACCTGATCGCCGCGATCAAGGTGGTCGCGCCGACCATGGCGCAGACCGTCGCCGACCGCGCGATCCAGGCGCATGGCGGCATGGGGGTCAGCGAGGACACGCCGATCGCCTATTTCTTCACGCTCAACCGCTATGTCCGGATTACCGACGGGCCGGAAGAGGTGCATATGTCACAGCTCGGCAAGCAGAAGATCGCCGAATATGTCGCCGCGAACCGGCGCTGAACACCAGGGGGAGGCAAGGTCATGAAGGCTCTTCGCTATTATGGCGCGCACGATATCCGCTACGAGAGCATGGACGATCCGGTGCCGCAATCGGACCGCGATGCGATCGTGAAGGTCTCGGCCTGCGCGATCTGCGGCAGCGATCTCCACATCTATCACGGTCACGGCTTTTCGGAGGATATCGGCTTCTGCGTCGGGCATGAGGCGGTGGGCGAGGTCGTCGAAACCGGACGCGGCGTGTCGCGACTCAAGGTGGGCGACAAGGTGATGATCCCTGCCGCCGTCGGCTGCGGATCATGCCGCGCCTGCCTATCGGGCGTGGTCAACCTGTGTGAGAATGGCATGGCGGGCTGCTATGGCCTGTCCGCAAAACTGCAGGGATCGCAGGCCGAGGCGGTGCGCGTGCCAGCCGCGGACGTCAACGCGGTGCCGATCCCCGATGGCGTGACCGAAGAACAGGCATTGCTGATGACCGACGCACTCGCGACTGCGTGGTTCGGCGCGCGCAATGCCGATATCGTGCCGGGCAGCAGCGTCGCGGTGATCGGATGCGGGCCGATCGGGCTGATGGCGGTGGACAGCGCCTTCGTGATGGGCGCGCATGTCGTCTATGCGATCGATCCGGTGCCCGAGCGACAACCGCTTCTCGATCCCCTGGATCCGAAATTTGCAGTACCAGAGTTTCGAACCGTTAGGCCGAATCTCCAAATACAGTCCATTTTGATCCGTTTTGCGGTAGGGGGTATCAGCTGGCTGAAACCCACGGATTTCTGCGGCTTTCAGGGACATTTGGGGGCAACGCCTTTCTTCCCTGCTCGTTGCCCCCAGATTTGCCCCCTATTTTTCGAGACTTGGTGACATCACTCGGAACAAAACGAGATTCCAGTTAGGGGCAGTATAGCCCGAAACCCGCATAAAATCGAGGATTTGCAACGTTTTGGGAAGGTGCACTGGTGCCCCAAGGCGGACGAAAGCGATGAATATGAATCGCCGCTTCTACTACCCTAGAGCCGCCATTTAACGCAAATGATCGCCTTCCTTCGTCCCCGGATTGCCCCCAGCGCTATGACCTAAAGGAACCGTTTTACTCATCCGTCGAGGAACGATCACCCTGCGGCAAACCATCACATCGAAAGGATTGACCGTCCATGCGGCATTTGCCATGATTTGAATATGGGGATCGCGGTCTCCCCACGAGGCGACAGGCTCAAGAATCGCGTCCTACTTTCAACAAGGACGCATCATGTCTGTTCTCAACACGATCTCACCGGATAAACTCGTTCGCTTGGTCGGTATTCCGACCGGGCCTGTTTTGATCGACGTTCGACCCGAGGAGGAATTCTCGGCCGAACCGCTGCTGATCCCTGGATCGTTGCGAAGGTCCGCCAGCGATGTCAGCGCCTGGGCACGAGCATTCCACGGCCAGTCGGTCGTTGTTGCTTGTCGGGACGGTGGATCGCTGAGCCAAGGCGTCGCCGCCCGGCTGCGCCACGACGGCGTGTCAGCGGAGGCGCTGGAGGGCGGTGTGGCCGGATGGGCGAACTCTGGTCTTCCAATGGTGCCGAACACCGTGCTGCCGCCCCGCGATGCCGAGGGACGGACCGTCTGGGTGACGCGCGGTCGCCCCAAGGTGGACCGGATCGCCTGCCCGTGGCTGATCCGCCGCTTCATCGATCCGAGCGCGATCTTCCTGTTCGTGGCGCCCTCCGAGGTTCAGGGCGTCGCCGAGCGCTTTGGCGCCGCTCCCTTCGACATCGAAGGCGAAGGCGTCACTTGGAGCCATCGGGGTGAGCTATGCACCTTCGACGTCATGGTCGAGGCATTCGGCCTCAGCGGTCATGAGTCACTCAAACGCCTCGCGCCGATCGTGCGCGGTGCCGATACCGGCCGCCCCGACCTCGTGCCCGAAGCGGACGGGTTGCTTGCCGCCTCGCTCGGCCTGTCGCGCATGTATGCCGACGATCAGGAACAGCTCGAGGCCGGGATGCTCCTCTACGACGCCTTCTATCGCTGGTGCCGCGACGCGACCGACGAAACCCATAATTGGGTCTCGCACCAGCCCGCGAAAGCCCGCGCCAAAGCGCAGGTGCGGCCATGAGCGGCGCGGTGACGGAACTGCCCGTAGGCAGCGAAGCAGGCACGCCGGATCACGGCATCACATTTGGTGAAGCCGTGCGCGTCTGGGCGCGGATCGCATCGCTGAGCTTCGGCGGCCCCGCTGGCCAGATCGCGGTAATGCACCGCATCCTCGTCGAGGAGAAGCACTGGATCGGTGAGGAGCGCTTTCTGCACGCGCTCAACTATTGCATGTTGCTGCCCGGCCCCGAAGCGCAGCAGCTTGCCGCCTATATCGGCTGGCTGCTTCACAAGACCAAGGGCGGTCTGGTCGCAGGCGGACTGTTCGTGCTGCCCGGCTTCCTCGCAATCCTGGGCCTCAGTTATCTCTATGTGCTGCTCGGCCATGTGCCGCTGATCACCGGGTTGTTCTTCGGCTTGAAGGCGGCGGTCCTCGCGGTGGTGATCCAGGCGGTGGTGCGGGTCGGATCGCGTGCTCTCAAGAACAACGTCATGCGCGGGATCGCGGCGGCCGCCTTTGTCGCGATCTTTTTCCTCAATGCGCCTTTTCCGCTGATCGTCCTAGCGGCGGGCATCGGCGGCTATGTCGGCGGACGGCTGGGCTTGTCGGCCTTCAAGGGCGGCGGCGGACATGGGAGCGCGGGCGGGAATGTCGTCCATGACCGCGATACCGCGCTCGGCGAAAGCCTGCCGGATCATGCCAAGCCCAACCTTGGCTGGTCGCTCAAGATTTCCGGGACATTCCTGTTCCTTTGGCTCGCGCCGGTCATCGCGCTGCTGGTGCTTCTCGGCCCCGATGACGTGTTCACGCGCATCGCAACCTTCTTCAGCCAGATGGCGATGGTTACATTCGGCGGCGCTTATGCCGTGCTGGCTTATGTCGCGCAGGAAGCGGTAGGCACCTATCATTGGCTCAGGCCCGGCGAGATGCTCGACGGCCTTGGCCTGGCCGAGACGACGCCGGGGCCGCTGATCATGGTCACGCAGTTCGTCGGCTTCCTCGCGGCGTTTCGCGATGCGGGCGCATTGCCGCAATTGGTCGCGGCCACGCTGGGCGCGATCCTGACGACATGGGTGACGTTCATGCCCTGCTTCCTGTGGATCTTCGCGGGTGCGCCGTTCGTCGAGCAGTTGCGCGGCAACCGGACGCTCTCGGCCGCACTCAGCGCGATCACGGCGGCCGTCGTGGGCGTGATCCTCAACCTTGCCGTCTGGTTTGCGATCCACACCTTGTTCCAGGACGTGCGGGTGGTCCGGGTCGCGCGGTTCGCCTTCGACTTCCCGGTTCTGACCTCGCTTTACCTCCCGGCGGCGCTGCTGGCCGCCGGCGCCGCGATAGCCGTGTTCCGGTTCAAGGTCGGGATGATCCCGGTCCTCGCGGCAAGTTCCGCGATCGGTGCGGCCCTCTATCTGTCAGGCGTGGTCCAATGATCCCGCTGCTGCTCAAGGAGATCATGATGAAGCGTATCACCACGTTCGGCCTGTTGGGGCTTCTCGCTCTGAGTTCGCCCGCATTGGCGGCTGAACCCTGGGAACAGGCGGTCGCCACCGCCATCGGCAAACCGGGCGCCGAGATGCCGGGCGGTGTCTATCGCATCGGCCTGCCGCGCAGCGACCTGCATGTGGTGCTCGACGGCGTGACCTTGAAACCGGCGCTGGCGCTCGGCTCCTGGCTGGCGTTCGTACCGCATGGCGGGGGTCAGGCGATGGTCATGGGCGATCTGGTGCTCACCGATACCGAAGTGAATCCGGTGATGGCCAAGCTTGTCGCCGGCGGAATCGAGATCACCGCGCTCCACAACCATCTGCTGCGGAACACACCCCACACCATGTATATGCACATCGCCGGGCATGGCGATCCGGCGCAACTCGCCAAGGTGCTGCACGATGCGCTGGCGCTGAGCGGCACGCCCTTGTCCGCGCCTCCGGCGGCAAGCCCCGCCGCGCCGGAGACGATCGACCTCGACACCGCCGCGCTCGACCGCATCATGGGCCACAAGGGCAAGATCGGCGGCGGCGTCTATGCATTCGGCATTCCCCGTGCCGAGGCACCGCGCGATGGTGGGATGGCGTTACCGCCCGCGATGGGCGCGGCCATCGCCATCAACTTCCAGCCAACCGGCGGCGGCAAGGCGGCGATCACCGGCGACTTCGTGCTGACAGCGTCGGAGGTCAATCCGGTGCTGCGCGAGTTGCGGCAGAACGGGATCGAGGTGACGGCGCTCCACAACCACATGCTCGACGACGAGCCGCGCCTGTTCTTCATGCACTTCTGGGCCAATGACGACGCGCAGAAGCTCGCGCGCGGGTTGACCGCCGCGCTCAGCCATGTCGCGGTCGCGGCGAACTAGGGCGCAGCGATGAAACCCTGGAGGGGATGTGCAGCGGCACTGCTGCTGGCGCTGCCGGGGTGCAGCCAGGCACAACCGACCGATCCGCACTCCCCTCTCGTGCTGGAGCGAACGATCTCGCTCCCCGACACCAGGGGGCGCATCGACCATCTGGCGGTCGATCTGGCGGACCATCGGCTGTTCGTTGCCGAGATCGCCAACGGCACGGTCGATGAGGTCGATCTTGAGGCCGGCAAGGTCATCGGCCGCATCGCCGGCCTTGGCGAACCGCAGGGCGTCGCCTGGCTTCCGGCGACCCACGAATTGGTGGTCGCCTGCGGTGACGGCTCGGTCCGCTTCTATGACACAGAGCTTCACGAGCGGGCGCGGATCGCGCTTGAGGACGATGCCGACAATGTGCGGGTCGATCCGCGCAACGGCCATGTCATCGTCGGCTATGGCAAGGGCGGCCTCGCCACGATCGATCCCGTCCGTCACACGGTTCTCGCCCGATTGGCGCTGCCCGGCCATCCGGAGGGGTTTCGGCTGTCCGGATCGCGCGCCTATATCAATATCCCCGATGACGGCTCGGTGATCGCGGCCGACATCGACCAGGGAAAACAACTGGCACGCTGGCCGACCGGACTGCACCGGCTTAACTTCCCGATGGCGGTCGAGCCGTCAGGCAACCGGATCGTGATCGCCTATCGGCTCCCGGCGGCGCTGGCGACGATCGATACAGCGAGCGGCCAAACGCTCTCCCTCGGATCAGCTTGCGGTGATGCCGACGATCTATTCCTGGTGCGCGATCATATCCTGCTGGTCTGCGGCGCCGGCCATGTCGATGTGATCGGCGCCGATGGACAGAGCGCGTGGGCGCAAACTGCTGGCGGCGCACGCACCGGGCTCTATGTGCCGGAGCTGGACCGATTGTTCGTGGCGGTTCCGGCCCATGGTCATCCCGCCGCGATCTGGGCGCTCAAACTGAATCTCGCGCAGCCCCAGCGCTGAAGCACGGCGGCGTCAGAGATATTTGGCCAGTTCACCCAGCTTAGCCAGTTCGTCGCGCGTCGCCTTGGGCAACGGCCCGACCAGTTCCTCCAGATGATGTTCGATATGATCGCTGACCAGCAGTGTCTTGGTCTTGTCGAGCGCAGCGACCACCGCCTGCATCTGCTGCGCGATCTGGAGGCCGTCCCGGCCTTCGGCAACCATTTCGACGATCTTGGCGAGATGGCCCTGCGCGCGCTTCAGGCGGTTGAGAAGATCGGGATTGGCGGCATGGCTCATGCAAATGTCCTGCTCAATGCGGTAGCGCGATCCATCCGTGAACGGCGACATAGAGGCCGACGATCAGGATGACCCCACCCGAAACATAGGGCGCCTTGCGGACGATCTCGCCAAAACCGCTCCAGCGCTTCGTCACCTGCTTGACGCTGATCGCGGCGATGACGCCCGACGCGACCATGGTGATGGCAAGCCCGATGCTAAAGCACAACACCAGCACGGCGCCCAGCGCGAGCCGCTGGAGCTGGAGGCAGAGCAGCAGCACGGTGATCGCGCCCGGGCATGGGATCAGACCGCCGGTCAGGCCGAACAGGATGATCTGGCCGGTGGTGACATTGCTGTTCGCGAAGCGGCGCCGGATGTCCTCTGCATGGGCCATTTCGTGCGCATCGACAAAGCCGCCGGTCGCAACCTCCAGGCCGCGTTCCTCGGCTTCCTCGAATTCTTCATGTTCATGGTGGTCGTGATCGCCGTGATGATTATGCCCGTGGCCGTGGGAGTGGCCGTGATGGTGCCCATGATCGTGGTGATAGTGTTCGGCTGCAATCTGCTCGCGGCGGGTGCGCCATAGCATCCAGGCGGCGATCACGACGATCAGCACGCCGGATGCGAGCTGGAAATAGGGTTCGGTCGCTTCCGCGTTGAGGCCGCCGAACAGCCACATGCCGCCGAGCGCCACGACCCAGACCACGACCGTATGGGAGAGCGTCGCCGCCAAACCCAGCAGCACGGCCTGGCGCACTGTTCCCCTGACCGCGATGATGAAGGCCGCCATCATCGTCTTCGAATGGCCCGGTTCGAGCCCGTGCAGCGCGCCGAGCAAGATGGCGGTAGGCACAAACAGCCACGCATGGGCGGCGCTTTGTTGAAGCAGGTCTGCAAGAGAGGTCATGGCGTGGCGTTTAGCATGAGCTTTCGCATCATCCCATCCCCCTGGATAGGATATTTATCGATAAACGAACCTTATTGTGTTCTGGAGATTACTCCTCATCGCCTGATGAGCATCGGCGCCCGCTGGCTCAATCTACAAGTAGCGCGAGATTGCCTTGAAACCCTCGATCGCCCTGTTCGAGGGCGATCGGCGGTTCGCGGTGGTGGTCCGCTTGCCGGATGCCCAGCGCGACGATCTTGAAACGCTTGGCGTCATCCCGGTCATGCTGCCGGCGGCCGAAGGCCAGGCTGGTGCTGCCGGCGATTACGGCTTGGACAGCCCGCCTGAAGATCGGTCCCATGCCAAAGGCCAAGTTGGCGACCTCGTAGGCAAACGCAATGCCGGTGCCCGGATGGGCATCGGCATTGTGATCCAGCAAATATCAAGCCGGTCAGACTGCACCGTCCCTTCGGAATGCTGGTCGCGGATACGTAGCCAGAATCTCCGCAATCGATTTGAACTCCATGACCGTCATCGATCGCCGTTGTCACTACGCTGGCGTAGCAAAGGCGGTTTATAGGTCATTTTCGGCGGAAACCAACGGTATGTGGTGACCCGCGATGATGAACACTACATTTACGCTGTAACACCGCCCTAATGCTTGCACATTCGAATCAATTCGGATGGGCCGCCGCCGCAGTCGAGTCTATGACGGAAGAACTTCGACAGTCATGGAATAAGACGATCGTGGCCGCGGTGGCGCAATCGGGCGCGGTGCTCCTTCGCCTCCGGGCAGATTACCAGCAGCCAGTGGCTGTTCAGCCTTGGCACTGGCTTGGGGCGCAGAACCACCGGGGCCGGCCGCGCTCCGTCCACCGCCGCTGGCGACGTTTACCCACCACATACCGGCGTCCGGCCAAGTGATCGTGACCTTGCCCTCGGCATCGGTCGTGAGATCAAGCTGCTGAATGCCATCGCGATAGCGAACGCCACCGTTTACCGCGCTCACGGAAAGGTCGGCCGCCGGCTTGCCATCAAGCAGGAACTGGAAAGTGGCAGCCTCGCCGCTCGCCAGTTCGGTAGGGTGCGTAACCGGAACCATCTCAAGTCCCTTGCCGGTCGGCTTGAAAACCGCGGTGGTCGGCTCTCCAGCGGTCGCAAAGGTCTCGATGCGGCTCGTATTGACCGCGCTCCATACATCGGTCGCCCCGGCGGGCACAGCTTGAGCGAGCGTTGCAGGCGTGGTCCCGCGCGGAAGCATCTTCCGTTCTCCGTTCAGCAGGTAGCTGCCGCTCACCGATTCAGAAACGATTGCGATCTTGTAGGTGCCGGGCTGCACGACATGGACATCGAAAGTCTGACGCAGGCGGCCCTTCGCGCTGTTCTCGACCGCTACCTTGCTGCCATCCGGCGCGAGCGCGAACGGTTCCCAATTCTGCACGGCGTGATCGAAATAATAGAGGTCCGTCGATAGGGCCGCATCGACCGTCAGCCATTCGTCGCCGCTACCGACGAACATGGTCTCGGAAGGAAGCATCCACGACCGGGGCGCTGCCTCGACAGCGATCGGCGCAAGCGCGGCTCCCATGGCGAGGGCCGACAGGATCGACGTGCGGATCATCTTCACAGGCATAGCTCCCCCTTAACGCCGGGCGTTCAGTGAGACGCGGCCAAGCTCGAACTTGCCGCTCGTCGATGCAGTTGCCTGGGTTCCCGACCAGGTGAAGGGCAGACGCACCGCTTCGCGTCCACCGGCCTCGCGTGCTGCTTCGACGACGAGGACATAGTTCCCCGGTGTCAGCGCGGGCATACCTCCCCGACCGGCGGTGAAGCTGAGCGTATGCGATCCGGCCGGACGGGTTGCGCCGCTCACGCCGTCGGCAGGAACACTGAGCATTCGTCCGGCAGCACGCCACCAAAGACGCACGTCGCGCAGCCATTTGGCGCCCGCATTGTTGCGCTTGTCGACATCATAGAGAATGCTGAGGGTCCGGGGAGCGCTGCCCGCCTTCTCCAGCCAGACCGCCACATAGGGGCGATGATATTCGGCAACCGACAATCGCGGCAGCGTGAACGAAAGGTCAATCGTCTGCGCGCCAGCTGGCGTTACCCCAAAGCCGCTTGAGCCGAGAGCCGCCGCAGTCAATCCCGTCAAGCGAAAACGCATGCATATATCCCTGATTTCGATTGCTTCTAAGAAGCCCAAGGTCCAATTCAACATCACCCACGTAGCGCAAACAATTCGCATTCGCAACAAAAGGGACTTGCGTTCATCAATATTGCATCGTCAAATGGGAAGAGCGCATGTTCGTGCACCTTAACTCCGATTGTAAGAACGGCTATTCCATTCAAGACGGCGACCCACAGATGCAGCATGGGCGGGCAGTCCTTCAGCCTCGGCAAGGGTCACGGCTGCACGACCGAGTTCTCGTAAAGCCCGTTCGTCCAGCTCGATAACGCTGGTGCGCTTCATGAAATCAAGCACCGATAGTCCTGAGGCGAACCGCGCCCGGCGCCCTGTTGGCAGGACGTGATTGGGGCCAGCGATATAGTCGCCGATAGCTTCCGGCGTATGCTGGCCGAGAAAGACCGAGCCAGCATGTGCGACACGGTCAAAAAGATGGCGAGGTCGAGGGGTGGCGATCTGGAGATGTTCGGGCGCAAGCGCATCGATGAGTGGTATGGCATCGTCGAGAGCAGGGACGACAATGATCGCGCCATGCGCTTCCCACGAGGAACGCGCCACCGCCGAAGTGGCGAGGGTGCCGAGTTGCACTTCGACCGCCGCAGCGACGTGGTCGGCGAAGGCCCGATCGTTGGTGATGAGGATCGACTGGCTCGTCGGATCATGTTCGGCCTGACTGAGAAGGTCGGCGGCGATGCAATCCGCATCGTTCGCTCCATCCGCCAGGACGACAATCTCGGATGGACCCGCGACCATGTCGATTCCCACGACACCGTAAACCTGCCGCTTGGCTTCGGCGACCCAGGCATTGCCCGGACCGGTGATGACATCGACGCGTGGGATCGACCCAGTGCCGTAAGCCAGCGCGGCGACCGCTTGTGCACCGCCAATCGGACGCACCTCGTCAATGCCGGCGAGGTAGGCCGCCGCCAGCACCAGCGGGTTGGCGATGCCATCGGGCATCGGGGTCGCCATCACCACGCGACTTACGCCCGCAACGGCGGCAGGAATCGCGTTCATCAGCACCGATGAGGGATAAGTGGCTCGGCCCCCCGGCACATAGATACCGGCGCTTTCCACTGCCCGCCATCGCGCGCCGAGCCGGACGCCAGCACCGTCCACATAGTCGCTGTCCGTGGGCAACTGCCTTTCATGGTAGGTGGCAATCCGCCGCGCGGCAAGTTCCAGGGCCATACGCAAGTCAGGGTCGAGGTCGCGGAACACCCTCTCGCAAACGTCGCGGCCGATCGTCCATCCGGTCTGGTCGAGGTCGTGCCGATCCCACTTCCAAGTATAGGCGCGCAACGCATCGTCGCCGTCCCGGCGAACAGCCGCGATCACCTCGCGCACGACCACCGAGACATCCTCGTCGGCTTCGCGCCGCGCTTCCACCAGTGCGTCAAAATCCAATTTGAAATCAGGGGCGTCCGCAAAAAATCTTCGAACCATGCTTCACACTTCCACTTGTTGGGCGCTGAATTTGGTGAGGCGACACGCAGCAGCTTTCGCAGATTACCGCACAGCCTCGACCGCGATCAGCAGCACGGCATAGCGCCCGCCTTTGGCCAGCAACACCAGCGGCAGGAAGACCCGTAAAGGCGTGCGTAGCAATCCGGCCGCAAAGGTTAGCGGATCTCCTACAATCGGCGCCCAGGAAAGCAGGAGAGACCATTTGCCCCACCGGGCATACCAGCAAACGGCCTTCTCGACCGTGGCGGCCTTGAACGGAAACCAGCGCCGGTCGCGCAGCCGTTCGAAACCGCGTCCGAGCAGCCAATTGAAAAGCGAACCGAGCGTGTTTCCTGCCGTCGCACTTAACAGCAGCAGGAGCAGATCGTATCGCCCACTGATCGCCATCGCCGAGAGCAGGATTTCGGACTGTGCAGGCAGCAGGGTCGCGGCGACGAACGCTGTCACGAACAACCCGGCATAGGGCGCCGCTATAGCGATCATCGCGATCGACAGAAGGCATAGCGGTTCGCATCCTTCACTGCACAGTCGTGCCGAACAGGTGGCCGATGCCCGCCGTGGCTGCCAGCGCGATCGCGCCCCAGAAGGTCACCCGCACCGCGCCACGCCACATCGACGCGCCGCCTGCCCTTGCGCCGATCGCGCCGAGAATGGCGAGGAGGACGAGCGTCGCGATCGTGATTGCGATGACCAGCGAGGCGCGCGGGACCACGCCGACCATTAACACCGGTATGATCGCACCTGCGCAGAAGGTTGCCGCCGACGCCAGTGCCGCCTGGATCGGCCGTGCCGCCAATTCGGACGTGATGCCAAGCTCGTCACGCATGTGCGCGCCGACCGGATCGCTGCGCATCAACTGCTCGGCGACCTGGACGGCGAGGTCGGGTGCAAGCCCGCGCGCTTCATAGACAGCGGCCAGTTCGCGGCGTTCCTCCTCGGGGTCTGATGCATGTTCGCGCGTTTCGCGCAGCCGGTCGGAGCCTTCGACATCGGCCTGACTGCTCACCGAGACATACTCACCCGCCGCCATCGAGATTGCGCCGGCGATAAGCGCTGCGACGCCGGTCAGCATTACCGTCGACGAACTCGTCTGGGCCGAAGCGATGCCGACCACCAGGCTGGAGGTTGAAATGATGCCGTCATTAGCGCCGAGCACTGCCGCTCGCAGCCAGCCGACCCGCTGCACCAGATGCCGTTCGCTCGGATGTCGCATGCCTCAGTCTCCCTGCCTCGTTCGCGATGGGCATCCAGTGAGACGCCCATGGCGCGGACTGTTTCCGCACTTATGCCCGAAGGACTCAGCACTCGGTGGCCAACGCCGAGACCCCTCCATCATGCTTCCGCAATCCTGACGCGCAGAAGCTTGACCGAATTAAGGAACACGAGAACGTCTGGTCCCAGATGGATGAACGCCGCCTGGATTGGTCCAATCCAGCCCATGAGCGCGGCGGTGATGCCAAGCACATGGACCACTCCGACACCGACCCAGAGATTTTCCTGGACGGTCCGATAGGCGCGACGCGCGATAGTGCGCGCGCCAACAATCTTGCCGAGGTCGTCGGTCATCAGTGCGATGTCAGCGGCTTCCAACGCCGCCTGCGTGCCGCCGCCGCCCATGGCGATGCCAATGTCGGCACGCGCGAGTGCCGGCGCGTCGTTGACGCCGTCACCCACCATCGCAACCTTATAGCCGCGCTTCTGCAAGTCGGCGATCATGGCGACTTTGTCTTCGGGCATCAGGTCGGCCTTGACCTCATCGACACCCAAGTCTCTCGCAATCGCGTTAGCAGTCGTCTGATTGTCGCCGGTCAGCATGACGATATGTCTGACGCCATTTTCCTTCAAAGCGGCGATGGCTTCTCGCGCCCCTGGGCGCAGCGTATCGGCGATGAAGATGATCCCGCAAAACCGGCCGTCAACCGCGACGTGGACGGGCGTGCGATCCCGATCTTCGACAGCATAGGCGATGGACACGCCGTTCTCGCGAAGTAAAGCCGGATTACCTACGAGAACGGTTCTGCCTTCCACGGTCGCCCTAACGCCTCGACCCTGAACCTGCTCGTAGTTTTCCGGTTCCGGCACTGTGATTCCGTCCTCGGCGGCCGCCTCGACCACCGCCTTGGCCAAAGGGTGGGCTGAGCGGCGATCGGCGGCGGCCGCGATCCGCAGCAGTGTCGTTTCCGAAAAATCTGGATTGGTCACCTTGACGTCGACCACTAACGGCTTGTTGGCGGTCAGCGTGCCGGTCTTGTCAAAGGCGATCGCGTCTGCCTTGGCGAGTTGCTCAAGATAGAGCCCGCCCTTGATGAGAATGCCGCTGCGAGCAGCCCTGGCAATCGCGGCGATCATGACGATCGGCGTCGCCAGGCCAAGCTCTGCCGGCGAGGTGAAGATCAACAAGGTCACGATCTTGGAGACGTCGCGCGTCACCAGAAAAACGACGATCAGGAAGACGAACACGACCGGGATCAGCCATCCCGCGACCTTGTCGGCCAGCTTCTGCACGGGGGCAGCCTCGGCTTCGGCATTTTCGACCAGCGCGATGATGCGGGAGAAGATCGTATCGCCGCCGACCTTTTCGGTTCGGATGTCGAGCGCGCCGGCTTCAACGATGGTGCCGGCGAACACCTCTGCACCCTCCGTCTTGTCCTGGGGGACGCTTTCACCGGTGATCGGTGCCTGGTTGACCGAGGCTCGCCCGCCGACGACCACGCCATCGACCGGGATTTTCTCGCCGGTTCGCGCGAGGACGATGTTGCCCGCCTTGAGCGCCGCGATCGGCACCGTGCGCTCCGACCCGTTATCCCGCACGATCGCGGTTTGGGGCACGGACCCGATCAGCGCCTTGATCGAGGCGCGAGCGCGATCGGTATTGAGGTCGGCAATGAACTCCGCAATGAGAATGATGACCATTAGGACGGCGCCGGCCACAGTTTCGCCGCCGAATATCGCGACAATGGTCGCGATCGTCACGAAGATCTCGGTGCCGATCTTACGTTCAGTTATGAGGTCGGCGAGCCCTGTCCTGACCAGCGGATAGAGGCCGATGACGACCGCAGCCCAAAGCACCTGGATCGGCACAAGCTGTTGCCAATACAGCAGCGCCACCGTGCCGGTAAGCAGTATCCGGCCAATTTCGATCCAGCGTTCCCGTGTCATCAGGTCGCGCCAGGTCGCACCGTCTTCCCGGGGTTCAACTGCCTCACTCATCGTAACGCTGCCTCCTGTCGCTTCATTTTTCCGTTCGCCCGATAGAGGCTCCCGTTTCCCGCACCCTGAGGGGACATTTCGCCGCGAGCGCGGGGGCGAGCGCCCGCGGCGTGGTTCAGACCTCAAGGGGCAGGCCCGAACCAATCTCGATTTTAAGCACCGGAGCGAAAGCCCTTCCTGGCGCGACGCCTGGGTGCAGTTGACGGCCTGCGGAGCGCAAGATGCCGCGCGAGCAAGCGGTCCTCGGCCCTGAGCAACGAACCGAAAAGTCGCTTCGCACCTTTGAGCGGCAGCAAGGATAAAAGCCCCGTGCAGCGGAAACTGTGGACCACGCGCGCGCCTGGGGGGATTGCAGAGAGCAGGTAGCTTTCCTCCAGTGCGAAAAGCTTTCCCAGACCGAAGCGCAGGGCAAAGCACCGCTGCTCATCTACCGTTACAATGCGGGCATCGACGGTTCGGAAAGGCGCATTGCCTGTCTTCATGCGGAACGAATAATCGACCTTTGTATCCGACGTCAGCGAACCGGTTATTCTGACGAAAGGATGCCAGCGAGGGTAATCGTCAAACCTCGTGATGGCGGTCCAAACCCGCGGAAGCGACGTGTGGATGACGGTTTCATTCTCGACGGTGAACATGGCTCAGCTCCCGACGTCTCGACGGCCTTTTCAGGCTTGATCGTCGCGCGCGCCGAGCAATGTCTCGACCGGCGCGATCGTGATGAGCCCGATGCTACGTATGGTGTTGATCTCCGTCACGAACGTCCGAAGGCGCTCGTCTTCGTCGACGATTTCAACGACCAGGGGATCATTGCGATCGAGGAAGCCAGAGGCATGAATCAGTTTGGAATGCCCGAAGCCGACACGCCCGTTCAGGACCGTCACTCCAAGCAGTTTATGCGCTTTCGCCTTCTCCAGAATCACCTCGAACACGGGACGGTCGCCGCTCATCGCCAGTTCATCGGTGAAGATACGGAGCAAGGAATAGGATTTGGCTGTCATAACGCTGTCCTCTCTTCGTTTCGTGTCGAGGGGCCGACGACGTTTGCGGTTCGCCGCCGGCCCCTCTTGCTAGTTGGCCGGCAAGGGCTCATGCGGCTCTGCGCGCTCATCCCTTTGCCCGCGCCCGGCCATGTAGCGGGACATGAGCGCAGTGATCGCCGGCAGGACCAGCAGGGTGAGCGCCGTGCAGGTGATGAGGCCCCCGATCACGACTGTCGCGAGCGGACGCTGCACCTCGGCGCCGGTGCCCGTGGCGAGCGCCATCGGCACGAAGCCGAGGCTGGCGACCAATGCGGTCATCAGCACTGGCCGGACACGTTCCATCGCGCCGCCGATGATCGCTTCATCCTCATCGACGCCATCGTCACGCCGCTTTCGGATCGCGCTCATCATGACGAGGCCGTTGAGCACGGCGACGCCCGACAGGGCGATGAACCCAACCGCCGCCGTGATCGAGAAGGGTATGCCACGCAACAGCAGCGCAAACACCCCACCCGCCAGCGCCATCGGCACTGCCGAGAACACGATCGCCGCCGGCACGAAGCCGCCGAGCGCCATGTAAAGCAGTGCGTAAATGGCGAGGAAGCAGATCGGAACCACAATCAGCAGGCGCAAACGTGCCGACTGGAGGCTTTCAAACGTGCCGCCCCAATCGGTATACATGCCAGCGGGCAGATTGAGCTGGCCGATCTTCTCCTGGGCTTCGGTGACGAAGCCCCCGAGATCGCGACCGCGCACATTGACCTGCACGACGACCATGCGCTTGCCGTTCTCACGGCTGATCTGGTTCAACCCTTGTGTGTAGCTGAACCGTGCCACCTCGCGCAGCGCGATCGAGCGCGCGACCTCGCCCGGTCCTGCGGGCAGCATGACCGGAATCGCGCCAAGCGTTTCCAGATCGTCGCGCTGCGCGTCCGGCAGTCGCACCACCACTGAGAAGCGCCGATCGCCCTCGAACAGCAGCCCGGCCTCGCGCCCGCCGAGCGCGG
Organism: Blastomonas sp. CCH9-A1; assembly: GCF_001557175.1. NCBI lineage: Bacteria > Pseudomonadati > Pseudomonadota > Alphaproteobacteria > Sphingomonadales > Blastomonadaceae > Blastomonas > Blastomonas sp. CCH9-A1. Next base: position 42,415 of record NZ_LSHM01000012.1, read on the forward strand.
CGGCGACGGTGTTCGCCACCTCCTCGACCGACAGGCCGTAACGCGCCGCAGCCTGCCGATCGATCTTAACGTCGAAGGTCGGCGCACCCGATGTTTGCTCTGCGCTGACGTCACCGGCGCCCGGTATCGAGCGAAGGATACCGGCGATCCGGTTGGCCTGGGCACTCATCGCGCCGAGGTCGTCGCCATAGAGCTTGACCGCGACATCCGCGCGCACGCCGGCGATGAGTTCGTTGAAGCGCATCTGAATGGGCTGCTGAATCTCGGTGCGATTGCCGATCAGCGGCTTCATCCGTTCCTCGATTCGCTTAAGGATGTCCTCCTTCGACTTGACCTCGGCCGGCCACTCATCCTCGGGCTTGGGGATGACATAGGTGTCCGAGGCGTTGGGCGGCATCGGGTCGGTGCCAAGGTCGGCGTTGCCGTTCTTGGAAAAGACCAATGCCACCTCCGGTAGCGATTTCAGCGCATTTTCTATCTGAAGCTGCATCTGCGTCGACTGGTCGATTGAGGCCGAGGGCACGCGGAAGTTGGTAACGGTGATGTCCTTCTCGTCGAGCTGCGGCATGAACTCCTCGCCGAGCAGGCCGAAGGCGAATATCGCCGCCACGAACACGCCCGCGCCACTGGCGACAAACGGCAGTGGATGCGCCACCGCTTTGGTCAGGAGTGGCGCGTATTTCTCCTTGAACCAGCGGATCGGCTTCACCTCCGTCTCGCTGACCTTGCCGGTGATCACGAGCGCGATCATGGCGGGCACGAAGGTCAGCGACAGCACGAAGGCGGACGCGAGCGCCACCATCAGGGTGATCGCCATCGGCGCGAAGGTCTTACCCTCGACGCCCTGGAAGGTGAGCAGCGGCACGAAGACCAGGAAGATGATGAGCTGGCCATAGACGGTCGGCCGGATCATCTCCTGTGCGGCGAGTGTGGTTTCCTCCATGCGTTCGGATCGGGTAAGAAGCCGTCCTTCATGCTCCTGCCGCTCCGCAAGGCGTCTGAGCGCGTTCTCCACGATGATGACCGCGCCGTCGACGATCAAGCCGAAGTCGAGCGCGCCGAGACTCATGAGGTTTCCCGACACGCCGAGCCTGTTCATGCCGGTAGCGGTCATGAGCATGGTGATCGGGATCACTGCCGCGGTGATGAGCGCTGCACGGATATTGCCCAGCAGCAGGAACAGGACGACGATGACGAGCAAAGCGCCTTCGACGAGATTCTTCTCGACAGTGGCGATGGTGGCGTTGACGAGCTTGGAACGATTGTAAACGGGCTCCGCGAAGACGTCGGGTGGAAGTGCCCGGTTGATTTCCGTGAGCTTGTCTGCCGCGCTGGTGGCAACGATCCGGCTGTTGCTGCCGGTCAGCATCAGCACGGTCGAAATGACCGCCTCCGATCCCATGCGGCTGCCCGAGCCGGTGCGGACCGCGCCACCGATCTCGACGTGACCGACATCCTTCACACGCACCGGCACGCCGGCGCGCGTGGCTACGACCGCCTCCTCAATGTCCTGGATCGACTTGAGGCGTGCGTCGGCGCGGACAAGGAAACTTTCACCGGCCCGCCGAATGTAATTGGAACCGGCAGAGAGGTTGGCCCGCTCCAGCGAGTCTGCCAGCTCCGTGATCGAGAGACCATAGGAAGCCAGCGCATTGAGGTTGGGTTGGACGAGATACTGCTTCACATAGCCGCCGTTGGAATCGACGCCGGCCACGCCCTGCACCGTCCGCATCTGCGGGCGAATGATCCAGTCCTGCACCGTCCGCAGATAAGCCGCCTTGGCGAGTTCGGTCGTCAGCTTCTCGCCTTCGGGCGTGAGATAGCTGCCGTCCGACTGCCAGCCGGGCTTTCCGTTCTCGATCTTCACGCCCTTCCCGTCGGGATGGCGGAAGGCGACCGAGTAGAAGAAAATCTCCCCGAGGCCGGTGCTGAGCGGCGCCAGATTGGGCTGGACGCCGGCAGGCAGGCTATCCCTTGCCTGGGCGAGCCGTTCGGTCACTTGCTGCCGCGCGAAATAGATGTTGGTGTCGTCGGTGAATACCGCCGTCACCTGGCTGAATCCGTTGCGCGTCAGTGATCGGGTCAGGGTGAGGCCGGGAATACCGGCCAACGCGGTTTCGACCGGAAACGTGACCTGCTTTTCCATGTCGACGGGACCAAGCGTCGGATTGAAGGTGTTGATCTGCACCTGACGGTTGGTGACGTCGGGCACGGCGTCGATCGGCAGTTTGGTGATTTGCCATGCGCCGATGCCGACGATGATGAGGACGAGGAAGGCGACGAACCATCGCCCCCTCACCGAGAGGCTGAGGATACGCGCGATCATTCCGCCGACTCCTTTTCGAGTTCGGCTTTCAGCAGGAAAGCGTTGGTGGTGGCGATCGGCGTCCCGGCCTTGAGGCCGGAGACGATGGCAACGAGCCCGCCGCTGCGGCTGCCGGCCTGGACCGTCTGCGCCTTGAAGCCGTCACGGGTCCGAACGAAGACGACGGTGCGATCCCCGATCGTCTGCACGGCATCCTGCGGCACCATAACGCCATCTTTGACGGCACCGCCGCTCGCAAAAATGCGCGCCTGGACGAGCTGCCCCGGAGCGAGCAAGCCCGCGTCACCCTTCGGCTCGATGACGACGGTCGCTGCCCGGCTCTGCGGATCGATCACGCCGGTCGCGGACCGGACGCGGCCCTCGATGGTGCGGCCGTCGCTGACGGTGAGTTCGACGCGATCGCCTGTGCGCACGCGCCCGGCGTCTGCCGGAGGAATGCTGGCCGTGATTTGCAGACGGCGCGGATCGGCAACGCGGAACAGTTCGGTTTCCGCAGCGACGAACTGGCCGAGATTGGCGGGAGCCGACGTGATGCGGCCACTGACCGGGCTCACCACCGCGACCGAGCGGCCGTCTCTCGACACCCTTGCTGCGCCCGCAGCCGCGCTCGCCCGGCGGGCATCGGCCTGTGCGACGGCGAGATTCGCTTCGGCGGCTTCATAGTCAGCTCTCGGACTCACACCTTGCGCCAGCAAGCCCCGCTCACGCGCGAGCTGGCGGTTGGCGAGCGTGACGCGCGCCGCCGCCGCCGCCTGATCGGCGGCGATCGTCGAAGCATCCCGGCTCTCAACGAGAGCGAGGGTTTCACCTTGCCCGACGGGATCGCCGATCCGCTTGAAGATTCGGGTCACGGTGCCGGGCGCTCTTGCGGTCAACACCGCCTCGGCATCCGGCGTAGCTTCAACCGTGGCGGCGGCCGGGATCGCCGCGTCCAGTTCACCGGACGCGGCGGGAGCAATGCCGATCTGTGACGCGGCGATGCCCTGCTGCGATATGGCTATCGTATCGGTTGGTGCAGCCGAAGCTTGCGACTCCGTTTCTGCTGCCGGAGCAGAGGCGGAAGGCTGCGTGAGGCGCGCGGCACCGAAGCCGAGCGCGGCGGCGGCGACCAGCCCAAGGGCGGCACCGGCATAGAGGCGGTTCTTGTCGTTCATTGGACCGGTTCTCCGGTGATGGTGAGGCCCTGGAGACGGGCGAGATTGGCGCGGGCATCGAGGCGGGCAGCGGCAGCGTCGAGAACGACCCCGCGCGCAAGTCCCAGCCCGTGCCTTGCCGCGATGAGTTCGATCAGGGGCGACTTGCCGGACTCGTAGGCGATGCGAGCAAGCCGGTAGGTCTCGTCTGCCGTTCGCAGCGTCTGTTCGGCCGCTGCGACACGCGCGTCCGCCGCTTCGTTGAGGGCGACAGCGGCGCTGATTTCTGCTTCCAATTCTAGCAAGGTAGCATTTGCCCGCGCTTCCGCGCCGCGTAGCTCCGCCTGGGCGGCGGCAATGTTCCCGCGATTGCGATCGAACAGCGGAAAGGGGACAGTTATCCCCGCGATGATCGCATTGGCCTTGTCGACTTCCAAACGACGGACGCCGACTGACGCCGTCACGTCCGGCACTGCTTGACGCCGTGCCACGATCACACGATGCGCTGCCGCCTCTCGCTCAGCCTTGGCGGCGAGGTAAGGTGCGGTCTGCATCGGGTCCACGGGACCATAGCCGGACCGCGCCTCGAACCTTCCCAGGAGAGGTTCGGACAAGGTAGTGAACGGTGTCGTCTGACCAGCAAGCGCGGAAAGGCGCGCATAGGCGCCGACCCGCTCGGCCTTCGCCGTGTCCACGGATGCCCGTAAAGAATTGACCTCGGTCTCGGCCTGAAGGCTGCGCAGCCGCGCTTCCTTTCCAGCCCCAACGAGCGCGCGTGCAGCACGCAGGTCAGTCTCGGCCTCCTCGACTTCATCTTCCGCCAGAGTGATTCGTCGATCAGCGATCTCCGCCGCGCCGTAAGCGCGGGCAAGATCATAGGCATAGGCCAGGCGACCATCCCTGCTCCTGGCGCGAGCGGCTACGACTCCCGCTTCGCCAGCCGCAATGCGCGCGGAGCGTTTGCCGCCCAGCTCGATGACCTGGTTGAGTTGCAGTGTGCTCTCGGCCCGGTCGAAACCTCTATAGGGCTGTTGACCGGCGATGTTCTCGGTCATCACCCCAATGCTGGGATTGGGCCGTGCCCGTGCTTGCCGGGCCAGGCCCTCGGCGCGTTCGACATCTGCTTCCAGGATCACCTGACGCGGCGCTTCCTGTGTCTCGCGAAAGAGTTCTGCGAAAGGCGGGGCGGTTTGCGCGTTTACACTTGTGCACATCAGGCCGCCGGCCGCCGTGAACAGGCCAAACAGCGCCACGCGAACGCGCCGTTGGCCGATATAATCGGTCATTTGGATTTTCCTTGAGGTTATGCTTGCGGAACGCCGGTCGGCGCGCGGGCATCAGCCTCGTGGGGGACGCAGAAGGGCTTCCGGTAAAAGACCGCTGATGACGAAGTCTTTGGAAACGAACCAGTCGCCTGAAACGGCGAAGAAAGTAGCAGTCATGCCAGTGCTAGGCACGATGTCCGCCAACCCATGAATGACCGTGTGGGTCGCCTTATGAAGATCGACTTCCGGCATGGACGGACTATCGTCATCATGCTGGACAAGAGCGCTTTCGATCCTCGTCTCATCATGGCCGGCCATCGAACTGTGCCAAGCATTCAAGCCGAGCACGTTGAGCATCGCTAGCATGGCCAACAGCGCGCCAACGATGAGGTATCGATTGGCGGCTTTTGCATGAAGGACATGGCGTTGGCCGAGGCGCATCTTCTTTTTACTATCGGCAAATGCGCAAATCGGCAATCCCGACCTTCCCGCAAGACAGCGAACGGCCCTCATGCCCGCCTCGCCCAATGCGGGTGGAGATCGTCGATCATATAGGCGTGTGCGGCACCGTCGCCCGTATGATATAGACGAATATGCTCATGATCCTTCGGTAGATCGTCATGCTCGTGCGGCACGACATCGGGGTCGTCAGACGGCCAAAATAGCAAGGCAAAAATCGTGCCCGCACTTGCAAAAATCGCCATCGCACCGAACGCAGCGGTCATGGAGATATTGGCGCCGAGTTGACCAACCAGCGGATAGCATATCAGCCAGCATATGTGGCTGAGAGCAAACTGTGCGGCAAACAGCGCCGGCCTGTCTTCTGCATTGGCCGATCGTTTGAGCAACCGCCCCGAAGGCGTGACGCTCATCGAATATGCGATCCCCAGCACGACCCAACCAGCGAGCAACATGTGCCAGTACGAAGGACCGACCGGAACGGCGATACTGATCCAGGTCATTGCGCCGAGGCCCACAGACAGGGCGACAGCTGCACCGACCATAACCCTTCGATCATCGATCCTGTCGAGCAATCGGGGCAGAAGCAGGGCTGCGGCGATCGAACCCAGACCATAAGCTGCCAGAGTCAGCGCCACGTCGCGTTGGGCCATCCCGAGTAAGCTCTGGACGATGACCACGGTGTTGACGATTACCATAGAGCTGGCGGCGGCGGCGGACAAGGTAATCGCCAGCAGACCGAGCAAGCGCGGCGTCTGGAGGTAGATACGCATCCCGCGCGTGGTCTTGGCATAGAGGCTTTCCTGCCGATCTGCTGACCGCTCGGCGCGCGGCAGAATGACCGAAACGACTAGCAGCGCCGAACCGATGAAACCGATCGCCGTGCCGGAAAACAGCCAATGGAAATTGATCACGGTCAACAAGGCGGCCGCCAGCATCGGGCTGGTGATATTCTCCATGTCATAGGCGAGGCGCGACAGCGAGAGCGCGCGGGTATAGTCGCGCTCATCGGGCAGGACGTCGGGAATGGTCGCCTGGAAGGTCGGCGTAAATGCCGCCGAGGCAGCCTGGAGCACGAAGATCAGGACATAGATTTGCCAAATCTCGCTCACGAAGGGCAGGCAGATCGCAACGGCCGCGCGCACGAGGTCCAGAGAAACGAGCAGCGCCCTGCGCGGGACGCGATCAGCAAAGGCCCCGGCGATGGGCGCAATCCCGATATAGGCGACCATCTTGATAGCGAGAGCTGTTCCCAAGACAGCGCCCGCATTGCCGCCAGCGAGATCGTAGGCCAGCAAGCCGAGCGCCACGGTCGCAAGGCCGGTCCCGACCAGGGCGATGACCTGGGCGAGCAGCAGATGCCGGTAGGTTCGGTTCGCAAGAACGGCGAGCATGGTTTCCAACGAGTCGGGCATATCCCCCCAGGGGGATACTTGCCTTTATCCTCGTTGCGGTTAAAAGGTCAATAAAGGACTGGTGTCGATCGCTCTTTCGGTCGGTGGCATCATGATCAAATTCCTACCTGGCGGTCGGTGAACCGAAAACTACGTCTCGACAGCATGACCTTAGGTAACGATGATAAGAAGATGTCCCATCCCCATCCTCACTCGACCCATCCCGCAATCGTCAAACGCCTCAACCGGGCTACCGGTCATTTACGCAGCATCGTGGACATGATCGAGAACGGACGATCCTGCTCCGATATCGCCATGCAATTGCAGGCGGTCGAAAAGGCGATCGCGACCGCCAAGCGAACCTTGATCCAGGATCACCTCAGCCACTGCATCGGTGGCGATCCGGCGCACGGCGAAAAGGCGATGGCTGAGTTTCAAGCTATCTCTAAATATCTCTAACCGACGCAGCCGGGAAAGAACAGCGACGGAGCCATGTCCACACTGTTTTCAAGTCAAACATTCCGCCGCTTTCTGTTGGGCCTGCTCGCCTTTGCTGTGCAACTTTCCGCTTGTCAGGCTATTGCACGCCACGCCCCTAGTGCAACGCTCGCTGCGGAGGCAGAACGCCATGCCGAATTAAAGCAGCAATCCGCTGCCCACGGCCACATCCATGACGACGGCGATGATGGCGAGCGCGTGCGTGGCCATGTGCATGGGCATAACCCGGCCGACCATAGCCATGATACGCCTATCGGTGTTGCCCAGTCAGGCGTCGATCTCCCTCTTGTGCAACAGGGATGGCCACCTCAGGCCGGACCGATATTGAGCGGCCGCAACAGCGACCCTATGGACCGCCCCCCGGAGTACCTGTCCTCGATGTGACCGCGACGCCGCGCCAGCGCGGCAATTCACATAGATAGACAGGTATTCTCATGATACAGGCTTTTACTGAGCCGGCGCACGGACGACGTGCGTCCTCCCGGCTCCTATTGTTATTGTTCTTGACCGGGCTGAGCCTCGTTCTTTGGACCGGCACCGCCTTCGCCCATGCCGTCGCCGAAGGCGATAAGGGCTATATCCAGGAGATCAGCGGGGTTCACCTGCTGGAGTTTATGTATCTCGGCGCCAAACATATGGTGACGGGATACGATCATATTTTATTTCTGTTCGGGATCATCTTCTTCCTCTATCGGATGAAGCATATCGCGATCTATGTCAGCCTGTTCGCGATCGGCCATTCGACGACCATGCTGCTGGGCGTTTTCTTCGACTTCGGCATCAACAGCTATATTATTGACGCGATCATCGGCTTTTCGATCGTCTATAAGGCGCTCGACAACCTTGGGGCGTTCCAACGCTGGTTCGGCTTCCAGCCGAACACCAAGGCTGCAACGCTGATATTCGGTTTCTGCCACGGCTTCGGCTTGGCGAACAAGATCATCGACTATGAGATTTCTCCCGACGGCCTGCTGCCTAACCTGCTGGCCTTCAATGTCGGCGTCGAACTCGGTCAGTTGCTCGCGCTCGCCGCCATTCTGATCATCATGGGCTTCTGGCGCCGAACGCCGAGCTTCTGGCGTCATGCCTACACCGCCAACGTCGTGATGATGACCGCCGGGTTCGTGCTGATCGGATATCAGCTCACCGGCTGGGTCGTCGCCTGATCAAAGGATTTGAACCATGTATAACTCGCCCATACCCTCACAAGCCGAACTGCCGTCATCCGGCCAGCTTATCCGTTCGACCGTGATCGCTGCCGTGACAGCCGTCGCGCTCCTCGTCACGATCGTGCTCCCGGCCGAATATGGTGTCGATCCTACCGGAATCGGCCGCGCGCTCGGTTTCACTGATATGGGGGATATAAAGCGCCAACTCGCCGAAGAGGCCGAAGCGGACAGGAAAGTTGATACCGCCGCGAATGATGCCAGAAGCAGGGCCATCATCGAGGCCGCTGCATCAGGAAGAACCATCGCCCCTGGGCAGAGCGCCGACGCCCCGCCCGCAGTCGACGCTGCGCCGGGCCGGACTGATCGGATGAGCGTCACTCTGAAACCCGGCGAGGGTGCAGAGGTGAAGCTCGTGATGAAACGAGGGGAAAAGGCGAGCTTCGTCTGGACCGTTCAAGGCGGAGCCGTGAATGTCGACCTCCACGGTGACGGCGGCGGACAATCGATCAGCTACGAAAAGAAGCGCGGCCTTTCCAGGGGCGAAGGCGTAATTACGGCTGCGTTTAACGGCAATCATGGTTGGTATTGGCGCAATCGGGGTGATGCCGAAGTGACCGTGCTTCTGGAAACTCAAGGCCAGTATGCCGACATAAAGCGGCTAATCTAGCGCATAAAAACAGAGTGCCTTCCTTGGGATTCTACAGCCGATACCGAGTTATACTCGGTATCGGCCATTCAGATTGTACTGACCATGTCGGATTGAAGAAATAGATATGCCTTTCGACATTCGCCAACTTCGCTACGCCATCGCCGCGGCGGATCATGGCAGCTTCTATCGCGCGTCCAGGGTGCTGGACGTGGAGCAGTCGACGTTGAGCCGGGCCATCCTGAAGCTGGAGCGGGTGATCGGCGGACGGATTTTCAACCGCTCGCAGGGCGGCGTCAGCATGACGCTCGCCGGCGCGCAGTTCATCCGCGCGGCGCGGTCGATGGTGGCGAACGCGGACAAGATGGTGGCAACGATGCGGGCGGCGGGCCAGGGCCGCGCGGGGGGACTTATGATCGGACACAACAGCGCGATCTCGGCCGGCCATCTGCGCGCCACCATACTGGGCTGGCGAGCGGCAAATCCCGATGTCGAGATCGACGGCGTGGAAGCCGACCGGGGCGCGCTGCTCGCGGGGCTCGATACGGGCGAGATCGATATCGCGGTCCTGGTCGGCGAAGCGGGCCATGCCGGATTCCGGCGTGAGGGGTTGTGGAACGAGCGTGTCATGGCCGCGTTGCCGGCAGATCATGCCCTTGCCGCAAGCGAGGCCGTTCATTGGACCGATTTGCGGCGCGAGCGCTTTCTGCTGCCTGCCGCCGATCCCGGCCCGGAAATCCGCGACCTGCTGCTCGGCCGCCTGATGATGGCGGGCGAGCCTCCCGATATCAGGATGCATCAGGCCAGCCGCGAGGCGATCCTGAGCGTGCTGGGCGGCGGTCTGGGCGTGTCGATCGTCTGCGAGGGCGCGACGGGCGCTCGCTATCCCGACGTCATCTATCGCCCCGTCCAGGGCGAGCAGGGACCGGCCTTCATCAACTATTCGGGCTACTGGCGAAAGGACAACGCCAATCCCGCGCTGAGGCGTTTCCTCGCCTTCGTGCGCGACCGCTATGCGCTGTCCTTCGACATCCCGTGACCGCGCGAGACAGTGACATGCGACGTTAACAGGCGGGATCGCAACCAACGGCCGGCCTGATTTGCAACCGGAGAAAGGAGCCGTCATGACGCAGGGAAAGACACTCATCATCGTGCTGGTCACGCTGATCGTCGGGTTCGGAGCGGGTTTCGTTCTGCGCCCGGTGATCGCGCCGGCCGAACCGGCAGCAGCGGTCGCGAGTCCTGTGCCCGTCGCCGCGCCCGCGGAGCCGCGCGGCAAGCAATATTTCGCGGCGCATCTCGACGAGGCCCGGCAGGTTCTGACACAGTGCGCGGAAGGCTCGACGCGCGGCGACGAATGCTTCAATGCCGAGATGGCCGTGACCGAGGCGGAGGGCCGAGCGCGGCACAAGAAGTTCTTTGGCAATTGACCACGCGAACGGGCTTTCAGTCCCCCTGCGCGCGATGCCGGCGAAAGGCGCGGTCGGTGGCCATGAACCGCTCCAGCATCGGCGCGATCAGGCGCGCGGGCGGGATCGGGCTGCCCTCGCCGAGAATCTCGCCGTAGCGCCGTAAATCCTCGAACAGCGGCGCGGGCAGTTCCACGGCGAGCTTGACGGGCTTGTCCTCGGGGATCTGCCCCAGCTTGAGTTTGGTCATCGCGTTGCTCCGATGGGTTCGAGGATCAAATCTCTCGTCAGGACGACCCTGAGCGGATGCCCCGGCCGGATGGTGAGCGTCGGCTGCACATTGAGCTGCCGCCGCACGACCTGCTGTCCGGTCTGGTTGATGGTGTCCTGCGATCCCCGCCGAAGCGCGCGGGTGAGGTCGTCCTCGCTGTCGGCCCCCAGCTCGGCGCCGACGCCGAGCAAGGTCGAGACGGCGGCGGCTTTCAGCAGATTGCCCCAATGCTGATTGACGCGACCCTGTAGCCCCGCAAATCCCGCGGCGTCCGTTCCGGGCTGGCGCTCGAGAACGATCGAGCGCCCGTCCGGCATGATGAGGCGGTCCCAGGAGAGCAGCACACGCGTCTGCCCCGCGGCGACCTCGCTGTCATATTCGCCGATCAGCCGCGCGCCCTGCGGAATGAGCAGGATGCGCCCGGTGATGCTGTCATAGACGTTCTGCGTCACCTGGGCGGTGATCTGGCCGGGAAGGTCGGAACGGATGCCGGTGATCAGCGCGGCGGGGATGATGCTGCCGGCCTGGACAATGTTGGGCGAGGCCGGCGCGGTCAGCCGCTCGGCGCTGACAGTGCGCTGATTGGTCGCTTGCGCCATGAACGCCCGCTTGGCGGCTTGGTCGCCCTGCGCAGCCTCTGACGGTTGCGGAGCTGCGGCCTCCGGCGCTGCGATGGCGAGGCTCGGCAAGGACGGCATCGCACCGGTCCCGGCGCTGCTTCCGCCGAGGAACACCATGCTGGTGCGGGCTGCATCGCGTTCCTGGGCGATGCGCTGGCGAGCGGCTTCGGCGGCCTGGATGCGCGGATCGGGCTGCGCGCCGACCGGTGGCACGGGCACATTCTCCCCGCGCTGCTGCGCCGAGACGATCGGGCCGCCGAGATCGCCGGGAAGCCTGGGGCCGAGCTTCGGGACCTGGCCGTAATCCTTCGGCCCCGAGGTGATGGTCTCGGATGCGGCGCGGCTGTCGGTATTGTAGAGTTCCTTCGCCGCCTGTTCTCCTTTGGGCGCGAGCGCATACCAGAGCGAGCCGCCGATACCGAGCCCCGCGACCACGCCGAGCGTCGCCAGCGCCTTCCTCGAAAGGCGCATGACGCGCGGCGCAGGCCCGCGAAGCTGAAAGGCGGCGGGGTTCGCGGATGCGGGTTGGGGGGATGCCTGCGGCGCTGGCTGGACGGGCGTATTGGTGGGATCGGCCATCACCGCCCCCTGCGGGACGTGTCCGCGCCGTCGCGCACGATTCGCACGCGCCGCTCGGTGCGCTTGTCGCTCAGGCGCAATTCCGCGCTGGCGAACAGGCGATCGACCACCATATAGCGCCCCTGCACGCGGTAATTGACCAGCTCGGCGTCGCCAGCCGCGCCGGTCACGAACAGCGGCGGCATCTCGCCCTGCGAGATCCCGGCCGGGAACTCGATGAACACCTGCGCGGAATCGTCGAAGGCGCGCACGGGCTTCCACGGCACGCGGTCGCCCTCGATCCGGTAGCGGAAATTGAGCGCCGCGATGTCGATGCCGGTGGCGACGGGGGCCGAGGCGGCAGCGGCGGCGTTTGCGCCGCGCAGGGCGATCAGCGCGTCCTGCGGATAGGTCCACGACACCGACGCCATATAGGTCGAGGCCGTCGCGCGCAGTTCGATATGATAGGTGCGCCGGTCGGTGTTGATGACGAGGTTAGTGAAAATGTCGGGCCGCGTGGGCTTCGCGAGGATATGCACGCGCGCCGTCGCGCCGCTGCCGCTCACCGTGTCGCCGATGATCCAGCGCACGGTGTCGCCGGCCGCGACCGGCCCCGGCCCGACGAGCTGCTCGCCCTCCTGAAGCGCGATGTCCGTCACCTGGCCGGGCGCGGTATATACCTGATAAAGCGCGCCTTCGGTCCAGGGATATTGCTGGATGGCGTTCACATAGCCGTCGCGGGTGGGTTGCACGCGGGCGGCCGCGTTCGCGGCCCCGACGCGGCGGCGCGGATCGGTCGCTTCTCGCGGCGAGGCGCTTTGCGTGACCGGCTTCAACTGGCCCGGAAGCGGCAGCGGTTCGGGGATAGTCACCACCTCGACCACGCGTGGCGGTTGTGCGGCCGGCGTGGCCGCGATCTCGCGCGGTGGATCATCGTAAGCGATGCTCGGCGCTTTCGCCGATGAGGTGGCGCAGCCGGCCAGCGCGGTTGCGGACAATAACATAACCGCGCTGGCGGCATGGCGGGCGGACATGCGTGTCATTGCGACAGCTCCTTGCTCCAGTTGAGGGCGTTGACGAACACGCCGAGCGGGTTCTTGCGCAGCGCGTCGGGGGTGCGCGGGGTCTGGACAACGACAGTGAGGATCGCCGACCAGCGGGTCGTCTCGGCGAGACTGCCGTCCTGATAGCGCCGCTCGATCCAGGCGACGCGGAAGCTGTCGCCGGAGGCACGGATCACGCTGGAGACGTCCACCGCGACCTGCACCTTGCCGACCTGTGCGATCGGATCGTTGGCGCGCGCGTAGTCGTTGAGCGCCAGTGCGCCCTTGTCGGTCGTGAAATCGTAAGCCCTGAGCCAGTTCTGCCGGACGATGACCGGATCGGCCGGGATCGCCCTGACCTGCTCGATGAACCGGGCGAGATGGAACGCGATCTGCGGATCGGTCGGGCGGTAGCCGGTTTCGGCGGGAGCGACGGCCTGCGCTTCGCCGAGCCGATCGACCTGCACCACCCAGGGCACGATATGGCCGCGGGCGGATTGCCAGACGAGTCCGGCCGAGAGCCCACCGGACAGGGCGAGCGCGCCGAAGAAGGCAAGGCGCCAGTTCTTCGCCTGCACGCGGGCGGAACCGATGCGGTCGTCCCAGACCTGCGCGGCGCGCTGGTAGGGCGTCGCGGGTTCGGGGGTCTGGCCGTAGCGGATGGTGGGTCGTCGGAACATTTTCGGATCACTCCCTTTCCTTGACGTCGGGACCGCCGCCGCCGCCGTGGCTGTCGCCGGCCTTCATCGTGTGAGCGAGGACGGTCGCGCCGTGGGTCGCGGACTGGCGCTGCTTCATGGCCGAGGCCCATGCGGGCGGCGCGGAAGCCGGGGCTGCCGGCGATGCCGCGGGCGCGGGACTTCCCGATGCGGGAGCGACGCCCAGCCCGGCGCGGGCGCCTGTGCGGAAGTTGTCCTTCATGGATGCGCTCGCCTTGCCGGCCATCCGGCGCAGCGGCGAGAGCGCGGCATTGACGGCGCCGGTCGCCGCCGTCTGTCCGACAGCGGCCATGCCGCCCGCCACAGCGCCCGCGCCGCTCCTGCCGAGCGAGCCGACGCTGTAGGCGCCCGCCGCGCCGCCCGCCATGCGCGCGCCGCCTTGCGCGGCTGCCGCACCCATCCGCCCGGTCGCGCCTATGGTCGAGGCGGCAGCGCCGACGCCGAGCTTCGCGGCGGCGGCGCCACCGACCAGCGCGCCGCCCGCCGCCAGCACGGTGCCGGCCGCCGCGCCCGCGCCGAGCTGCGGCCCGCCCGAGACGATCCCGTTGGCGATGCCGGGGCCGAAGATCGACAGGCCGAGCAGCGACAGCGCGCCGAGCGCGATCGCCAGAACCTGCCGCGCGTCGGGTTCGGGACCGACCGTCGCCGTGAACGTGCTGAACAGGGTCGTGCCGATCCCGGTGATGACCGCGAGCACCAGCACCTTGATCCCGCTGGAGACGATATGGCCGAGCACTTTTTCGGCCATGAACGCGGTGCGGTTCCAGAAGGCGAAGGGCAGCAGGACGAATCCGGCCAGCGTCACCAGCTTGAACTCGATCAGGGTGATGAATATCTGGATGGCGATAATGAAGAAGGCGAGGACGACGATCAGATAGGCGAGCAGCAGCACGGCGATGATCGCGAGATTGGCGAACACCGACCAGAGGCTGTTATAGGCCTCCATCGCGTCGATCAGTGGCTGCGCCGCATCGAGACCCTTTGCAGCGATCGTGCCGGGCTTCATGAACTCCGCGAGGCTGAGGGCATCGCCACTCGCCTTGAGCCCCAGCCCCGCGAAGCTGTCGAACAGGATCGTCGCCAGTGTCTGGAAATTGCCGATGATGAAGGCGAAGGCGCCGATATAGAGGGTTTTCTTGACCAGCCGCTGGATCACGTCCTCATCGGCGCCCCAGGCCCAGAACAGCCCGGCGATGGTCACGTCGATCGCGATAAGGGTCGAGGACAGGAAGCCGACCTCGCCGCCGAGCAGGCCAAAGCCGCTGTCGATGTAGCTGGTGAAGGTGTCGAGGAAGGTATCGACGATCCCGGTGTCACTCACGGCGCGGTGCTCCCGGCCTGATCGGCGGGGACAAAGGGGCCGGGAAGCTCCGGCCGGATCGCCTCGTCAGCCCGGCTGCCGTCGCTGTCATATGCGGCGGGAAGCGCAGGATGCTCGCCCGGCGCGGGCGCGTCGGCATCCTTGCCGAAGAAGCGGCGGCGCTTTTCCGCCCATGCCGCCTCGCAGCCGGAATCCGGCATGGTGAGCGTGGCGCAGCGTTCCAGTTCGCGCGCCAGCCGCTTCTCCTGCTCTCCTTCTTCAAGGACGGGCAGGACGGCTTCAAGCTGCGGTTCATGCGGTTCGCGCGAGCCCGCGAGCGCCACGGCCAGCATGATGCCGCCGAGCGCGGCGACACCGGCGATCTTTGCATTGCGCGACATGCGGCTTCTCCTGTCAGTCGCGGCCGAAGAAGCGGCGGAAGCGTTCGCGCCCCTCCGCCTCGATCGCGGCCTGCCGCGCGGCGTCGAGCGACTGCGCCCGTCCCTGCGCCGCGACGGCGGCGGTGAGGTCGGCGAGCTGCTGCGATTGCAGGGCGAGAAGCTGGTTGCCCGCCTGCGCGGCCTGGAGCGCGCCGGTCGCCGACTGACTGGCCGAGACCAGGCTGTTCATCGTGGTGCGCGCGCCCTCGATATTACCGACGACGCCGGCCTGCACCTGCAAGGAGTCCTGGAACGCGCCGACGCTGTCCTCCCAGCGCGCGTTCGCATTGGCGATCATCTGGGCGTTGGTGCCGGTGAGCGCGGTGCCCTTGTAACGGTCGGTGAAGGCGCTCTGGATGTCCCGGACATCGTAGGCGATGCGCTGGGCCTGCCTAAGCAGCTGCTGCGTCTGCCGGACCTGCTGCTGGAGAACGTCGACCGTCGAGAGCGGCAGCGAAGCGAGATTGCGCGCCTCGTTGATGAGGCTCGTCGCCTGCTGCTGAATTTGCTGAATCTGGTTGTTGATCTGCTGGAGCGACCGGGCGGCGGTCAGCACGTTTTGGGCGTAATTGGTCGGGTCATAGACGATCCCGCCGAACTGGGCGTGCGCGGGCGTCGCGGCGGTGGTGCCGATCATGCCGGACGTGGCGATCGCGCCGGCCAGCATGGCGCGGCGCAGGATGGTGGCTTTCATGGGATCATGTCCTTCAAGGCAAGGGGGAGCTGGCCGGTATCTTCCCGGTTTCCGGCCAGCGGATCGGGTTGAGGTTCGGGAAGAAGCTCGACCGCCCAGGCGCAGCCGCGGTGACGCAGCCATTCGGCCGCGAAGGCAGGCGCGCCATGCGCCTCCACCAGCTCCGCGATCCGGCGCTGATCGGTCTTGGAAGAGGCGGCGGCGAAGGCCAGCGCGACCTCGCCAAGCCCCAGCTCGAACAGGCGGTTGCCGCGCCTTGACTGGCAGTAATAATCGCGCTTCGGCGTCGCCCGGCTCAGGATTTCGATCTGGCGGGCGTTGAGCCCGAACCGCTCGTAGATCACCGCGATCTGCGGTTCGACCGCGCGTTCGTTCGGCAGGAATATCCGGGTCGGACAGCTCTCGACGATGGCGGGCGCGATCGTGCTGCCCTCGATCTGCGCGAGCGACTGGGTGGCGAAGATGACGCTGGCGTTCTTCTTACGCAGCGTCACCAGCCATTCCGAAAGCTGTTTGGCGAACGCGGGCGATCCCAGCGCCAGCCAGCCCTCGTCGATGACGATGAGCGTCGGGCTGCCGTCGAGCCGCCCCGCGATGCGGTGAAACAGGTAGGACAGGACGGCCGGGGCCGCGCCGCTTTCCATCAAGCCTTCGGTCTCGAACACCTGAACGGTGGCCTCGCCAAGCCGCTCGGTCTCGGCATCGAGCAGCCGGCCCCATGCTCCGCCCACGCACCAGGGCGCGAGCGCCTGCTTGAGCTGCTGGCTCTGGAGCAGGACGGCAAGGCCCGTCAGGGTCCGTTCCGCGATCGGCGCGGTGGCGAGCGAGGTCAGCGCCGACCAGATATGCTCCTTGGCCTGCGGGTCGACGGTCACATTCTCGGATGCGAGGATCGCCGCCAGCCATTCGGCGGCCCAGGCGCGTTCGGCTGGGTCGTCAATATGGGCGAGCGGTTGGAGCTGCACGCCGTCCCCGGCCTCGTCGGCGAGCATCCCGCCGAGATCCTGCCAGTCGCCGCCCATACCGATCGCAGCCGCGCGGATGCTGCCGCCGAAATCGAAGGCGAAGACCTGCGCGTTCTCGTAGCGGCGAAATTGCATCGCCATCAGTGCAAGCAGCACCGACTTGCCGGAGCCGGTCGGCCCGACGATGAGGGTGTGCCCGACATCGCCGACATGAAGGGAAAACCGGAACGGGGTCGAGCCTTCGGTCTTGCCATAAAGCAAGGGGGGCGCACCGAAATGCTCGTCCCGTTCCGGCCCCGCCCATACTGCTGACAGGGGGATCAGGTGGGCGAGATTGATGGTGGAAATCGGAGGCTGGCGGACGTTGGCATAGGTGTGGCCGGGGAGGCTCCCAAGCCACGCCTCGATCGCGTTCATGCCCTCGGGGATCACGGTGAAGTCGCGACCCTGGATGACCTTTTCGACCAGCCGCAGCTTTTCAGCCGCAATGGCGGGATCGCGGTCCCACACCGTCACGCTGGCGGTGACATAGGCCATGCCGGCGTAGTCGGCGCCCAGCTCCTGCAAGGCAGTGTCGGCGTCGGCCGCCTTGTTCGAGGCATCGCTGTCGAGCAGCGTCGATGCCTCGTTGGTCATCACTTCCTTGAGGATCGCAGCAACGCTTTTGCGCTTGGCGAACCATTGGCGGCGGATGCGGGTCAGCAGCTTCGTCGCGTCGGTCTTGTCGAGCATGATCGCGCGGGTCGACCAGCGATACTCGAAGGCGAGCCGGTTCAGTTCGTCGAGCAGGCCGGGGAAGGTGACGCTCGGGAATCCCGTGATCGTCAGCGTGCGCAGATGATGGTCGCCGAGTTTCGGCTCCAGCCCGCCGGTCAGCGGCTCGTCGGCGAGCAGCGCGTCGAGATGCATCGGCGTTTCCGGCACGCGCACGCGCTGGCGCCGGGTCGAGATCGTGCTGTGCAGGTAAGTCAGCGTCTCGCCGTCATCGAGCCAGCAAACCTCGGGCACGAAGCCCTCGACCAGATTGAGCACCCGGTCGCTGCGATCGGTAAAGCTCTGGAGCAATTCCCACGGATCGACGCCCGTGCCGGAACGGCCTTCATAGAGCCAGGTTTCGGCGCGGGCGGCGTCCTCGGCCGGTGGCATCCAGAGGAGCGTCAGATAATAGTCGCTCTCGAAATGCGCGCCTTCTTCGCGAAACTGTTCGCGCCGCTCCATATCGACCAGCGCCGAGACCGGATCGGGAAAGTCCGATTCCGGATAGTCGAGCGCGGGCGTGCGCTGCGCTTCGACGAAGATTGCCCAGCCCGAGCCGAGACGGCGCAGCGCATTGTTGAGCCGCGCCGTGGTGGCGACCAGCTCGGCTGGCGTGGCGGAATCAAGGTCCGGTCCCCGAAAACGGGCGGTGCGCTGAAAGCTGCCGTCCTTGTTGAGAACGACGCTTGTCCCGACCAGCGCGGCCCAGGGCAGGAAGTCGGCGAGATGCGCGGCGCCGTTCCTGTATTCGCGCAAGCTCATCATGGCTGCATCCATGTCGGGTAGCGGAGGTGGCGGCGGGCCACGTCGACGAACTGGGGATCGCGCCGCGCGGCCCATACCGAGAGCGCATGGCCGATCGCCCATATCGCGAGGCCGGCGATCCAGAGGCGCAGGCCCAGCCCGATCGCGCCTGCCAGCGTCCCGTTGACGATGGCGAGCGAGCGCGGGGCGCCTCCGAGCAATATCGGCTCGGTCAGCGCCCGGTGGACCGGCGCGAAGTAGCCCGCGATGGGCTCGCCATGATCGGCCGCGCCGGTCATGCGACCATCGCTCCGCCACCGAAGGAAAAGAACGAGAGGAAGAAGCTCGACGCGGCGAACGCGATCGACAGACCGAACACGATCTGGATCATCCGCCGTGCCCCGCCCGACGTATCGCCGAAGGCCAGGGTCAGCCCGGTCACGATGATAATCATCACCGCGATGATCTTGGCGACCGGCCCCTCGATGCTTTCGAGGATAGACTGGAGCGGCGCCTCCCACGGCATCGACGATCCGCCCGCATGGGCGGGCATCGCGTAGAGCAGCCCGGCCGCGGTGATGCCGATATGGCCGAGGCGGTCGAGCACGGTGCCGCCGAGCAGGCGGCCCTTCATGGTCCTGAGAGGCGTGGCGTCGTTGGTCATGGCAGGTCTCCGGTCTGGGGGGTGGTGAGCGGCGTGAGGCGGTAGTCGCCGGTCGCGGCGTCGAGCCCTTCGACGCGGGCCAGCTCGGCGAGGCGGCGGCCGTGCCCGTCGCGGACGAGCACGGCGATCAGGTCGATGGTCTCGGCCAGCAGCGCGCGCGGGACCGTGACGACGGCCTCCTGAATGAGCTGCTCCATACGGCGCAGCGCGCCGAGCGCGGTTCCGGCGTGGATCGTGCCGATGCCGCCCGGATGGCCGGTGCCCCAGGCTTTGAGGAGATCGAGCGCCTCGGCGCCGCGCACCTCGCCGATCGGGATGCGATCAGGGCGCAGGCGCAGCGAGGACCGGACGAGATCGGACAGCGAGACGACGCCATCCTTCGTGCGCATGGCGACGAGGTTCGGCGCGGCGCATTGCAGCTCCCGCGTGTCCTCAATCAGGACGATACGGTCGGTGGTCTTGGCGACTTCCACCAGCAGCGCATTGACCAGCGTGGTCTTGCCACTGCCGGTGCCGCCCGCCACGAGGATGTTGGCGCGAGCGGCGACGCCATCGCGGCATGCCGCCGCCTCGGCCGCCGACATGATCCCGGCGGCCGCATAGTCGTCGAGCGTGAACACCGCGACGGCGGGCTTGCGGATGGCGAAGGCCGGGGCCGCGACGACGGGCGGCAGCAGCCCCTCGAACCGCTCGCCCCCTTCGGGCAGCTCGGCGGAGACGCGCGGGGACCGGGCATGAACCTCGACGCCGACATGATGCGCGACCAGGCGGACGATGCGCTCGCCGTCAGCGGCGGCCAGCGTCATGCCGGTGTCGCTGATGCCCTCGCCGAGCCGGTCGACCCACAGCCGTCCGTCCGGGTTCAGCATCACCTCGATCACGGCGGCATCGTCGAGCCAGGCCGCGATCGACGGCCCCAGCGCCGTGCGCAGCATCCGCGCGCCGCGCGTGTTCGCTTCGGATCGGATCGGCTGGACGGACAAGAAACGGCCCCTGAATTAGGCCGGGCGAACCGCCGCCCGGCGTCAGGGGCACATCAAGAGAGACAGGAAATCGCGCGAGGCAACAACTATGTCAGGGCGTAGTAGTGACGGCGGCAGATAAGTGCGCGTTGCGGTCTGACGCTTTCAGCACCGCTCTCCGCCCGCGCTATTTCGTGAAGATACCTGGCCGATTCGCGCATGGCCGGCCCCGGCTGGTTCGCTGCACTGTCATGTGTCGGTGGAGCCGCCGTCACGACCTGCAATATCCTCCGGTATTTCGTCGAGCAGGCTCTTGCCGCTGGCGTAGCGGCGGCCCAGCGTCTCGACAAAACCCTCATAGCGCTTGCGGCCCTTGACCTGGGCGGCCGCCTGATCCTCGTCGGGCAGCGGCGGCGTCACCGCCAGCCAGAAGCGGACGAAAAGCGCCAGTGCCTCGGTGGTGAGGCCGGTGTTGCGTTCGAGCCGCTGGACCTGCCGCGAAAGCCGGTCGAGCCTTCGGGCGAAGGCCGCCTCCATCCGGTCGGCGCCGTCCGGCGACATCCAGGAGGTGACGGCGGCTTCCACGATCGCCGAGCGCGAGATGCGGCGGCGGATCGCCAGCTCGCTGACCTGACGGGCCAGCTCGGGCGGAAAATAGACGTTGAGACGCACGCGCATGGGAATCTCCTACATTTCGATGCCGTCGTCGGGATCGAGCGACGCCTGCCGCGCGACGCCCTGCATCCGCCGCCGTGCCGCCGCCTGGCGCGCAGCATCCTCGGGTTCGTCCTCGACGATGGAAAACTCCTGCGCGGGCGGTGCGGGCGTCGTCTCCTTCACGATGGCGACATGATCGGGAAGCTCGGGCTCGCGGCGCAGCCCGCTGTTGGCGGCATCCTCCTGGCGCCGGATGATTGCCGCGATCTCGGCGGGATCGGCCGAAGCGGCGAGCCCCGTCCAGTCGTCGGGACGGATTTCCCGAGGTGGCGATGCGGCCGGATCGGGCGGCGGCATGATCCGCGCGGCGAGACGGGGATCGGCGTAGTAAGCAGCCTTCTTCGCGCGGATGGGCTGGACGCCCGACACCATGACGATTTCCTCGTCGGGCGGCAGCTGCATGACCTCGCCCTGGGTCAGAAGCTGGCGGGCGGTTTCGGAGCGCGAGACCATCAGATGCCCGAGCCAGGGCGAGAGCCTGTGCCCGGCGTAGTTCTTCATCGCGCGCATCTCAGTCTTGGTGCCGAGCGCCTTCGACACGCGCTCGCCCGTCTTCTCGTTGTTGGTCGCGAAGCTCACCCGAACATGGCAGTTATCGAGGATCGCATTGTCCTGCCCGTAGGCTTTCTCGATCTGATTGAGCGACTGCGCGATGAGGAAGGATTTCAGGCCATAGCCGGCCATGAACGCCAGCGCGCTCTCGAAAAAGTCCAGGCGCCCGAGCGCGGGAAACTCGTCGAGCATCAGCAGCAGGCGATGACGCCTGGCGCCGCTCGGCAGTTCCTCCGTCAGCCGCCGCCCGATCTGGTTGAGCATCAGGCGGATGAGCGGCTTGGTCCGCGAGATGTCGCTGGGGGGAATGACGAGGTAGAGCGTCGCCGGCTGCTCGCCCGATACGAGATCCATGACGCGCCAGTGGCAGGCGCGCGTGACCCGGGCGACGACGGGATCGCGGTAAAGCCCGAGAAACGACATGGCGGTCGAGAGCACGCCCGAGCGTTCGTTGTCGCTCTTGTTGAGCAGTTCGCGCGCGGCCGAGGCCACCACCGGATGCACGCCGGCTTCGCCGAGATGGGGCGTCGCCATCATCGCGGCCAGCGTCTGCTCGATCGTCCGCGCCGGGTCGGACAGGAAGGCGGCGACACCCGCCAGGGTCTTGTCGGGCTCGGCGTAGAGAACATGCAGGATCGCGCCGACCAGCAACGCGTGGCTGGTTTTCTCCCAGTGGTTGCGCTTCTCCAGGCTGCCTTCGGGATCGACCAGCACGTCGGCCACGTTCTGCACGTCGCGGACTTCCCACTGGCCGCGCCGCACCTCCAGCAGCGGGTTGTAGGCGTCCGACGCCGCGTTGGTCGGGTCGAACAGCAGCACGCGGCCATGCTGCGCGCGGAAGCCCGCGGTCAGCGTCCAGTTCTCGCCCTTGATGTCATGAACGATCGCCGATGCCGGCCAGGTCAGAAGCGAGGGGATCACGAGGCCGACGCCCTTGCCGCTGCGGGTCGGCGCATAGCACAGCACATGCTCGGGGCCGTCGTGGCGCAGATAGGCGCGGCCCAGCTTGCCGAGCACCACACCGTCGTCGCCGAGCAGCCCGGCCGCACGCACCTCGTCCTCGGTCGCCCAGCGCGCCGAGCCATAGGTTTCCGCGTTCTTCGCCTCGCGTGCGCGCCAGACCGACATGGCGATGGCGACAGCGACCGCCACGAAGCCGCCCGACGCGGCGATCCAGGCGCCGGTCTGGAAGATGGCGGGCGCATAGGCGTCGTAGCTGAACCACCACCAGAAGAAGGCGTAGGGCGGATAGACCGGCCAGCCGAGCGCCGTGAACCAGGGTTCGCCAAGCTCGGGCTGATACGCCAGCGCCGCCGCGGTCCATTGTGTGGCGCTCCAGATCGCGGCGACCACGATCAGGAAGACGGCGATGATCTGGCCCCAGAGGATTTTGGTAGCGGGCATGAGAGTCTCCTTCTTTCAGGGGGCGAGGCCGCGCTTGCGGCCCAATGACCATCCGATGCCGCCGCCGTTGCGGGCGATGCCCGCGATCTGGCGCCCGAGCTGGCGTTCAAGGTCGTTCGACCAGGGGACGAGCCGGAAGCCCAACCCGTCGTCGATCATCGCGAAGCGACCGGAGGCGAGCGCGAGGCGCTGGCGGCATGTGCCGGCGACCTTGTCGCCGGGATTGGTAGGCCGGTAGGCGAGCCCCGTCCGGCCCGCGATCTCGGCACCTGTCGCGTCCAGTTCGCGGCGGCGAAGCGTCTCGATCAGGTTGCCTTGCAGGACCACGCGGTTGCCGAAGCGGCGGGCCAGTCCTTCGCGCACGAGATGGTCGGTGCGCTGGTCGAGCGCCCGCTGCACCTCCGATCCGAAGCCGGCGGCCGTCACTCCACGGCCGCGCTCGATCAGACGATGATCGAGCCAGGTCGCGCCTCTCGCCTTCACCTGAGCCGCGAGGTCGAGATCGGATCGCGTCGCCAGGAACAGGGACGGCTTCGGATCGCCCGGCCGGCCGACGGCGCGCAGCTCAACGATGCCGCCGATATCCGGGCTGCGATCCAGCGCCTCGATGCCCGGAAGCCGGACATGGTGGGTGCGCCCGTCGATGCCGTCGATCACGGCATAGGCCGAGCCATGCAGCTCGTCGTGCAACCCCTTGTCGATCAACCGGCCGACGATGGGCTTTTGCGGCGCTGCGCTGACGATCTCGTAAGTGTCGAGCGGGCGCTGCAGGCCGCGACCGTTCAGCGCCTTGCCGATCGTGCGGATGATGTCGCCGCGCGTGCCCAGCTCGCGCAACCTGGCTTGCGCATCCGACGCCAGTGCCCACTGACCGGGCGCGGCCTCGGCTGCGAGCCCCATAGTTTCCAGATGCTGCAAGCGGCCGATCATCAGGCGGCGGACCTGGGGATCGTCGAGTCCGGGCTGCTGGGGGCGCAAGTCGATGACGCCGAGTGCGTCCGCCGTGCGATCGATCTCGGCGTCGAGCCTGGTCCAGCGTTCGGCCGTTACCTCGCGTTCGAGCGCGCGCTGGATTTCATGCTCCGGTTTCGGACCCAGCTCGGCCCAGGCCAGTTCTTCGGCGCGCGAGCGCAGATTGTGGCTGATATAGTCCCGGTTGATGACAAGGTCGGCGCCATGGTCATCGACGCCGCGCACCAGCAGATGGACATGCGGGTTGTCGGTGTTCCAGTGATCGACCGCGACCCATTCGAGCCTGGTGCCGAGATCGGCTTCCATCTGGCGAACGAGATCGCGGGTATATTCGCGAAGGTCCGACAGGTCCGCCGCATCCTCGGGCGAGACGATGATCCTGAAATGATGCCGGTCGTCCTTGCACCGATCGGCGAAGGCGCGATCGTCGGCGCCATCGCCATTGGCGTCGAACATCCGCGCGGGCGATCCGTCGCGGGTGACGCCCTCGCGCTTGAGATAGGCGATGTGCGCGGACAGCGGCGCCCTCGGCCGTCCATTCCGGTGGAAACGGGTGACAGGGACAATCTTGACCAGCACGCGCCGGCCCGATCCGAACAGGCGGCTGCGTGCGAAGGACGTGCGGCCACGGCCGAAGTTCGATTGCCCGCGCTGGCGCGATCCGCCCCAGCCGGCCGTTCGCCGGCCTCCGCCGCTGCGCGCGGCGACGCGGAGCACCTGGACGACAAGTCCTTGCGCCTTGCGGCCCTGGCCGGCTCCCCTGTTCCTGACCTTGCCCGGCCGGACGCGGAAATCCTCGTCCTCGCTCACGGCCGGGCCGCTTTCCGCCGAAAATGGCCCATAGTGCCATTCGGCGCTTTGATTTTGCTGGCTTTTTTCTTCCGAGCGGCACGCTCGCCGACCGACGTACCCGCGCCAAATCGTTGAAAGACATAGGCTTTCAGCGAATTTGGGGCGCGCTTTCTATCTTGCCGTCCCTTCCTTCGGCTTTTTCCTGCCCTTCCAGGCACTTCCACCTTCCAACCGGGCAATCTGAAAACGGGGGCGGTCATGGCGCGCCGCTCGCCTCTCGACGTGCAGCCACCGTGCAATTCGGCCGCGGCGGCGCTGCAACGGGATCGCCCGGCAGCGCGAACTTGAGGCGCCAGGTTCGCCACGCTTCGGCGACGGCGCCGGTGCCGGGGAACAGGTCGTCGAGCGTGTCGTCGGGACGCGCGGCGACCGTCTCGAACGCCCAATGAGCGACCACTTCGGGTTTCGCGCCGGTAAGCCCACGGCGCAGCGTGATCGGGCATTCGATCCAGTCACGCAGGACCAGCCGCTTGCTTACGACCGGCTTGCGCGCGGGCTTCACGATGACGGGTTCCCACGCATAAGCGACCGGCACGTTGCGCTTGAACGCGGCAAAGCCTTTCACCCAGGCCATCCACCGCGCGCCGGTCTCGCGCACGAGCGGCGCGAGCACGGCGACCGATTCCGGCGTCGCGGCGGCATGCAAAATCCAGCCGTCATAGTCTCGCTGGAGCCGCTCGATCAGCGCGGGATGATCGACCTCGCCCGCATAGTCGGGATGATCGCGATAGAGATGCGCGCAGCCGATATAGGGCGGATCGGCATAGGCGATCTTCACGGCTGCCTCCGCCCCGACAGCGCGACGAACAGGCTGTTCGCGGGCGGTTCGACCGCAGCGCGCATGTCAGCCGCGCGTTCGCCGGACGACGTTTCCGGTGCGGCCGGATCGCCGTTCGGCCGCGCCGCGAACAATGCAGCCCTGCGCCATGCAAAAGGATCGGACGGCGGTGCGGCAGCAAGCCGGCTGTCGTCCGCGCCGCCTATGATCGACGCGAGCTTTGCGAGATAGGCGCGCGTCTCGGCGGGCAGCGGACGGCCGCGCGATAGATATTCGTCGTAGCGGCCCGGCCCCGCATTATAGGCCGCCAGCATTGCCATCGCGTTGCCGTAGCGGTCGTGCATCGCGCGCAGGTAAGCCGCGCCCGCCATGATGTTGTCGCGCACATCATAGGGATCGCGTCCCAGCCCGTGGCGCGCGCGCAAGCTCGCCCAGGTGCCGGGCATGATCTGCATGAGGCCCATCGCCCCGGCCGTCGAGACCGCGCGGACATCGCCGTTGCTCTCGACGCGCATCACCGCCCATATCCAGCTTTCCGGGATGCCGAAGCGCCGCGCGGCGTCGGCGACGTGAACGGCATAGGGATGGCTGGCTGCCGTGCGTTCGGCCGGCGTGTCCTGTGCCCGCACAGCGTTCGGCCCGATGCCGGACGACAGCAGCAGGGCCGCGAGCAGGACGGCCAATCCGCCCCCGCTCTTACGCCAGCCTGCCAGCGTGCTCGCTGCGGTAAAGGGTGCGCGCGATGCGCCGGCCGTGGGCCGCCCCCGGATCAAGTCCGGGGCAGACTCTTGACCTTCGCTGCGCGCGCCGGTCAGCCTGCGACCGAGCGGGACGGAGGGATGCGGCTTTTCCGCGAACAAAGGGATGATGATCGAAACAGCCACCGATCAGCTCCGGTCGTCGCGCGGCCGGGGGCGCTTCCATGACAGCCGGAACGTCCGGCCATCGTCGTCGGCGCGGAACAGAACCGGCCGGAACGGCGCCCCGAAGAGCGGGCTGTCGATCTCCAGCGCGATGTAATTGCCCGCGCGTTCGCCGACCCGTTTCCATGCGCCGCCGACTTCCGGGCCGTCCTCGTCGTCGAGGTGGACGCGGTAATCGGGCGCGTTCTCGGCGTCGCCCGGATCGATCGCGACCAGCACGATCTGCTCGTCGACACCGAAATACCGGGCGCGCCCGGCATAGCCATTGGCGGTGGGTTCAAAGATATTCGTCGGCATGGCCAATCTCCTTGGCTTCGGGGGTGGAAGGCGATTGCGACGGCGCGCGCAGATGCAGCGGCGTCGCGCGGCCGATGACGGCGGACGCCGGCAGCGGGCCGAAATAGCGGCCGTCGAGGCTGTCGGGGACGGACGGGTTGAGCAGCAGCAGTTCGCCCGGTTGCAGTGTGCGGCAGCCCCGCCAGACCGGCAGCGGGCGGCCCCGGCCGTCACGCGCGCGGGCGCTGGCGACGGACTGGCTATCGACGCTCACCACGGCGCCGATGCGGCACACGCGCTGCCCGGCTTTCGCGGCGACATGCTTCAGCAGCGGCACGCCCTCGGGCAGATAGCCGCGCGCCGAAAGCCAGCGGGAAAGCCGCTTGGGCGGCGTGACGGCGACCAGCACACCGATAGCGGGATCGCGGTCGGGATGGATGCGGTAGAGCCCGATCGGCGCGCTGGCGCTGGCGTTCCAGATCACGCGCGGGAAAGGATCGGCGACGGCGATCGCGACGAACGCCGCGGCGAAGGCGGACGCGGCGGTGGCCGTCGCCATGACGTAGCGGCGGCGCGTCACCCTTCGATCTCCTTGCGGCGAAGCCAGGCGCGATGCCGCTCCAGCGTGTAAGGGCGCGGCTGGTGTCCCGCGGCGATGCGGTTGTGGACGTGGCGCCAGTGCTCGGGCGCCGCGTCGCAGGGATCGACGCCCGCCGTCTCCACCGCGTCGATCGCGGCGAGCACCTGCTGGACCTTGGGCCAGCTCTCGATGTGCAGGAGGATTTCGCCGCCCGGCCGCACGAACGGCAGCGTCGTATAAGGCTCGCCCGGCGTGACCGCGCGCACCACGTCGATGCGCGAGGCGATCGTGCCATAGTCGTTGGCGGTCCAGCGGACGAAGGCAAACACCGCGCCCGGCCGGAAGCTCATGACGCGCGTCCGGCGTGTGACGATGCGTTCCTGCGCGACGCGGCCGAAGCGTATCCAGTGCTCCAGCTTCTTTTCGATCCAGGTCAGTTCGACTTCGGTCAGCCGCGATCGCGATGCCAGCGCCGTTGGTTCTGTCGGCGTTCGGGCGGCCTGCGCCTGCTCCGCCGCGCGGCGGCGCAGCGCGGCTTCGAACCCGCTGAAGTCTATGCGCTGCGGATGCGCGGGATCGCTCATCGTTCGTCTCCGGTGATGTCGGGGGAGGTTCGCCCGAGCACGACGTCGAGCGCGGCTTCGGTGCGCAGGATGGCGCGGCCGATGGCTTCGGGGATTTGCGGGAGAACGGCGTCGCCGAACGCCTCGACGATCAGGCTGGCCGCAGCCGTCCGCTTTCCAGCGCCGATCGCAACGCGCGTGCCAGCCACCCAGGCGGAAAGCCCATCATCCAGCCGTAGGTGATGGGCAAGGCCGCCGTTCCAGTCAGCCCACGGCTCCGCAGCATCGCCGCCAGCGCGCGGGCGCCCGCCCATTTGTCCGGCGCGCGATCCGTCATCGCGCCGTCCATCACCGCGTCCATCGTCGGCGATTTCCGCCGATCGTAGGCCGGACTCCAGCCGTCCATCCGGCTGTCGCGCTTCGTCGGGGTGGGGAGGATTTCCGCCGCGTGGCGCAACAGGTTCGGCGTGTCGATCTGCGCCTTCGCGCCGTTCGCCCGGCGTCCCGTTTCGATCTCCTGCCGGCTCAATCTCCGTCCGCCGTTCGGTTTGACAGGCGTCGGCATCATGCCCGCGTGCCGGCTCGCATGGCCCTGCAACTGGCTGAGCACATCGCCCCGGCCGCCCTTGTCCGCATCCGATTTGCGCGGCGTCGCGAGGATCATGCGAAGCGGATATGTCGATCCTGCGCCGCCGCCCGCGCCGTCCCTCATCCCGTCCGTCGCCATCGGCGTCGGCAGCCTGTTCTCGCGAAACAGGTCGAACAGACCCGATTCCTTGAGGGCCGTCCGTGCGCCCGATCCACCCTCCAGCCGGATGCCGCCTTGCTGGGATTGCGATACCGGCGTCGGCAAGCTGGCCTGGGTCGTAGCCGATAAGCCAGGACCGCTTGCGGACATGGTTGGCGCCGACATTTTCAGCAGCCACCACGCACGGTTCGCAGGCGTAGCCGAGCGTTTCCAGGAGAAGGAGCAGCCGGTCAGCGCCGCGAGTTCGCAGATTAGCGCTGTTCTCAAAAGCGAACCAGCGAGGGCGGCACTCTCCGACCAGCCGGACGGCTTCGAGGTAGAGGCCCGACCGTTCGCCTTCGATCCCCCTGCCTTTGGTGTTGGCGCTGGAGATGTCCTGGCACGGCGGCGAACCGACGATGATGTCGGGCAGGAATCCAAGTTCAGAAACAAGTCGAGCTGCCGTGAGGGACCGGACATCCGCGTAGAGTCTGACATGGGGATTGTTCTCCGCGTAGAGGATGCGGCGCCATTCGACGATCTCGCAGGCGGCGACGGTGACGAATCCGGCGCGGTGCAGGCCGAGCGACCAGCCGCCCGCCGCGGCGCTGAACAGGTCGAGCGCGCGCATCATTCGCAAAGCCCGTATTCGCTGTCGCAGAGCAGGCCGTGCTCATCGGCGTCGCGCTGCTCCTGCGCGAGGAACAGGTCGTAGTTGCGGCCGCCCCGGCTGGTGCGCGACCACGCGATCGCCCTGTCGATCGTCGCACGTCCATGATCGGCGGGATCGCCGGGCACGGTCGGCGCGGGCAGCAGGGATGCCGGCGCTCCCGATATCGCGGTGCGCCGCGAAACGAGGCTGACCAGCCGTTCCCACTCCCGCACGCGATCGACTTCCGCGGGAAACCGCATGGCCCAGGCGCGCAGTTCGCGCTTCCTAACCATGATGCAGGTCGAGCAGCCGACCCGGCTCATCCCCATCGTGTAGAGCGGGTTATGCCGGAGTCCGTGGCGCTCGGAGATGGCGAAGGCGTCGGCCGCCGACCAGCGAAAGATGGGCCGGTAGAGCACCTTGCGGGCGCCGGAGGGATGCCGCACCGACTGGATCGGCGGCTTCTTCGCCCGCGCCGGGCTTTCGTCGGCGCGCTCGCCGATCCAGTCGATGACCGAGATCCCCGCATCGAGCAGCGGACGCTTGCGATGCATCATCGGGATCAGTTTGGTCTCGTCGGTGCAGAAGCGCGTTTTGGTGCCGGGAAACCGGCCGTGCAGCATCGCCATGTCGAGGAACGGGATGCCGGTGGGATGCAGCAGCTCGAGCGCGCGGTCGATCAGATGATCGGGAACCGGGGGCGAGACCAGGACGGGACATTCGCACGCGGCGAGCCATTGGCCTTTCGTGAGCCTGCCTGCCTGCCACGCGGCCCGGCGCTGGTTGCACGCGCCCTTATGGCGGGTCCGCCGCTTCTCCTTCGACCATTCCTCGCGCAGCATCGCGCGCTTGCGGGCGAAGGCCGCCGCGTCTGTGAGCCCCGGCACGTCGTTCGCCGAGACCGTCTCGATACACAGGCCGGTGCGTTGTCGCAGCCAGCCGTCGAGATACGCGATGTGGTCGAGCGTGATCGGGTTCTCGTGGCCGTTGTCTGCCGAGAGGAACCGCGGCGCGCGGTTGCCGAACGCGGCAAGCCCCCTGCGCTCGATCCGCTCGACCATCCGGCAAAGGACGGCCTGGCTGTCCTTGCCGCCCGAGATGCTGCCGAAGTGCTGGGCGGCGATCATGGCCGCGGTTCCGGCCCGCGCCGCGTAACACGGTGCCGGGATTGATCGCCGCACGCAAAAGGCGTAGTAGTATAGCGTAGGGGAGACGGCGGATTTACTGCCCGATACTTCGCGTCGTCTCGCGAATTATCCACAGCACCAAAGCGCGTTAGAAAGAATACGAAGTATTCTTTACTGTTAGCATAGTTAGAAGAGAGCCGATTCCGCGAGCGATTCCAGAAGCTTGTGCGGAGGTCCGGTTTTTTATAGGCCGAGTCAGCGGTTTTTAATCGGCCGAGTCCGGCGGTTTTCAATAGGCCGAGTCTCATGGCCGGTTATCCACAGCCAGCCCCATGACCCGCGCCGCCTTCTCGAACGGATCGGCGGGCACGGGCGCGAAGGTCAGCCGCTCGCGGCCGAACGCCCGCTCGATCGCCAGCGCGTAGCCCGGCAGCGACTGGCGCTGCACGATGGCGCGCAGCTCGAACGCGAACTGCTTCAAGGGCGAGAGCGCGCCGGATTTCAGGTGAAGGTGCGGGACGTCGAAGCTCCAGCCGCCTTCCTGCTGGCCGCCATGCTTGCGCACGATCCGGTAGAGCCAGCGTTCCAGCCCGCCCGTTAGGTCGAAATAGGCCCGGTCGATGGTGAGCACGAACGTGCGGTCGACGACGCCGGCATAGAACCAGTCCGGCAGGATCAGCTCCAGTCCAAGCGGACGGCCGTCGCCGTCGAGCCGTTCCTGCCACTCGTTGATCCACGAGAAGCGATGGCGTCGCCGCTGGTGCTGCTGGCGGATCGAGGTGGCGACCGTGGTGGATTGCAGCCGGTCGAGCGCGGCCTTCAGCCGGTCATAATGATCCTTGCCGGTGCCTCGTCCGGTGAATGTGAGGATTTCGTGCGGCGTCGTCGCCATCAGGCGCGAGGTCGGCAGCCCCGCGTCGCGCGCGGCGACGATCTGGCTCGCCGCCCATATCAGCACGTCGGCGTCCCATATGGTCGCCATGCCATGTTCGGGCACGGCCTCGACCGATATCCAGGTCGCGCCCATGCGGAAATCGATCGGCGTCACCCGCCTGCGCTTGGCGAGGCTGAAGAACGGCCAGGCCATGAGGTCCTGGGCATCGCGCGGCGCGATATCGCGCCCGAGCGAGGGGAACAGCGCGAGTTGGGCGCGCTCGCCGGAACGGGAGGCGGTGCGCGGCATCATCGGCGGCTCTGCGTGATCGCCGCATCCCGCTGCGGCATGAGATCGTTCTGGCCGGGGTCGGACGTGGAATATTTGGTGCCGAGGTCGGCCCAGGCGCGCAGGTCGTCGACCGAATAGACCACCCGTCCGCCGATCCGGCGATAGGCCGGGCCGCTCCCGAAATAGCGGTGCTTCTCAAGCGTGCGGCCGGAAAGGCCAAGGAAGCGCGCCGCCTCGGGGGTCCGCAGGTAGCGGGGCGGAAGGGTCACGGGCGGTCGGGACAAGGGGCGTCTCCTGCGAGGCGGGGTGGCAGGAGGCGATCATGGCGAAGTGCTCACGGCAGGGTGGGGAACGAAGATTCGCAGCTGCGCCGATGTGACCACCCCCCGGCCGCTGTCATGCGGCGGGCGCTATCAGCGGAAGCGCAGCAGCTTGCGGTAGTCGCCCTTCATCATGGCGGTGGCGTCGCGCACCAGGCGATAAGCGAAGGACCGGGCGTCCGAATTCTTGAAATCGGATGCCGAGAGATGCGCGGCCTCGTCCCTGCCGAGCGCGATCGCGATTTGGCGGTATGTCGCCCCGGCGAGGCGCAGATCGAGCGCGCGAAGCATCAGCTCGAGCCGGGCCGCGCGGATCGGGGTGAGCGGCCATCCGCGCGGCAATGGGCCGGTTCGCTTGCCCGACATGAGTCGATGGAAACGCAGCAGGCTGAGGATGCGCTTGATGAAGTCCTTGTCGAGCGGGACGATCGCGGCGAGCGGCCGGCCGGGCGTCGGATCGCGCAGCCACAGCCGATGCTCGCCGGCCGCGTCAGCGACGACGACATGCCGGCCGTCGATTCCGGCCTGGTCGGCGAGCAGCGCGCCCAGCGCCAGCGGATCGACCGCCTTGGCGCCGGTATATCCTTCCGGCGCAGCGTCGAGGATCACGGTGACGGCGGTGAGTTCCGGCCGCCAGATCACCGTGCCCGACAGCTCATCAGGCAGATAGGCGAAAGGACAACCCCCAGCGGCGGGCGAGCGTCGTTCGCTCGCTGGCCGGGGCGTTCGGGTTCAGTCGCGCCCGCTCTGCGCGATACTGGCGGTTGCGTTGCAGGAACGCGGCGGCGAATTCGGCCCGGCCCGGCGTGTCCGGCGCATTGCCGGCACGCCGCGCGCGCCCTTCGGGCGTCATTGGCATGGGATCATCCTCTCCAGCCGCTCATTGTGCGGAGTCTGGACCGCCGAGGATCGGGAGAAGCACTGCATCCCGACAGCGCGAAGGCCGCGCCAGGCGATGCCGGCCGCGCATCGGAATCCACGACCGGAAAAATCCATTTCGGTCTGAATGTTAACTTATTCGATGGCGCGCGGGCCGAGCAGATATGCGTAGCCCACTTCGGTCATCCAGCGCGCGCGGGCGAGATGGCTCTCATGCATCGCGCGGGCGCGTTCGGGTTCCGCGGCCGGATCGATCCCGAAGATATGCGCCGCCGCGTCGCGCCAGTCGGCGCCCTCGTCGTCGGTATCGAGCAGGCGGATATAGTCGGCGAGGTGATCCTCGTCATAGGCGGTGAGCCGCGGCGCGTCGGGCGCGCGATCCTTGAAATGCTTGCCGGTCATAACGCCCCCGTTCCTCCAGTCCCGTTAACCTTTTAGACCGAAACGGAGACGATTCTATACGCACGGCGGGCATGGCTTCGCGCGTCGTCCGCAATGGTCGGGTTCCAGGTCAGCAGCGGTTCGTCTGCGGTGCGCCCCCGCAAACTTCGCTCCTGACCCTGATCGGGGAGTTGGAAAACCGGAATATCTCGGTCCCTGTGACCTTTAGCCCGGAAGCCTGTTGTATACGTCACAGGCTCCCCGACCATGTGGTCAAGGATAGCGGCGCCGTCACGGCCGACGCCCAACCGGATATTCAGGGGTTTCCACGCCCCAGGCCGCCGCGTAGCGGCCCACGTCTTTCTTAGGACGGGGACGCCGTTCTGGCTACTGTCTCTTGCGAGCCGGGCGATGCCCGGCGAGCGCGCGCCATGACGGCCGCGCGGACCTATGGGCCGCGCGGCCGCCGCTGCTCCGGGCAGGACCTGCAGCCGGTTGTCGGTTGTCGGTTGTCGGTTCTCAATATCGGCCCGAGAAAGGCAAGAACGGCTGTTCTTTCCAGCTTCGGTCAACACGGCGGTAGGTCAGCCGCCGGCAGCGAAATGCGTTCCAGGTCCAAATCAGCGGCTCAAAGCCGTGCCACCAATCGGCGTCAATGTCGCCGCAACGCCCTTCAAAGCAAAGCTTATGGCGCGCGTCATAGAGTCGAAACTCCATCGGCAAACTGTCGCCCTCGTTCGTGCCGGCATAGGCGATGCTTCCTTCGGCATCTTCACCGACCCCGGCAAGGGAAGTGCCCATATGATCGGATGTGATAATCCAGCGCATGATATAATTCCTTGTGAGGGTGGCGCCCGCCGCAGGGACGGGCGCGAATGATGGGAAAGGGTGGCGACCTATGCGGCCGCCCGGCGATGCTGCCGCGCGGCAAGCCGCTTGCTGGCGGTGTGATAGTGGCCGTTGTCCAGTTCTATGCCGGTCCAGTCGCGCCCGAGTTGCTGGGCTGCCGCAAGGGTCGAACCGCTACCGCTGAATGGGTCCAGGACAAGGTCGCCCGGCTGCGTGAAAGCCTCGATCAATGGCGCCAGTGCTTCAACCGGCTTCTGCGTGGGGTGCAGGCGGTTCCCGCTGTAAGGAAAATCGAGCACATCGGGGATAGGCCGTGTCGGACGGACGGGATTGCCCTTTGCCAACAAATAGGCTTGCTCATGTTCATAGCGAAGGAAGCGGGCCGATGACGCATAACGCTTGCGGAAAACAAGATGGCCGACGATGCGGAAGCCTGCCGCCTTCCATGCATCCATGAACAAATCGACTTTGTTCCAGCCATAGAAGGAAACCGCAAAGCCGCCATCCTTCAAGACGCGGTGCATTTCCCGAAACGCCGGACGCAGCCACCGGCCGTTATCGTCATTGGCGACCTTGCGCCCCTGGCGGTCCCGGTAGCGGGTCACATAGGGCGGATCGGTCAGGATGAAATCCACCGTGCCGCTATCGAAAGCCTGCATCACTTCAATGCAATCACCGTTGAAGATCACATCGCGGGGAGCCTGTGCCTTGCTGGTCATATCTCAAATCCTTTGGTTCTGAAGTTCAGCGAAGCGGAATGCCGCGCCTGAACTTCTGCCCGGCGGCGAGCCAAGGGTAGCAACGGGGCAAGGGCGGCCGGGGCGGAGGGGAATCACCCGCCTGCACAAGCGAAGCGCGGAAGGTGGGGATACCGCCCCGGACGGTTCCACTTACCTTGACCGGCGCGAGGACTACGTCCTTAGCAACGATCGCGCCGCCTTGGCGGCGCGAAAAGCAAATGACAGCCGGGATTACCGGCGCGGCCTTCAGGCCGATCCCTGCTCGATCCCCCCAGACCGCTATCCTGCGAGGCACAAAAAAACCCGATGGCGTGGGGCGCCATCGGGTGCTGTCCGCCTTA
Organism: Blastomonas sp. CCH9-A1; assembly: GCF_001557175.1. Taxonomy (NCBI): domain Bacteria; kingdom Pseudomonadati; phylum Pseudomonadota; class Alphaproteobacteria; order Sphingomonadales; family Blastomonadaceae; genus Blastomonas; species Blastomonas sp. CCH9-A1. The sequence continues at coordinate 77,248 of NZ_LSHM01000012.1, forward strand.
CAGGTCGCGGTAGGCTGCAACCTCATCGCTGAGGTAGGGGATGTATCCGTGGGCGCGTGCCAGTTCGCGCGCTTCCCACTTCCGTTCCCATTCCGGCTTGGCCTGCTCGGCGGCCATCTTCCGGTCGGCCCTGGCCTTGTTGATCCTGCGAATCTTTGCCCAATCCTTTTTCATGTCTGCCTCCTGTGTGCTGGCGTTGCTGATGCATCAGGCAGGCTTTGGCGGGCGACGCGGGCAAGCTGAAAAACGGAGGGTCCGCTTGCGGAAACCGTAGGCGCTGGCGCCGGTTTTCTGCTTGGTGGCTATGCCACTTCCCGCATGAGGCGCCCGGCAAAGCCAGATGCGCTAATCAGCAACCAGCCCGGGAGGGAGATGAACGGATTTTCGGGCAAAGCGGGATCGGCAAGGCTAGGGCCATAGTGGAAAACACGCCGGGCAAGGTAGGAATGGGGGCAGAAGTGGGACGCTTCCCCTGCACTTTGCGCGCATGGATGCCTCCGTCGACCAGGATGCGGAGTCCTGGGCTTACCGTTATCTGGCTGGGCGGGCGCCTGTAGCGAGTATGGCATCGTCCGGTGGCAGGCCGATGCAATGGCTGGTGCGGTTTCGCACGGCGCAGATCCTTTATGGAAAACTGGAAGCGCCCCGCCATTGCTGGCGGGACGCTTCCGCGGTCAGTCGACCTTCAGCTCGAACTTGCCCGTTGTCTCGGTCGAGACAAGCCGGAGATGAACGTCCGGCGCCAGGACCGGATTGAGTTTGAGCGAAGCGTAGGGCTTCTGGTCCTTGGTGGCCTTGAGCCAGCCCACACCGAATTCCACGCGTTCATCGTCGGCGGCAACGATGCGATAGTCGGGCGACTTGTCGCTTGCCTTGTCGCCGATCCGAAGGATTTCCACCTTCTCGCTGAGACCGAAAAAGCGGATTTCGCCGTGAAAGCCGCGATCGGTCGCTTTGAAGTTTCCGCAGATCATGTCGTCAGTCCTTTCTTGACTCGGGACCGCGCCCTTCGCGGCCTCGTGGCGTGTCGAAGATCGGGGACGTTCGGCTGCGCACCGCTTGCGGCCTATGGACGGCCAAAGGGCCGCTTTTTTGCTTCGCGCTGCAAAGCCGAAGGCGGCGGAAAAAAGCTGCCCGGCGCCGTTGCGCCGCCAGGTGGACACGATCAGATCAAGCCACGAGGGAGGCCGCGAGGGTCGGTCGGGCAGGCAGGACGGGAGACAATGCTGCACCCGGTATTTCAGCGGACCCAGCAGCGATGGCTGGGTTCTGGCTTTCGCGTCGGCGTGGCAGGATTCACGGGCGAGCGAACAGCGCGGTGAATAGGCGCTCGGCTTCGGCCATGCCGTCGTCGGTCAGATGCACCGACTTTGCCTTGCGCGCAGGATCGGAGATCAGCCCGCGTTCGTGCAGTCGATCCATCGCGCTCCAGTCGAAGCCTTTCCAGGCCGTGCCGGTGGTGCTGAGGTTGAGCCATAGCAGGGCAAGCACCGCCTCGTCGATTCTGTCGGTGTCGGTGTCGGTGTCCGTCCGCGAGTCCATGCGCGGGAGGATAGCAAACCGGGCTGCACACGGCATCCACGATCCCGCCGTGAGCACTTATCTTTGCTACGCTACACTTCGCTATTTCCGCCTTGCGCCGCCGTGCGCCGAATCCCGCCGCCGTTGCTACGGGTCCGGCATGTATGCGCCCGAGGGCGATTTTGCTGGATTCCCGAGAGATGCGCGGCAGCTTGAGCAATATGGGACTCTCTCGCAAACGTCGCCGCCGCGCACCCCGCGGCTGGTCGGAAGGGCTGGAAGACCTGCACGATTACATGCAGCCGCAGCCGACGCGCGCGTCGGCGCGCAAGAATGCCGCCAGCGCGCCGATCGTCGTTACCGACGACTGGCCCGAGCAGGTTCCCATCGGCGATGCCGAGTTGCGCGTCATCGAAGGCGCTTTTCGTGAGGAGCTGGACGCCCTGTTCGGGCCGCTCCCCTAAAACGGCCAATGGAAAGGGGTTGAAATGTTCGTCAAAGTGACGTACATTGTAGCGGAAATGGATAAGTCAGGAGTCGGTCCCATGCCGCGCAAACAAGCCGTAGCGGAGTCCGCCAGAGCCAATCGCGTCGAGCGGCTCGGCTTCCGTATTGACGAAGAAACGAAGGATTTGATCGAGCGGGCAGCTCACCTCACGCGGCGCAAGGTCAGCGACTTTTGCGTGACAGCGCTAGCCGACACGGCGCGGCGAACGATCGCCGAGCATGAAACGCTCGTGCTGTCGGATCGCGACCGCGCGGCGTTCTTCGATGCGCTCATCAATCCGCCCGAGCCCAGCGAGCGGCTGATCCGCGCTCTCCAGGAGCACCGGCGCCGGGTTGCGTCCTGATCATGACGGCGCATGCGGATTTGCAGGTCGAGCCGCTGGGGCCGCATCACGACCGCGAGGGATTTTCCTGCGGCATCGACAGTCTCGATCGATATTTGCGGAGGCAGGCGGGCCAGGACATGCGCCGCCGCTCGGCTGGTGTGTTCGTTCTCGCCGAGCGTGCAAATCCCGGCGTGGTTCTCGGCTATTACACGCTTAGTCAGGCCAACATCGCGCAGGGCGACATTCCGGCAGCGGCGCGAAAGCATGTCCCGCGTTACCCGCTCGTCGCCGCGACGCTGATCGGCCAGCTCGCGGTGTCGCAAGCGAGGCAGGGCGAACGCCTTGGGGCGATCCTGATCGCCGATGCCGTCGAGCGCGTCTGGGCGACGGCCGCGACAGCTGGCTCGTCGATACTCGTCGTGGACGCCATCAATGATCGCGCGGCAGCCTTCTACGAAGGCAATGGCTTCGTGCGCCTGCCAGATTCCCAACGCCTCGTGCTGCCGATGCACACTATTCAAAGATTGGTCGAACGATGACGAACGCTGCTCTCGCCCCCTCGGAAACCGGAGCCGTGCAACCGGCGCTGCGGGCCGCGCTCTACCTGCGCGTCTCGTCGCCGCGTTCGGCCGAGAGCGATCTGTCGATCCCGGACCAGCGCCGCCAGACGTCGAGCTATTGCCACTCGAACGGCTGGGAAGTCGCGGCCGAGTTTGTCGAGCCGGGGGTTTCGGGCACAGACGATCGCCGTCCCGCCTTCCAGGAAATGATCGACGCGGCGCTGGAAAGGCCGTCGCCCTTCGACGTGATCGTGGTCCATAGCTTCTCGCGCTTTTTCCGCGATCAATTCCAGTTCGAGTTCTACCTCCGCAAGCTGGCGAAGAACGGCGTGCAGCTCGTCTCCATCACGCAGATTCTCGGCGATGATCCGATGAGCGAGATGATGCGGAAAATCATGACGCTGTTCGACGAATATCAGTCGAAGGAGAACGGCAAGCATACGCTGCGCGCGATGAACGAAAACGCCCGGCAGGGTTTCTGGAATGGCGCCCGTCCTCCGATCGGCTATCGCGCGGTCGCGGCCGAGCAGCGCGGCGCGAAGATCAAGAAAAAGCTGGAGATCGATCCGCTCCACGCCGAAACGGTGCGCCGCATTTTCCGGCTGGCGCTGGAAGGCGCGGATGGGCGCGGGCCGATCGGGGTCATGGCGATCGCGTGCTGGCTCAATGAGAATAATATCCGCACGCGCTATGGCGGTCGGTGGGGCAAGGGCATGGTCCATCAGGTGCTGACGCGGACCACCTATATCGGCGAGCACCGCTTCAACACCTATGACGTGAAGAAGGGGCGCGCGAAGCCGGAGACCGAGCACGCCATCATGGAGGTGCCGCCGATCATAACGGTGGCGGAGTTCGAGGCCGTGCAGCGATCCTTGAAAGCGCGCAGCCCGAAGATGATGCCGCCGCGGGCGGTGGGCGGATCGACGCTCTTGACGGGCATCTGCTTCTGCGCCTGTTGCGGTGGCGCGATGACGCTGCGCACCGGCACCAGCCGGAGTGGGCAGGAGTATCGCTACTACACCTGCGCGACCAAGGCGACGAAAGGGAAGACGGGATGCCCCGGCGTCTCGCTTCCGATGGATCGGCTGAACGAGGCGGTGATCGAGCACCTGGAGAAGCGGCTGCTCGATCCCGCGCGCCTTGAAGTGCTGATGGACCAGCTTATTGCCCGACGCGACGAATGGGTGACCGAGCGCCGCCAGCACGTCGCCGAGATGGAACGGCGCGCGACTGAGGTCGAGACCAAGCTTTCCCGGCTCTATGAAGCGATCGAGAATGGATTGGTCGATATGGGCGATCCGTCGCTCAAGGCGCGGATTGCCGAGCTGACCACCATCCGCGACCAGGCCAGAGGCGATGCCGAGCGCGCGGTCGCACACATTGAGCGGATCAGCCCGGAGATCACGGTCGAGAGCCTTCACGCCTTCGCGCTGGTCGCCAAACGCAAGCTCCGCCACGACGATGGCTCCTATGCGCGAAACCATATTCGGGCGGTGGCCCAGCGGGTCGAGGTCCACAGCAAGACGGATGTGCGAATCTGCGGCACGCGCACCGAGTTGCTGCGCACCCTCACCGCCGTCTCTGGCGTAGAGGCGGCGGTGCTAGGGACTCGGGCTTTTGGACCGAAATGGTGCCGCTTACGTGACTCGAACACGTGACCCCATCATTACGAATGATGTGCTCTACCAACTGAGCTAAAGCGGCGCGCGGGGCCTTGGTTGGCCGGTGCGAGCGGTGCCGTTATCAGCCTCGCGGGCCGGATGCAAGACGCCTTGAGCAGCTTGCGGCCCGGGGACGCGAAGTCGGCAGCGTCGCCAACTCTGGCACGGGGTCTGGCTAACGCACTGATGTGGTTAATTAACCCTAGTTTTACCTCCTTGCGAGACAGTGGCCGCCTAGGACACTGATTGGGACCGTTCCATGGATACTCTGCGCGGATATCGCGATGTCGGACAAGGCCATGATGCCGCAGACGAAGAGCTGCTGGCATCGGCAGACGCAAGCAGCGATGACGAAGCGCTGATGGACCCGCCCCAGACCTTTGGCAGCGACGAGCGGCGGATGCACGTCCGTGCCTATAACCATTGGGCCAAGTTGCTGGGAAATAGGGTATTTCCGTCGATCGAGGACCTCGATCCGGAAAATATCGAGGACTTTGGGCCGCACAGCGTGCTGCTCGATTTCACCTCGGGAATCGAGAACCCGGCAATCCCTTTCATCGGCAAGGCGCTCCGCGAGGAAAGCAACCTGCCCGAGTCGATCGCCTATCTCGACGAGGTGCCGGGCCGGTCGCTGCTATCGCGAATCACCGATCATTACATGCAGATCCTGGCCAACCAGGCGCCGATTGGATTCGAGGCCGAATATGTGAACGATCGCGGATCGACGATCATGTATCGCGGCATCCTGCTGCCTTTCTCGACCGACGACGACACGATCGACTTCGTCTATGGCGTGATCAACTGGAAGGAACTGGCCGACCGCAAGCTCACCGAAGAGCTGATCCTGCAGATCGACGAAGCCGTAAGACAGGCCCCGCGCAAGCCCGCGCTGCCGGTCTGGGAAGATGATCCCGTGCAGAATCTGGCACCGGGTGAAATCGGCGCGGAGCCACTCGACGAGCCGCTGTCGCTCGATGGCTATGCGATGTTCGACGATTTGTCCGATGGCCTGATCGAGGTCGGCTTCGGCGGGCTCGAAGACGAGCCGGCAGCCAATCCCTTTCCGGTGGTCGACCTGCCGGGCGGCGACGAAGCGCTCGCCGATCTGCTTGAGTTCGCCCGCGCCCATGTCGAGGCCGCGCTGGCGACCGAGGACCGGTCGCGTCATGCGCTCTATGCCGCAATCGGACGCGCCTATGATTTCGCGCTGGCGGCGCGCGGCAGGCCTGACGATTATGCCGCGCTGCTGGCCGATAGCGGCATCGCGGCCCAGGCGCGTGCACCGATGACCCCGCTGGTCAAGCTTGTCTTCGGCGCAAGCTATGACAAGACGCGGCTTGCCGAATATGCGTGCGTGCTCGCCCATGCGATGCGCCGCGACGTGCCGCGCGGCGGCCTCGCTGACCTGCTCGCGCAGCAGCCCGGCGGGCTCAAGGCGATCGTGCAGATCGAGCGCAAGGCGCGCCGTGCGCGCGACGAGGATACCGAAAAGCTCTGCCGCAAGCACGAGACGCGCCAGCGTCTGCGCGCGGCGCCTGCCCAGCCGGTCAGCGCGGTGGACCTGGGCGACAGCGAATTTGCGGTGCTGGTCGCGCGGCGCGATGCCAATGGCACGCTCGGCGTGATCGGCATTATCGGCGAGGACGACCCGGTAGCCGATCGCATCCTGCGCAAGATCGCGGGTTGAGCCCGGAACGCTATCTGCAAAGCTCGTAACATTTAATCGATCGACTGAAAGAAAATTACGTCATTTTGGCGTGGTTACCCGGCTGTATGCTTGAGAAGCCGCGAGCGATGGCGCATAAGCCGGGGCAGCAGACCCCATAAAGAGGCGGCAAACCAGCGCGCACGCGGGGCACGAGGAACCCATGGCCGACATCCAGAATGCTGCGTCCGATGCAGACGCGCCGTCCAGCACCCCGTTTTCCGATCCGAAACAGCATGAAAGCCTTCGCCAGACCTTGAGCGACGCGTTTCTCAAGGGCGCACTGCCGGGCGAGAACGAGGGATTTGACGCAGAGGCGAGCAAGCAGGCTGCCGATTTTGCGCTTAGGGCGATGGCGCGGCGTGCCTCGCCCGATACCGTGCTCGCGATCGAATCGATCCCGGGACAGGCCGGGCAACGGCACATGCGCCTCGCGATCATCAACGACGACATGCCGTTTCTGGTCGATTCCATCGCTGCCACCATCTCGCGCTTCGGCCTGGCGATCGATCGGGTCATCCATCCGGTGGTGGCGCTGCGCCGCGATGCCGATGGACTGCTGAGCGAAATCTATACCGACGAGGCCCCCGGCGAGCGGCGCGAGTCCGTCGTCTATCTCGAGGTCGAGCGCGCCGATGCCCGGCAGCGCAAGGCGCTTGAAGCCGCTTTGCTTTCGGCCATGGCCGATGTGCGCGCTGCGGTAACCGACTGGCCGATGCTGCAGGCGGCGATGGCGGCCGATGCCGCTGCGATGGCCGATGGCGAAGGCGCGGCGCTGCTGCGCTGGTTCCTCGACCGCAACATGACCCAGCTTGCGCATCTGCGCTATCGCCGCGATGGCTCTGCCGAAGCGCCGCTGGGCCTGGCGCGCATGGCGGGCGAGGATCGCCATCTGCTTGCCGCGCATTCGTTCGACCGCGCCTTTGCCTGGTTCGAAAGCGGCAAGGCTGCGCCGCTGATCATCAAGTCGAACTTCATCTCGACCGTGCACCGCCGCGCGCCGCTCGATCTCATCATCCTGCCGATCTGGGAGGATGGCCGCGTCGCCGCGCTTTCCGTCCATGGCGGCATCTGGACCAGCGCCGCGCTCGCCGCCGCACCCGAGCGCGTGCCGGTGCTGCGCGCGCACCTGAAGCTGCTGATGGACAAGTTCGGCTTTGCGCCCAACGGCCATGCGGGCAAGGCTTTGTCGCATGCACTGACCGCGCTGCCGCACGATCTGCTGATCGCGTTCAGCCTGGAAAATCTGGAACGCGTCGCGCTGACCGCAATGTCGCTGGCCGACCGTCCGCGCTCGAAGCTGGTCACGGTGCAATCCTCGCTCAAGCGGCACCTGTTCGTCTTTGCCTGGTTGCCGCGCGACGAGGTTTCGACCGGCAGGCGTGTCGCGATCGAGCGGATGCTGATCGAAGCGTCGGGCGGCAAGACGCTGAGCTGGTCGATCTCGCTCGAGGACGGCGAGATCGCTCTGCTGCGCTACGTGCTCGACGTGCGCGATGGTGCCGACCAGATTGACGATGCCGCGCTCGATGCCGCGCTGCGTGCAATGGTGCGCGGCTGGGAGCCCTCGGTCGAGGAAGCGCTGATCGCGCAGGGCGAAGACAGCCGCGCCGCCGCGCTGGCCAGCCGTTATGCCGCGCAGTTCCCGATGGCCTATCGTTCCGATTACGGCCCGCAGGAAGCCGCGCTCGACATCCTGCGGCTGCGCAATCTCGAAGGGCCCGAGCAGCACGGCGCGCGGCTCTATCGCAAGAGCCTGGACGCGGCGCAGAACCTGCGGCTGAAGCTCTATAGCCAGGCGGGCGCGATCCCGCTGTCCGAGACCGTTCCGGTGCTCGAGAATTTCGGCTTCGACGTGCTCGAGGAAATCCCGACCCAGATGGGCGGGGCCGATGGCGGGCATATTCACGATTTCCTGCTCAGCCTGCGCGGTCAGGGCGATGTCGAGGCGCTGCTGCAGCGCGCGTCTGCAATCGAGGCGGCGATTTCCGGCACGCTCGAGGGCAAGGCCGAGAACGATCCGTTCAACCGGCTGATCGCCGCAACCGGGCTTGAGCAGCGCGCCGTCATCTGGCTGCGCGCCTGGTATCGCTATCTGCGCCAGGCGGGCCTGCCCTATGGCATCGGCACGATGGTCGATGCGCTGCACGATGCGCCCGATGTCGCGCACGCGCTGGTTGCGCTGTTCATCGCGCGGCATGATCCCGCGTTTACCGGCGACCGCGAGGCAGCGACCGAGGCGAATCTCGCCGCGATCAACACCGGGCTGACCCAGGTGTCGGCGATCGACGATGACCGGCTGCTGCGCATGCTGCGCGCGCTGGTGATGGCGGTGCTGCGCACCAACGCCTTTGCTCCGGCGGCGAAGCTGGCCATGGTGATGAAGATCGAAAGCGCCAAGGTGCCCGGCCTCCCGGCCCCGCTGCCCTGGCGCGAGATGTTCGTCTATTCGCCGCAGGTCGAAGGCATCCACCTGCGCGCTGGCCCCGTTGCGCGCGGCGGGCTGCGCTGGTCCGACCGGCGCGACGATTTCCGCACCGAGGTGCTGGGCCTGATGAAAGCACAGCGCGTGAAGAACGCCGTCATCGTGCCGACCGGTGCCAAGGGCGGCTTCTTCCCCAAGCAGTTGCCCGATCCCGCGACCGACCGCGACGGCTGGCTGAACGGCGGCAAGGAGGCGTACAAGACCTTCATCCGCACGCTGCTGTCGGTTACCGACAATATCGTCGATGGCAAGGTGGTGCACCCGGCGGATGTCGTGGTGCATGATGGCGAGGACCCGTATTTCGTCGTCGCCGCCGACAAGGGCACCGCGACCTTCTCGGATACTGCCAATGCCATTGCGGCGGAGTTCAACTTCTGGCTGGGCGATGCCTTCGCCTCGGGCGGATCGCAGGGCTACGACCACAAGGCGATGGGCATCACCGCCAAGGGCGGCTGGGTCTCGGTGCAGCGACATTTCGCCGAAATGGGCGTCGATGTGCAGACCGATCCGGTGCGCGTCGCGGGCTGCGGTGACATGTCGGGCGACGTGTTCGGCAACGGCATGCTGCTGTCCAAGGCGATCAAGCTGGTCGCCGCATTCGACCACAGGCATATCTTCCTCGATCCCGACCCCGATCCGGCGAAGAGCTGGGAGGAGCGCGCACGCATGTTCGCGCTGCCGCGCTCGAGCTGGGACGATTATGACAAGGCGCTGATCTCGAAGGGCGGCGGCGTCTTCCCCCGATCGATGAAGGCCATTCCGCTGACCGCCGAGGTCAAGGCGATGCTGGGCATCGATCAGGACGAGATCGAACCGGCGGCGCTGATCTCCGCGATCCTGCGCTCGCAGGTCGACCTGATCTGGTTCGGCGGCATCGGCACGTACATCAAGGCCGCGTCGGAGAATAATATCGACGTCGGCGATCCCTCGAATGACCCGCTGCGCATCAACGCCGAACAGCTGCGTTGCAAGGTGGTGGGCGAAGGCGCGAACCTGGGCGTCACCCAGGCCGCGCGCATCGCCTTCTCGATGCTGGGCGGGCGGATCAACACCGATTTCATCGACAATTCCGCCGGCGTCGACTGCTCGGACAACGAGGTGAACATCAAGATCGGCCTTGCCGCCGTGATGCGCGCCGGATTGCTCGACGAGCCGTCGCGCAACGCGCTGCTCGCCTCGATGACCGACGACGTGTCCAGCCTGGTGCTCGAGGACAACCGTCTGCAAGCGCTCGGGCTTTCGATCGCCGAAAAGGGCGGCACGCGTGCGCTGCCCAGCTATCTGCGGCTGATCGAGCATTTTGAGGAACAGGGCCGGCTCGACCGCAAGGTCGAGGGGCTGGCCGACAATGCCACGTTCAAGCGCCGCGCGCAGGAGGGCCATGGCCTGACCCGGCCCGAGCTCGCGGTACTGCTCTCGACCGCCAAGCTGGCGCTGCAGGACGCGATCGAGCGCATCCCGCTCGCCGACGATCCGACGATGCGGCCCGAGCTGCTCGCCGCCTTCCCGCCGCAGATGCGCGAAGCCTATGGCGATGTGCTGATGCAGCACCAGCTGCGCGGCGAGATCATCGCGACCAAGCTCGCCAACCGGATGATCAACCGGCTGGGCCTGATCCATCCGTTCGAGCTGGCGGAGGAGGAAGGCTGCACGCTGGGCGATGTCGCCTGCGCGTTCATCGCGGCCGAGCGGCTGTTCGGCCTGCCCGCGATCTGGGCCGAGTTCGACAATGCGGCGATGGACGAACAGGTCCGCCTTATGCTGTTCGACGCGACCGCCAATATCGTGCGCGTGCACATTGCCGACGTGTTGCGCGCCAGCCCCGACGGCCTGATGCCCGGCGAGATCGTCGCTGCACTGAAGCCCGGCGTCGATGCGCTGATCGCAGGCATGGACGATCTGCTCAACGCCGAGGCCCGGCTGCAGGCCGCGCGCCAGGCGCAGGACCTGACCGCGCAGGGCGCAGCCCCGACCCATGCCGCGCATATCGTGCGGCTGACCGGGCTCGACGGCGCGGCGGGCCTCGCCAACCTTGCCAGCCATAGCGGCACCGGCCCGCTGCCGCTGACCCATGCGTTCGCCGACCTAGGCGCGACATTGGGCCTCGACTGGACGCAGATGACCGCCGCGCGCATGTCGCCCAGCGATCCGTGGGAGCGGCTGCTGGTTTCCGGGCTGGCCCGCGACTTCCAGCAGATGCGCCTCGACTTTCTCTCCAAGGCGCAGGGCGGCGACCCGCAGGATTATGTCGCGAACTGGACCGAGGCCAACCTGCCGAGGATCAAGCAGTTCCGCGGCCTCGTCGACCGCGCAAGGCTCGACGCCGCGCCGAGCGTCGCGATGCTGGCGCAGATCGCGAGCCAGGCGCGGATACTGCTGGGGCGGTAACTTCCCGTCCCGCCGCAGCCACGAAAAAGGGGCTGGTGCAGCGCTGCACCAGCCCCTTTTCATTTTATGCTGAAGGCCCGGCTTACGCCGCTTCCTTCTTCCGGCTCTGCTTCTTGCGCTCGTTCGGGTCGAGGAAGCGCTTGCGCAGGCGGATGGTCTTGGGGGTTACCTCGACCATTTCGTCGTCGTCGATATAGGCGATCGCCTGTTCCAGGCTCATCAGGCGCGGCGGGGTCAGGCGGATGGCGTCGTCCTTGCCGGTCGAACGGAAGTTCGTCAGCTGCTTCGACTTCATCGGGTTCACTTCAAGGTCTTCGGGCTTGGCATTTTCGCCGATGATCATGCCCTCGTACACGGGCACGCCCGATCCGATGAACAGGCTGCCGCGATCTTCCAGCGCATTCAGCGCATAGCCCACGGTGTCGCCGGTGCCGTTCGAGATCAGCACGCCGACCGGACGGCCCGCGATCGCGCCCTTGTACGGTCCGTATTTCTCGAACAGGCGATTCATGATGCCCGTGCCGCGCGTGTCGGACAGGAATTCGCCGTGATAGCCGATCAGCCCGCGCGAGGGCGCGCTGAAGGTGATGCGGGTCTTGCCACCGCCCGAGGGGCGCATGTCGGTCATCTCGGCCTTGCGCAGCGCCATCTTCTCGACGACCGTGCCCGAATGCTCGTCATCCACGTCGATGACGACGGTTTCATAGGGCTCGGTGCGGTTGCCGTTCTCGTCCTCGCCGAACAGCACGCGCGGACGCGAGATGCCCAGCTCGAAGCCCTCACGGCGCATCGTCTCGATCAGCACGCCCAGCTGCAATTCGCCGCGCCCGGCGACCTCGAAGCTGTCCTTGTCGGCCGATTCGGTGACCTTGATCGCGACATTCGATTCGGCTTCGCGCATCAGGCGATCGCGGATCATGCGGCTGGTCACCTTGGTGCCCTCGCGGCCCGCAAACGGGCTGTCGTTCACCGCAAAGCGCATCGACAGCGTCGGCGGATCGATCGGCTGCGCGTGCAGCGGCTCGGTGACGCTGGTGTCGCAGATGGTGTTGGCAACGGTCGCGGTGGTGAGGCCGGCGATCGAGATGATGTCGCCCGCGCTCGCCTGATCGACCGGAACGCGCTCCAGCCCGCGGAACGCCATGATCTTCGAGGCGCGGCCCGCTTCGACCACATTGCCGTCGGGGTCGAGCGCGTGGATCTGCTGGTTGGTCTTCACCGTGCCGCTGGCGACCAGGCCGGTGAGGATGCGGCCGAGGAAATTGTCGCGGTCGAGCAGCGTGACGAGGAACTTGAACGGGCCGTCGGGATCGGCGCTCGGCGCGGGCACATGGCCGACGATCTTCTCGAACAGCGGCTGCAGCGTGCCTTCACGCACTTCCGGGCTGTCGCCGCAATAGCCGTTGCGGCCCGAGGCGAAGAGCACGGGGAAGTCGAGCTGCTCGTCATTGGCGTCGAGCGAGACGAACAAGTCGAACACCTCGTCCAGCACTTCCTGCGGGCGGCCATCGGGACGGTCGATCTTGTTGACGACGACGATCGGCTTGAGGCCCAGCGCGAGCGCCTTGCCGGTGACGAACTTGGTCTGCGGCATCGCGCCTTCGGCAGCATCGACCAGCAGGATAACGCCATCGACCATCGAGAGGATGCGCTCAACCTCGCCGCCGAAATCGGCGTGGCCCGGGGTGTCGACGATGTTGATCCGCGTCTTCTCGCCGGCATTGTCCCATTCGATCGAGGTGCACTTGGCCAGGATCGTGATGCCGCGTTCCTTTTCCAGGTCGTTCGAATCCATCGCGCGCTCTTCGACGCGCTGGTTGTCACGGAAAGTGCCGGACTGGCGGAACAGCTGGTCGACAAGGGTGGTCTTGCCATGATCGACGTGCGCGATGATGGCGATATTGCGAAGGGACATGGATAAAGCCTGTATCAGGGGGATGGTCGCGGACACGCCGCTGCCCGGCACGCCTGTTGCTGGCGCGCCCATAGCCGAAGGTCTGCTGCAGCGCAACAGATTGCGGCGGGATGTGGTGCGTGGAACAATGCGCGTCCTTGCTCTCTCCCCTTCAGGGGAGAGATACGCAGGCTCGCCAGCTTGCTGGCTAGCCGAAGTTGAGAGGGGCCAGCGTTGGTGCGTTCCCCCCTCCCAACCCTCCCCCCTGAAGGGGAGAGGGCTCTACAAGCCATCACTCAACCTCATCGCAATGGGAATCCTTAACCACCTCCGCTCATCCTGAGCAGCGGGCACAGCCCGCGTCGTCGAAGGACCCGCGCCGAAGCTGGCCGTATAGCGGGGCCTTCGACAGGCTCAGGCTCAGCCGAGGTAGGGCAGCTTTTCAATCGTTTTGAAAAAACCTGCCATTCAGCAACCGACCCCATTGCCGACATTCGGCCCTCCGCTAAATTGAGCGAATGGAACACGCTCTACTCGCGTCATTTCTTGACGGCACGACGTCGGCTACGACCTTCGCTCAAGCCATCGAGCAGGAGGTTGATGCTTGCGAAGCTGGAGTTCGGTCGCCCACGAATATCGGCTATATAATCGTCACAGACGGTCCGCAGTTTACCGTCACCCGGACGCACATAGTTCGGCTTCTCCAGTCATTGCTCGATGGAACCATCCCGTGGATGTCGGTAAATTACATCGGCGATTGCCTAATGATGAGCGACGATTTTCAACCTGAAACCAAGGAAGTCGTAGAGGCAATCGAGTGGGTGGCCGATGACAGTCGACCACCTACAAACGACGAAACCCGCGCTCTGCTCGAGACATTGCGTTGAAGGCAGAAAACCACCCAGCCTCCGCCGTCAGCGCCGGCGCGCTCCTCACCCAGTAGCGAGACCGCGCGCGCCTATTCCGCGCAATCCCCCATCCACATGTCGCGCGGCATCTCGACGCGCATCGGCGGTCCACCCTTCGGATCGGGGATGCCGTCATACCAGAGCGAGCGCGCGAGGTCGGGCATGAACACGCCGAGCGGCGCTGGGCTGCCCAGCATCGGCGGTTCGGCGACATATTTCAGGCCATTGGGCTCGCCTGTAAAGGCGTGGAAATAGAGCGGCTCCTCGCCCTCCCGCTCGGGCAGCATTTCGGGCGGGTTTTCCGCGTCGCCCAGGCCGTTGACCGGGATCAGCGTGGTCGAGCCGAAGCCGTTCGAGCCTGCGAAGGTATAGTAGTTGCGGAAGATCAGCGCGTCGTCCTCGTCCTTCTGCTCGAGCACCGCGACCATGTCCGATTGCGCACTCGGCGGCAGCGCGGGCTTTTCGAAATGCAGCGTGAAGCGCGTCGACCAGGGCGAGCGATAGGTGGCTTTCAGGATCGGGCAGGCGAGAGGCTTGACCTGCACGGCGGCGGCGGGGTTGATCTCCAGCGTGTCGATGGCGAGCCGGTCGTTGACGATCTTGAAGCTGGCATAGGCATCGCCCGCGGTCGGGCAGCAATTGGCATCGCTGTCGCGCCAAAGCGAGAAACTGCTGCTGATGCCGTACAGGCTGTATTCGACGCCCTTCCACAGCCCCAGCCCCTTGGGCAGTCGGGTGCGCAGCTCCTCCTTCCAGCCGTTCATGCCGATATTGGCCCAGCCGGTATCGCGATACAGGAACAGCGTGTCGGCATTGCCCTCGCCCGTCCCGGCGGTGCGCGCGGGCATGTGCAGCATCAGCTTTTCGCCATCGTCGATCAGCAGCGGCGTGGATGTGTCGCCCTCGGTGCTGGCAAAGCCGATGAGCTGCGGCGCATCGCCGGTCACGTCCCAGGCGATCGCCATGCGCAGCGGGATGCCGCCGCCCGGCTCCAGCCCGCTCAGCTTCTGCCATGCGACCGAGCGCACCCTGCCCTCCTCGCCTGCGGTGAGGAAACCGGCGCCTTCGACCACGCAGCTTTCGACCGCTGCGACGGTGCATTCCCTCGCCAGTTCGCGCCCGAAACCGGACGGTGCGCGGATCGACGCGGCAAGCTTCGCCAGCCCCTCGATCTCGCTCTTCACATAGCCCAGGCTCTCGATAATGGCGTCGGGATTGGCAGTCTGCGGGCTGTCATCCTCGCTATATTCGAAGCCCCGGCGCAGATCGGCCAGCGCCTCGTCGTGGCGCTCGGCAATCACCGCCTTGCGCGGATCGACCTTGGCCCAGGCCTGGAACGCGGTCTCGACATCCGCCCAGCCTCTGGCGATCTCGCGATTGGCGCACAGCGCTTTCGCGTTCACGGTGCGGTCGGGGCACGGCGCGGCGGGTGTGGCCGCGAGCAACAGGGCGGGCAGCAGGATCACGGGAAACTCCAGTCAGGCGCGACCCTGCAGGCCCTGTTTTCAGCAAATAGCCGCCGAAATCAATGCGTTTCGGCGGCTTGTGCTTACTTGCCGGTCCAGTTGGGGGCGCGCTTCTGAGCGAAGGCGGCAGCGCCCTCGCGCGCGTCCTGCGAGGTCATCACCGGGCCGACGATTTCCTGCTGCTTCGCCCACATTTCCGCGTCGGTCCAGCCGCGCGATTCGACGATGACCTGCTTGGAGACGCGCACCGCGAGCGGGCCGTTGGCGCTGATCTTGTGCGCCAGTTCGAGCGCGCCGTCGATCGCCGGGCCTTCGACCACGCGGTTGACGAAGCCGATCTCGTAGCCGCGCTGGGCGGAGATGAAATCGCCGGTCAGCGCCAGCTCCATCGCGATGCGCGGCGGAATCTGGCGCGGCAGGCGCATGAGGCCCCCCGCAGCTGCCGCGAGGCCCCGCTTGGTCTCGGGGATGCCGAACTGCGCTGAGCTGTTCGCGACGAGCAGGTCGCAGGTGATCGCGACCTCCATCCCGCCCGCGAGCGCATAGCCATCGACCGCGGCGATCAGCGGCTTCTTGGGCGGGGATTCGACGAAACCTGCGAAGCCCTTGCCCTTGACCATCGGCAGTTCGCCGGTCAGGAACGCCTTCAAGTCCATGCCCGAGCAAAAGGTGCCGCCGGCCCCCTTGATGATGCCGACGCGCAGCGCGTCATTGGCATCGAGCTCTTCCATTGCCGCAGCGACACCTTCGGCCACCGCGCGGTTGACCGCATTCTTGGCCTCGGGCCGGTTGATGGTGATGATGAGGACGCCATCATCGGCGAGGGTCAAAACTTCGGACATATCGAACTCTCCCTGAAAAGCCCCTCTCCTTCAGGGGAGGGGTTGGGGTGGGGTTATCAGAACAGCAGATCGGCGAGCTTCGCGCGGTGCCAGGCGGCGTCACCGAACTGGCTGGCGTGCCAGATCGCGCTGCGGCGGTAGAGCCCGGCGTCGCAATCGTGCGTGAAGCCGAAGCCGCCATGGAATTGCACCGCGCGGTCGGCGGCAAAGCTGTACGCCTTGTCGGCGCTCGCCTTGGCCATGCGCACCGCGATCTCGCCGACGCCCTGCTGGCCGAAATTGTGCGCGGCGCTCAGCATGTGCGAACGCGCCTTTTCATACGCGACATAGGCATTGGTGATCGGGTGCTTGAGCGCCTGATATTCGCCGATCAGCTTGCCGAACTGCTTGCGGGTCTTGAGATATTCGATCGTGTAATCGATCGCGCTCTGCGTGCCGCCGCACATTTCAGCCGCCTGGAGCAGCGCACTCGCCAGCTCGATCTGGTTCAGCGCGCTGGCCGAGCGGCCCGCATCGAGCAGCGCCGAGGCCGGGACGGTAATGCCGTCGAGCGTCAGTTCGTAGGTCCGCCGGGTCTCGTCGACGATGATCTCGCGGCGCAGCGCACCATCGGGGATGGCCGAGCGCTCGATCAGCGCCAGCCGCACCGCGCCATCGACATTGACCGTCGCGATCACCAGCGCCGCATCCTGGGCATAGGCAACGAACTGCTTGGTGCCGGACAGCGCATAGCCCTCGCCGCTCGCCTTGGCAGTTGCCTCGACATGGGAGAGCGTCCAGTCGCCGTGCGGTTCGGAGAGCGCCAGCGTCGCGATCTCGCCCGCGACGATGCGCGGCAGCCATTCGCCGCACTGTGCCTCGTCACCCGCCGCGAGCAGCGCCTGCGCCGCGACGGTGCAGGTCGCAAAGGGCGTGGTCAGCAGCCGCCGCCCCATCTGCTCGGCGATCGGCGCGACCTCGGCCATCGACAGGCCGACGCCGCCATGCGCCTCGGGGATCGCGATGCCCAGCCAGCCCAGTTCGGCAATTTCCTGCCACACGGCAGGGTCATAGCCGCGCTCGTCCGCCATCAGCTTGCGCACCTTGTCGATCGGCGACTTGTCGCGGCAGAAGCTGGTGGCGACGTCCATCAGCTCGATCTGCTCTTCGCTGTATCCGAGGCCGCCGAGATGATTGGCGAGATTTTCTTCGCTGAAGGCCATGGTTTAGCGTCCTTTCGGCAGGCCGAGCACATGCTCGGCGACGATGTTGCGCTGGATTTCGGAGGTTCCGCCGCCAATCGTGGCGGAGAAGCTGTTCAAGTAGCTGCGGTGCCAATAGCCATTGTCGACCGCGCACGGATCATCGACATAATAGCCGCCGCGCGTTCCCTGGAAGGCCAGCGAGAACTCGGTCAGTTCGCGGATCATCTCGGTGCGCGCCAGCTTGTTCATCAGCGCCAGGCCCATCGGGCGATCCTGCACCAGCGGCCCCATGCGGCGCCGCTGGTTGTTGAGGTTCAAAGCCTGGATGTCGATCATGAAATCGACCATCCGGTCCTTCATCACCGGATCGTCGAGCAGCGCCTTGCCGCCGCGCTGCGACTGGCGCGCCAGTTCGACCACGCCCATGGCGTCGAGTTCCTTGAGGAAATAGCCGCCGGCCAGGTTCACCTTGGCTCCGCGCTCGTATTCGAGCGTCTTCATCGCGATCTGCCAGCCATCGCCTTCGTTGCCCATCAGGCATTCGGCGGGGATGCGCGCATCGGTGAAGAAGCACTGGACGAAGCCATATTCGCCGGTGAGCTTCTTGATGCGCCGCGTCTCGATGCCCGGCGCGTGCATCGGTGCGAGGAAGAAGCTGAGGCCCGCATATTTGTTCGGCCCTTCGTTCGAGGTGCGCGCCAGCAGGATCATGTATTTCGCGCGGTCGCCCAGCGAGGTCCAGATCTTGGAGCCGTTGAGCACGTACTCATCGCCGTCCCGCACCGCCTTCAGCTGCGCATTGCCGAGGTCGGAGCCGTTTTCGGGCTCGGAGAAACCCTGGCACCAGATATCCTCTGCGCTCAGCATCCCCTTGATATATTTCTTCTTCTCTTCCTCGCTGCCGATGTCGAGGATCAGCGGACCGGCCCAGCCGATGCCGATCGCGTTGAGCATGATCGGGCCGTCATATTTCTTCATCACCTTGGTGGCGATGCGCTGGAAATCGGGGTGCATCCCGCCGCCGCCATATTCGGTCGGCCAGCTCGCGCCGAGATAGCCTGCCTCGTACACCTTGCGCTGCCAGGCGCAGAGGAATTCGAACTGCTGGTCGGTGCTGACCTCCATGAAGGTCAGCGGCAGCATGAAGCCGGGGTCCTTGGGCGTGTTCTCGCGGAACCAGGCATCGGCCTGGGCCTCGTAATCCGCCAGCTCGGCAGCGGTAGGACGGGTTGCCATGTCTCTCTCCTCTAGCGCGCTCGATCAGGACCGCTTCGGGGATTCGCGGCCTCGTTTAATCGTTCGGTTAAATGAAGATATGCAGGGGTCGGAAGCGCTTGTCTAGGGCGTGCAGCGATTTTCCTGACATCCGTGTCAGTGACTTGAAGCATGTCGTCACCCCCGTGCAGGCGGGGTCCCGCTTTCTTGACGCACGGAAGCGCAAAAGCGGGATCCCCGCGTTCGCGGGAATGACGGGTCAGCCTTTGACAGGCCTGCAGAACGACTTCTTCCGAAACGCATCCACCGCGCCGATCTCGCCCCGGCTCTTCAGCAGCACGCGGATCAGCGCGACGCCCCTGGCATCGGGCATCACGACCTTGCGCGCGCCTTTGGGCGCCTGCTGATCCACCGTTGCCAGTACAAGGCGGATGGGCTTGCCGCCGGTGTCGCGGTCGCTCTCGACAAAGGCGACATCGGTCACGCTGTCGAACACGGTCAATGACCAGTAATGATCGGGAACAGGTGCGATCATCACCTCCAGCGGAGCCTGGGTCAGGTCGAAGGCGCAGATCGAATAGGCAAGATCCGGGCTCGGCCGCACGATCGTCTGGCGCTCGGCGACCACCGGCGGGGTGTGCGTCATCTTGTTATACCCGGCCTGATCCGCCAGCCGATGCCAGGCGCGGTCCATGATGACGCTGGGGGCGGCAGCGAGCGTGCCGTACCAGGCGGCGACTGCGGCGATCACCGCAAGGACGACGGGTCCGATCCAGCGGCTCATGACTGGCACTCTCCGCGTTCGATGCGCGGCAACGGCACGCTCCCGCGCCTGGCCAGCAAGTCGCGCGACGGGTGATACGCGCGCAGCGTCAGCTCGAATGGCTGATCGTCGGGCATCGCGATCCAGTGCGCGCCGGTCCGCTGGCGGGCGATATCGACGGTCCAGTTCGCCGCCTCTTGCGGACCGATCGCCGCGCTACCGACCGAATAAACGCTCGCCGGATTGGGGATCAGATAGCCCTGGCTGTCGTACAGCGTCAGGCTCCACCAGCGTGCATCGATCGCGCCGCCGGTGACGCGATAGGCGCATTTGCCGGTCAGTTTGCGCCCCGCGCTGTCGGTCGATGCGTTGAAATAGATCGCCTCGCGCTCGGGCAGGGCCAGCAAGCCGCGCAGCGCGACGGTGGCGCGGGTGGCGACGCTGGCATCGGCGGTGCCGACCTTCTCGCCGGTGCGCCAGGGACCGTTCTCGATCCCCATCGCAGCAAAGCTCTGCCGCAACTGCGCGACCGCCGTCCCCGTGCCGATCGCCAGTCCTGCGACCAGCATCAACCCATAGCGCAACCCTGGCGACATGGCGTCCCTCTCCCCTTGTTTTGACAGAGGCTATGCCGGAATATCGGTGGTGGTGGCAAGGGGGATGCGCTTGTGGGCTGGTATCTGCAGCGGGCGCTAGCCGGTCCCCTGCGAAGGCAGGGGCCCATCACCTGCGCTCACGACTGTCCCCTCGGTCGCGCGATCCGGCAACCTTTGGGAGATGGCCCCCTGCCCTCGCAGGGGACCGGCAGTATGTGCCCACTGTCTCCCCTCCCCCTTGATGGGGGAGGCAGCGAGACTTGGCAGCTTGCTGCCAAGTCGCAGCGGTAGGGGTGATGGTGCGGCTGGGTGTAAGGGCGCGTTGCACGCAATGCTGCTAAATCCGGCAAGCACCCCCCCACCCAAACCCTCCCCCATCAAGGGGGAGGGCTTTAAGTCAAGGCGAGAGCGCCTGCTCAGCCCTTCTTGAGCGCCGCCTGCGCCGCAGCCAGTCGCGCGATCGGCACGCGATAGGGCGAGGCGCTGACATAATCGAGCCCGGCTTTCTCGCAGAACGCGATGCTCGCCGGATCGCCGCCATGCTCGCCGCAAATGCCGAGCTTGATGCCTGGCCGAGTCTTGCGGCCCTTTTCGACCGCGATCTCGATCAGCTGACCGACGCCCTCGACATCGAGGCTGACGAACGGATCGCGCGCGAAAATGCCCTTGTCGACATATTGCGTGAGGAACCGCCCCGCGTCGTCGCGGCTGACGCCCAGCGTCGTCTGCGTCAAGTCGTTGGTGCCGAAGCTGAAGAACTCGCCTACTTCGGCGATTTCATCGGCCATCAGGGCGGCGCGCGGCAGTTCGATCATCGTGCCGACCAGATATTCGATCCGGCGCCCCTTTTCGGCAAACACCAGTTCGGCAGCGGTATCGACCACCTTCTTCATCAGCTCGAGCTCGCGGCGGGTCGCAACCAGCGGGATCATCACCTCGGGGATCGGCGCTGCACCGCTCTTCTCGGCGACATCGCACGCCGCCTCGAAGATCGCGCGCGCCTGCATCTCGTAGATTTCGGGATAGGTCACGCCCAGGCGGCAGCCGCGATGGCCGAGCATCGGGTTGAACTCGTGCAGTTCGTTGGCGCGGCGCTTCAAAACCTCGACGCCGACGCCGGCGGCTTCGGCGACTTCCGCAAACTCGCTCTCGCTGTGCGGCAGGAACTCGTGCAGCGGCGGATCGAGCAGGCGGATGGTGACCGGCAGACCCGCCATTACCTCGAAGATGCTGTGGAAGTCGCCGCGCTGTTCGGGCAGCAGCTTTTCCAGCGCGGCCCGCCTTCCCGCCTCGTCCTCGGCCAGGATCATCTGGCGCACCGAGGTGATGCGGCTCGCTTCGAAGAACATGTGCTCGGTGCGGCACAGACCGATGCCTTCCGCGCCGAAATCGCGCGCGACGCGGCAATCCTCGGGCGTCTCGGCATTGGTGCGCACCTTGAGGCGGCGGACCTTGTCGGCCCAGCCCATCAGCACGCCGAAATCGCCGACCAGCTCGGGCTGCACGGTGGGCACCTCGCCCAGCATCACCTCGCCCGAGGTGCCGTCGATGGTGATCGTGTCACCCTCGCGCAGTTCGCGCTTGCCGATGCGCAGCACGCGCTCCTTGTTGTCGATCGACAGGCTGCCCGCGCCCGAGACGCAAGGGCGGCCCATGCCGCGCGCCACCACCGCCGCGTGGCTGGTCATGCCACCGCGCGCCGTCAGGATGCCCTTGGCGGCGTGCATGCCGTGAATGTCCTCGGGGCTGGTCTCGATGCGCACCAGGATGACCGCATCGCCCATCTCGTTGCGGCGCTCGGCGGTATCGGCGTCGAACACGATGATGCCGCTCGCCGCGCCCGGCGAGGCAGGAAGCCCCTTGGTCAGCACGTCGCGCGCCGCATCGGGATCGAGCGAGGGGTGGAGCAGCTGGTCGAGCGCCATCGGATCGACGCGTGCGATCGCCTCTTCCTCGGTGATCAGGCCCTCGTTCGCCATTTCCACCGCGATCCGCAAGGCCGCCTTGGCGGTGCGCTTGCCCGAGCGGGTCTGCAGCATCCACAGCTTGCCGCGCTCGACGGTGAACTCGATGTCCTGCATGTCGCGATAATGCGTTTCGAGAATGTCGAACACCCGCGCCAGCTCGGCATAGGTCTCCGGCATCGCCTCTTCCATGCTCAGCGGCTTGGCGTTCGCTTCCTCGCGCGCAGCCTTGGTCAGGTACTGCGGCGTGCGGATGCCCGCGACCACGTCCTCGCCCTGCGCGTTGATCAGGAACTCGCCGTAATAGACATTTTCGCCGGTCGCGGGGTTGCGGGTGAACGCAACGCCGGTGGCCGAGGTGTCGCCCATATTGCCGAACACCATCGCCTGGACGTTGACCGCAGTGCCCCATTCGGCGGGAATGTCGTTCAGCCGGCGATAGACCTTGGCGCGCTCCGACTGCCACGATCCGAACACGGCGCTGATCGCACCCCAGAGCTGGTCATGCACATCCTGCGGGAAGGGCTTGCCCCATTGCTCCTGAACCAGCGCCTTGTATTCGCCGACCAGCGCCTTCCAGTGCTTCGCCTCCATCTCGGTATCGCTGAAGAAGCCATTGTCTTCCTTCATGATTTCGAGCGCTTCCTCGAACGCATCATGGTCGAGACCGAGCACCACGTCCGAATACATCTGGACGAAACGGCGATAACTGTCCCACGCGAAGCGCTCGTCGCCCGACACCTGGGCGAGGCCCTGCACGGTCTCATCGTTGAGGCCGAGATTGAGCACCGTGTCCATCATGCCGGGCATCGAAACGCGCGCGCCCGAGCGGACCGACACGAGCAACGGATCGGCGGCATCGCCGAACTTCTTGCCGGTGACGCCCTCGATATGCGCAAGGCCTTCGGCGACTTCGTCCTTCAGGCTGTCGGGGAAAACCTCGCCATCCTGATAATAGCGGGTGCACATCTCGGTGCTGATGGTGAAGCCCGGCGGCACCGGCAGGCCGATCGAGGCCATGCCGTCGAGATTGGCGCCCTTGCCGCCGAGCAGATTCTTGTTGCCCGCACCGCCATCATTGGCGCCGCCTCCGAAACGGTACACATATTTGGTCATCTGCTTCAGCCTGTCCGTGTTTGAATGGGTTATCGGTCGAAGTTAACCCTCGATCTTCGAAAAATCGGCGACGCGGTGAACCGCAGCGCGGAACCGCGCGAGCAGGTTCAACCGCGCCTCGCGCTTGGCCTGGTCCGCATCGTTGACGGTGACGCTCTCGAAAAACGCATCGATCGGCGCACGCAACGCGGCGAGCGCGGCCATCGCGCCTTCGAAATCCTCGGCCTGGATCGCGAGCTCGGCGAGCGGCTCGGCCTTGTCGAGCGCCTCGATCAGCGCGATTTCCGCAGGTTCCGGTTCATATCCCAGCCCGGAGCCGGGCTGCGCCATTTCCGCGACAGCCTGCGCGACAGCGGGGTCCTCGACCAAGGACAGCGGATCTTCCTCGCCGGTCTGCGCAATGCCGCCACCGGTTTCCGGCGTGTGGACCGGCGCGCTCGCATCGCCCCGTCCCTCTTTCTTGAGGATATTCGCCGCACGCTTGTACCCGGCGAGCAGGTTCGTCCCCTCGCCCGTCTCGACAAAGGCCTGCAACGCCTTCACCCGCGCAAGCAACCGGACGAGATCGTCCTCGCCACCGAGCGCAAACACCGCGTCGATCAGGTCATGCCGAACCCCGGCCTCGCGTTGCTGGACCTTGAGGCGGTCGGCAAAGAAGTCGAGGACGGAATCTCGAAATTGATTAAATCGCAGAAACTTTAATATACGAACACTATCTAAGTCTTGTTCGTAGAATTCACGATCATCGTCATAATCGAAAATTTCAATCAACCATAAGCCAACCTGATATTCCGAAAGATAGTCTAGAGGGCTCTCGTTATAAAAGGGTGAATGAACAAGATAGCGCTGACTCCCGGAAACATCAGTATCGTCATTGAACCAACCATTGACGACAGCGGCATACTTATCTTCATTTCGCCACCATACAATCCAGCCTCGGTAATAGGCTTCGAGTAGCGGAACGATAGTCAGGCGAATGCCATTCTTTTGTAGCAAGGAAATTATGGCCAGCGCGGCTCGTCGGAGCGCGAATGGGTCTTTGCTGCCTGTTGGCGTGTCGCCAACTAAGAAGAAAGCGAGCAGCGTATCAAGCTTGTCCGCGAGGCTCACCGCCACCGTCACCGGATCGGTCGGCACGTCATCGCCCTGCCCGACCGGCTTGTAATGGTCGCGGATGGCGGCGGCGACTTGCGGGTCGAGACCTTGTTTCGCCGCGTAATAACCGCCCATAAGCCCCTGAAGTTCGGGGAATTCGCCGACCATCTCGGTGACGAGATCGGCCTTGCACAGGCGGGCGGCCTGTTCGGCGAGATCGGCCAATTTAGCCCTCTCCCCTTCAGGGGGGAGGGTTGGGAGGGGGGCCTGCGCAGAGGTCGGCGACTGCCCCTCTCCCTCCGCCGCTTCGCGGCTCCTCCCTCTCCCCTCAAGGGGAGAGGGCTGAATGATACCCTCTTCGCACAGCCACCGCGCGAGCTTGGCGACGCGGTCGACCTTGTCGGCCACCGTCCCAAGCTTCTCGTGGAAGACGATATTCTTCAGCTTCTCGGCATGCTGCTCGAGCGTCTTCTTCTGGTCGAGCTCCCAGAAGAAGCGCGCGTCGGAAAGCCGCGCCGCCAGCACCTTCTCGTTGCCCGCGACGATCGCCCGGCCGCCGTCATGCGCGGCGATGTTGGCGGTGCAGACGAACGCCGGGGCGAGCGCGCCGCCTGCATCCTGCACGACGAAATATTTCTGGTTAACGCGGGCAGTTAGCTGGATGACCTCAGGCGGAACCTCAAGAAACGCCGGGTCGAAACGGCCTAGCAACGGCACCGGCCATTCGGTCAGCCCGGCATTCTCGACCACCAGCCCCTCGTCCTCGATCAGCGCAAAGCCCGCGTCCGCCGCCGCCTTCGCCGCGCCGTCGCGGATGATGCGCGCGCGTTCCTCATGATCGACGATCACATGCGCGGCGCGCAGCGCATCGGCATAATCCTCGACACCCGACACGGTGACCGCGCCCTGGTGGTGGAAGCGGTGACCGACGGTGGTATTGCCGGCGACCAGCCCATCGACCTCGCACGGCACGACATAACCGCCGAGCAGCGCGATGATGCCCTGCAGCGGACGCACCCAGCGCAGCGATTCCGTGGTCTGGCTCGCCGCACCCCAGCGCATCGACTTGGGCCAGGGAAAGGCGCGGACGATCGCGGGGATGGCGTCAGAGAGCACATCGGCGGTGGCGCGGCCCGGCTTGTTAATGACCGCGAACAGCGTCGCGCGGCCCTTGACCTCGCGGGTCTCGAGCGCGTCGCGAGTCAGCCCCGCCTTGCGCAAAAAGCCCTCGACCGCCGCATCGGGCGCATCGGCGGGAGGGCCCTTGAGCTCTTCGGATACCGCTTCGGTCGTTTCGGGCAACCCGCGCGCGATCAGCGCAAGGCGGCGCGGGGTCGAGAAGGTCTGGAGGCTCTGCGCCTTCAGCCCGGCGGCGGCGAGCTGATCGGCGAACAGCTTTTCGAGGTCGGCACGGGCTTTCGCCTGCATCCGCGCGGGGATTTCCTCGGAGAGAAGTTCGAGCAGGAAATCGGTCATGCCGCGCGCTCCCGGTCCGAACCGCAACCAATGCCGTCACCCTGAACTTGTTTCAGGGTCCATCGGGCACCAAGCGCCTTCGCCCTATCGGCTCCCGGACGGTCGATGGATGCTGAAACAAGTTCAGCATGACGGTTGTGCAACGTCACCATCACGCAGCCCACCCGTTCTTCTCCATCCACGCCTGGCAGCTGCCCTTCGCAAGGTCACGCACGCGGCCCATATAGGCCTGGCGCTCGGCGACCGAGATCACCCCGCGCGCCTGGAGCAGGTTGAACACATGGCTCGCTGCAATCGCCTGCTCATAAGCCGGAATCGGCAGCTTCGCATCGAGGCAATTCTCGCATTCGGCGACGGCCTTGCGGAACGCATCGAACAGGCTTTCCGTGTTCGCATGCTCGAAATTCCATGCGCTCATCTGGCGCTCGTTCTCGAGGAACACATCGCCATAGGTCACGCCCCGGCCGTTGAAATCTAGATTGTATACGCTGTCCTTGCCCTGAATGTACATGGCGAGCCGCTCGAGCCCATAGGTCAGCTCGCCAGCCACCGGCTTGCAGTCGAAGCCGCCCATCTGCTGGAAATAGGTGAACTGCGTCACCTCCATGCCGTCGCACCAGACCTCCCAGCCCAGGCCCCAGGCGCCCAGAGTCGGGCTCTCCCAGTCGTCCTCGACGAAGCGGATGTCGTGCAGCAGCGGATCGACGCCGATCGCGGTGAGGCTGTCGAGATAGAGCTGCTGGATGTCGCCCGGCGAGGGCTTCAGGATCACCTGATACTGGTAATAATGCTGCAGCCGGTTGGGGTTTTCGCCATAGCGCCCGTCGGTCGGGCGGCGGCACGGCTGGACGAACGCGGCGTTCCACGGATCGGGGCCCAGCGCGCGCAGCGTCGTCGCGGTGTGGAACGTGCCCGCACCCATAGGCATGTCATAAGGCTGCAGGATCAGGCAGCCGTGCTGGCTCCAGAAATTGTGCAGGGTCAGGATCATGTCCTGAAAGGAAAGGCTGTGCTCGCTCAAACGTCCGGCCTTCGCAGTTGCAAAAAGATGCGCCGCGCTTTGGCGGATGGCGGGGCGCGGGTCAAGGGAGAGGTGATTCAGGGTTGGTGTCAGCGGGTTTAGCTGAGCTTTGCCAGCCCACATTCGTCATTCCCGCGAAAGCGGCAATCCCGCTATTGCGCAAAGGTTGAAAGGAAGCGGGACCCCCGCTTTCGCGGGGGTGACGATAAGGGCAATAATCGGCGCCTATTCCGCCGCCACCGCCTGCTCCACCCGCTCTAGCGTCACCGGGGTGCCGTTGAGCACAGCATTGCCCGAAATCGGGTCCATCGCCGCCGGGTCGGTGAGGTCGTTGAGCGAAACGCCAGGCCTTTTCGCCGCGACCGAGAGCCGCGTCCCCGGCTTGTCCTGGCCAAAGCCGTGCGGGATCGAGATCACGCCCGGCATCACATCCTCGCTGACCTCGGCGGCAAGCTGCACCGCTCCAACCCGGCTGCTCACCCGCACCTGATCGCCGGTGGCGATGCCGCGCGCTGCCGCATCGTCGGGATGGATCATCGCGGTGCAGCGATCCGGCCCCTTGGCGAGGCGCGGGCTGTTGTGCAGCCAGCTGTTGTTGTTGCGCACATGCCGTCGCCCGATCAGCAGCAACTGATCCGGCGGCGTGGCTTCGAGCTGGGCGCGCCATTGCTCCAGCGCCTCGAGGCACAGCGGTGGGGCGCAGGCAATCCGCTTGTCGGGCGTCTGCAACCGTTCGGGCAGGCGCGGAACATGCGCGCCGAAATCCACGCCATTGGGGTTCGCTTCCAGCTCCTCCAGCGTCACCTTGTAATCCGATCTTGCCAGCATCGCGGCGAGCGCCACACGCGGCGGCACGATATTGGGTACCGCCTCGCCCTTCGCCGCCAGGATCGCACGCGCCAGTTCCGCCACGATTTCCCAATCGGCCTTGGCGCCTTCTTCCATCGGCAGCGTCGGCGCGGAATAATCGGCATAATTGCGGATCGCGATGGGGCCGAGCAGCAGCGGATAATGGTCTTTTTCGAGCGGCCCGCACGGCGGCAGGATGTAATGCGCGTGCGCGCTGGTCGCGGTGACGTACATGTCGATCGACACCATCAACTCGAGCTGCGGCAACGCCTCGCCCCAGGCGCCGGGCGACGACAAGGCGGGATTGCCCGATATCACCACCAGCGCCTTGATCTGCCCCTCGCCCGGCGTCCCGATCTCCTCGGGCAGCAGCGCGCTCGGAAACTCGCTGATCACCTCGGGCCGGTTGCCAATGCGCGAGCGGAAGCGATCGTACGTGCCCGGTCCGGCGCTCGCGACCAGATCAATGACCGGCGAGGAGAACATCACTCCACCCTCGCGATCGAGATTGCCGGTGGCGATGTTCAGGAGCTGGATCAGCCAGAGGTTGAGCGTGCCCGCCTCGGTCACCGAGACGCCCATCCGGCCATAGACAACAGCCGGTTCGCCGCTGCCCAGCCTGGCGGCGAGCGCGCGGATCACGGCTTCGTCGATGCCGCAATGCGCGGCGAGCGGCGCAACTTCGAAGCCGCGAATCGCCTGCCACGCCCCATCCCAGCCCTCGTCCAGCATCGGCGCGAGCCGGCCCGGCGAGACCAGCCCCGCCTCGTCGAGCGCCTTGAGCAGGCCGAGCAGCAGCGCGGTATCGGTGCCGGGGCGGATGAAATGGTGCGCGTCAGCGATCTTCGCGGTCTCGGTGCGGCGCGGATCGATGACGACCACCTGCCCGCCGCGCGCCTGCACCGCCTTCAGCCGCTTCTTCACATCGGGCACGGTCCACACGCTGCCATTGCTGGCGAGCGGATTGCCCCCGATGATCAGCATGAAGCGCGTGCGGTCGACATCGGGGATTGGGAACAGCGCATTGTGCCCGTACATCCACATCTGGACGAGCTGATGCGGGATCTGGTCGAGCGTCGAGGCCGAATAGAGCGTGCGCACCCCCAGAGCCTTGCGCAGCAGCCCGGTCTGCGTGCCGGTCGCGTAATTGTGCGCATTGGGGTTGCCCATATAGAGCGCGGGCTGCCCACCCCCTGCGATGATCCCCGCCATCCGCGCACCGATCTCGGCAAAGGCGGTTTCCCAGTCGATCTCCTGCCACTGGTCGCCGACCCGCTTGACCGGACGACGCAGCCGATCGGGATCGTCCTGAAGGTCTGCCAGCGCGGTCGCCTTGGGACAGATATGGCCGCGACTCAGCACATGATCGGGATTGCCCCTGATCGAGATGACCTTGCGCCCCTGCACCTCGACCAGCACGCCGCAATTGGCCTCGCACAGATGGCAGGTGCGCGCGTGGATGCTGGTGGCCGATTCGCTCGCCATGGCGGTCTCTCCCGTTGCTTTTGCGGCAAAGGGTATCAGCCACGTACCCAGCTGACCAGCCATGCAAACCCCCGCATTTCCGTAACGGATGTCAGGTGACGGTAGCAGATGGTCAGGGTCACTTGACATGGTCAGCGAATCACGACATATAGTCAGGGTCACATGACAAAAGGTCAGCGTCCTGCGACACCTGGCGGAAAGTGGTTGAGATGAAAAACCGGCTGAAAGTGCTGCGCGCCGAGCGCGACTGGAGCCAGGCAGAACTGGGTGCGCGGCTCGATGTCTCGCGCCAGGCGGTCAATGCGATCGAGACGGGCAAATACGATCCGTCGCTGCCACTGGCATTCAGGATTGCCAGGCTGTTCGGCATGACGATCGAGGAGATTTTCGATGATGGAGGCGAGCATGGTTGAAACCGACTGGCAGACCCGCGCTAAGCAGCGCCAGAAACGCATCAATGCCGTGATCGGGACGATGTTCGCGATGGGCCTTGTCTCCGGCTTTCTGGTCGGCTTTTTCGAGGATGAGAATGCCGGGCTGGTCGCGGCGAACAGCATCCCGCCCTGGCTGGCGATCATCAGCGCGATCGTGTTCGTGATCGCGGTCAGCTATGGATCGTGGAAGCTGATGCAGGTGTCCGACGAGCACGAACGCGTCATCCACACCAAGACCACCGTGGTCGCGGGCAATGTGATGCTGATTGGCTATCCTGCCTGGTTCGTCCTGTGGAAGGGCGGGCTGGTGCCCGAGCCGGATGCCCTGTGGCTGTTCCTTGCCGGCATCTTGAGCAGCGCGCTCGCCTTTGCCTGGTACAAGTTCCGTTAACGCCCCACCCCCAATATCCCCAACAAAAGGACCACCTCCATGACCAAGCTGTTCAAGACCCTGCGCAATGGCGCTGCCACCCTTGCCGTCGCTGCTGTCGCCACCATCGGTTTCGCCAGCGAGTCGCTGCTCGCCCAACAGCCGACCTCGGTCGCCGAAGCGCTCGGCCCCGCCCCTGCCCCCGCCGCAAAGGACATCAATCCCGCGATGTGGATCGTGCGTGACAAGGACACGACCATCTATCTGTTCGGCACCGTCCATGTGCTGCGCCCCGGGCTCAACTGGCTGAAGGGCGACATCAAGACCGCGTTCGACGCTTCGGACGAGCTGGTGATCGAGGTGCAGGAACCGGCGGATCCCGCAGCGATGCAGGCGACCGTGAACCAGCTGGCGAGCAACCCGCAGGGCGTGACCCTGCGCAGCCTGCTGACCCCGCCGGTGCTGACCAAATACGAAAAGGCGCTGGGCACGCTCAACATTCCGCCGGTGGCGCTCGACCAGTATGAGCCCTGGTTCGCCAGCGTCACGCTGACCACGCTGCCCTTGATGATGCAGGGTTATGACCTGAACAGCGGCGCCGAAAAGGTGCTGATGAGCGCGGCCAAGGCCCAAGACAAGCCAGTCGGCCAGCTCGAGACGGTCGAGCAGCAGCTCGGCATTTTCGACAGCCTGAGCACCGAAGAGCAGGTCGCGTTCCTCGACGTGACGCTCGACGCAGTGCCCGAGGTGACGACGCAGATCGATGCGCTGGTCGACGCCTGGGGCAAGGGCGACCAGGCAACGCTCGACAAGCTGATGAACGAGGGCATGGAGAGCTATCCCGGCCTCTACGATGCGCTGCTGACGAACCGCAACGCCAACTGGGTCAAGTGGATCAAGGCACGGATGGACAAGCCCGGCACCGTCTTCATGGCCGTGGGCGCAGCGCATCTGGTCGGCAAGGACAGCGTGCAGGCGCAGCTGGCGAAGGAAGGTATTCAGAGCGTTCAGGTCACCAGCAACTGATCTCCCCAGATCGTGACCTGGCAGGCCCCGTCAGCGCAGCTGCGCTGGCGGGGTTTGCCGCTCAGAGACTGGCGTTGCGGAAACAGGCGCGGACTTCCCGCACGAAGATATCGGGCACCTCGAGCGCGGCGAAATGCCCGCCCCGGTCCACCTCGTTCCAGTAGATCAGGTTACTGAACCGCTTTTCCGCCCAGCGACGCGACGTCTGGAACAGCTCCTTGGGGAAGATCGTGCCGCCAGTGGGCAGGCTGATCGGATCGAAACCCATGGCGTTGAAGCTGTGCCAGTAGAGTCGCGCCGACGAGGCCGCCGAGTTGGTCAACCAGTAGAGCGTGATCGTATCGAGCAGCGCATCGCGGCTGAAGCCCGAAAACTGGTCGTCGCAATCGGACCAGTTGCGGAATTTCTCGAGGATCCAGGCCATCTGCCCCACGGCCGAATCGGCGAGCGCATAGCCGATGGTCTGCGGCCGTGTCTTCTGGATCGCCGAATAGCCGCTTTCCTTTTCCTGATAATATTGCATCCGCGCCGCCGCGCGCTTTTCCAGGTCGCTCATGTCGCCCAGGGTCGCCGGATCGGGCAGAGCCAGCACCATGTTCGAATGCACCGCCGCGCACGCGCCGAGGTTCTGCCGCGCGATCTCCAGCGTCACCCCGGAACCCCAGTCGCCGCCCTGCGCGAAATAGCGATCATAGCCGAGCGCGAGCATCAGGTCGTTCCACGCCGTGGCGATCTTGGTAATCGACCAGCCTGTTTCGGTCGGCTTGCCCGAAAAGCCGAAACCGGGGAGCGAGGGGATGACGAGGTGGAAGGCGTCCGCCGGGTCCGCCGGATTGGTCAGCGGCTCGATCACCTCCATGAATTCGAGCACCGATCCCGGCCAGCCATGCGTCATGATCAGCGGGCGCGCGTTTTCGTGGCGAGAGCGGATGTGGAGGAAATGGATGTCCACCCCGTCGAGTTCGATCAGGAAATTGGGATACGCGTTGAGCGCCGCCTCGCACGCGCGCCAGTCGTACTGCTTGGCCCAATAGGTCGCGAAATCCTGCACCACCGCAAGCGGAATGCCCTGGTCCCAATCGTCCACCTGTTCCTTGTCGGGCCAGCGGGCGGCGCGGATCCGGGCGTGGAGGTCGTCGATCGCGGCTTGCGGCACGTCGATGGTGAAGGGGCGTATCTCGGTCATGGCCTGAGGCTAGACCGGCGCGCTCCTTCTGCGCAACTGACAATCGTGTCAGCGCTCAGACCGGGCGCGCGCCCGATCCCTTGCCGCCGCGATTGGCATATTCCTGGGTACCGAGGTGATAGACCTTGTCACCGCCCAGCACCGCCTGGTTCGAATAGGTAAAGCCCGGTGTCAGGGCGCGATACAGGTCGTCGAAATTGCGCTCGACCGTCTTGCGGAACAGCTCCTCGAAGCTGTCGATGACGAAATAGGTCGGCTGCATGTCCGAGATGACATAATCGGTGCGCATCACCCGGTCGACCTCCAGATGCACGCGGTTGGGCGACTGCGCCTCGACAGAAAACACCGCCTCGAGCGGCCCGGAGAGGATGCCCGCGCCATAGGCCTTGATACCGTCGGCCTCACGGATCAGCCCGAATTCGACCGTGTACCAGTAGAGCGCGGACAGCGCCTTCAAGCGGTTATACGCCAGCGCCTTCCACCCGGCGCGGCCATATTCCTGCATGTAATCGGCATAGACCGGGTCGGTCAGCATCGGCACATGGCCGAACACGTCGTGGAACACGTCGGGCTCGGAGATATAGTGGAATTCTTCGCGCGAGCGGATGAAATTGCCCGCCGGGAAACGCCGGTTGGCGAGGTGAAAGAAGAAAACGTGATCGGGAATCAGCATCGGCACCGGGACGACCGACCAGCCGGTGATCGCCTGCAGTTCCTCGCTCAAGCTGCCGAAATCGGGCACGCCGCCGCGCCCCAGATCGAGCCGGTCGAGCCCCGCCATGAAGCTGCTCGCCGCGCGGCCCGGCAGAACGTCCATCTGCTGCGCGAACAGATCGTCCCAGATGGCATGCTCTTCGGACGTGTATCGGCGCTGTTGCGGCTCGAGCCAGTCCTCACCGAGATGGCCGGGGCGCACCAGCGGCGCGACAAAGGTGTCCGCAGGCACATCGGGAATGACCGAGAAATCCACGGCACCGGGCTTGATGAGCAGGCTTTCCATAGCTTTTCCCTGTTGATGGCTGAGAGGGAGATATAGCACCGGAAAAGCGAAAAATCCTGCCTCATTCTTGCTTACAGCGAGCGTCTCAAAGACGGTTCTTCCATTTCTAGGCCCAAACTGGCAAATCCTTGCCATGATCGATCTGGACGCAGAAGACATCCGCATCCTGCGCGCGCTGCAGGACAACGGCCGCATGACCAATGCCGAGCTCGCCGAAACCGTCGGCATGTCCGCCTCGCCCTGCTGGCGCCGCGTGCGGCGGCTGGAAGCGGATGGCGTGATCCGGGGCTATGCCGCGCGGCTCAGCAGGCGCGCGCTGGGCCTCGGCGTACTCGCCTATGTCAGCGTCGAAATCGCCGACCATGGCGAAGCGGTGACGCGCGATTTCGAGGCGGCGGTCGCCGATCTCGACGAGGTCATCGCCTGCCACCAGGTCACCGGCGGCGCGGACTATATCCTCACCGTGGTCAGCCGCGACCTCGACAGCTATGCGGACTTTGCGAACACGAAACTGCGCCCGATCGCAGGCATCAAGGCGATCAGCACGAGCTTCGTGCTGAAAGAGGCGAAGGCGCAGGGCGGATTGCCGGTTTAGGGTCTTTAATATTTGACTGTTGCGATCGTGGCGGGTTGCTCATGGTAGAATTCAGACATTCTATTATGCGTTGATGGCCATCTGTTCACGCACCGCTGTTGTCACGCGTGCTGTAAGCCATTCATAAATTCCGAGCATTATGACTACAAGAATCACTGCGAAGAGGCCGAACTCCTTACCCAGAAATGACCCTAAAGCGATACCGGCGAGCACCAAGCCTAAACTCGTCTTTTTGGCGACAATCAGCTCTGTCCCACACGCTTTGCAGGCAAAAGGCTGACCTTTCTTGAAGCAAGCGTAGAAAAAAGAAATATGCGCTCCACAGCTGGGGCATTTTCCATTTTCAGATTTGTTTTTCTCCATTGTCATTCGCCCAGCTTTATCGGCGTTTCGGACGTTGGCCAAGCGGTTGATTGGAGCACCGCGGATTTTTTCACAATAGCTTATACACAGCCGTCCCCTCAGCCAAAGCCTTTCGAACGGTCCAGCATTATGGATGACCCGAGCATACACCGTCACCCTGAACTTGTTTCAGGGCCCATTCCTCCCCCATGCGGCTTCGGTTGCTGGGGCCTGATGGATGCTGAAACGAGTTCAGCATGACGGGTTGGCAATCATGCTCCATCAGCTAACGGATTGACCCGCTTTCCGGCGAAAGCCGGAATCCAGGGCGGCATACGCTTGGGGTGGGTAGAGCCCTGAGGCCTTTGGCAACCGCCTCGCGGCTTCGCGTGAACCCTTGCGGCAGCAGTTTCACGCGAAGACGCGAAGGGAGTTGCGCGTTGGGTTACGGGCCCGTGTCATGGCTCCTGGGCTCCGGCTTTCGCCGGAGAACGGGCCTGGAGTTACCGTCTGCGCGGGGGCTTCGACAGGCTCAGCCTTAGCGGGGGTGGGTGCGGTATGACCGACCGTGCAGTCGTGAGCAGCCCTAAGCCTGCCCCGCAATCACCCCGTAGAGATCATGCTCATCGGCATCCTCGACCAGAACATCGACGAACGATCCCGGCTCCAGCCCTTGCGGCACGTCGCGCAGATACACATGCCCGTCGATCTCGGGCGCGTCGGCCTGCGAACGCCCCGTCGCGCCGATCGAGCCGTCTTCCTCGTCGGGCTCGCCCACTTCGTCGATGATGACGGGCAATGTGCGGCCGACCTTGGCGGCGAGCTTCGCGGCGCTGATCGCGGCGGTCTTTTGCATCAGCCGCTGGTAGCGCTCTTCCTTGACCTCTTCCGGCACCGGATCGGACAGGCTGTTGGCCGCCGCGCCCTCGACCGGCTCGAAGCGGAAGCCACCGACGCGGTCGAGCTGCGCCTCGTCGAGCCAGTCGAGCAGATACTGGAAGTCCGTCTCGGTCTCGCCGGGAAAACCGACCACGAAGGACGAGCGGATGGTGATGTCGGGCGCGATCTGACGCCACGCCTTGATCCGGTCGAGCACCTTGGCCTCGTTCGCCGGGCGCTTCATGCGCTTCAATACCGACGGCGCGGCGTGCTGGAACGGGATGTCGAGATAGGGGGTGAGCAGTCCTTCGGCCATCAGCGGTATGACCTGGTCGACATGCGGATAGGGATAGACATAATGCAGCCGCACCCAGGGGGCCTTGCCTTCTGCCGTGCGCAGGCCGCCCAGCTCGCGCGCCAGATCGGTCATGTGCGCGCGGACCTGACGGCCCTTCCACTCGCGCGGTTCGTGCCGGGTATCGACGCCATAAGCCGAGGTGTCCTGGCTGATGACGAGCAGCTCGCGCGTGCCCGCCGCGACCAGCTTTTCCGCCTCGCGCAGCACCGCATCGATCCGGCGGCTGGCAAGATCGCCGCGCAAGGAAGGGATGATGCAGAACGAGCAGCGATGGTTGCAGCCTTCGGAAATCTTCAGATAGCTGTAGTGGCGCGGGGTCAGCTTGATGCCGCCCTCCGGCACCAGATCGATGAACGCGCCGCGCGCCGGCGGGGCGGCATCGTGCACCGCCTGCACCACGTCCTCATACTGATGCGCGCCGGTGACCGCGAGCACATCGGGGAAGCGCGCGCGGATGGCATCGGCCTCGTTGCCCATGCAGCCGGTGACGATGACGCGGCCGTTCTCCGCCATCGCCTCGCCGATCGCCTCGAG
The DNA here is from genome assembly GCF_001557175.1 of Blastomonas sp. CCH9-A1. NCBI lineage: Bacteria > Pseudomonadati > Pseudomonadota > Alphaproteobacteria > Sphingomonadales > Blastomonadaceae > Blastomonas > Blastomonas sp. CCH9-A1. Next base: position 112,999 of record NZ_LSHM01000012.1, read on the forward strand.
GCTCTCTTCCTTGGCGCTGTCGAGGAAGCCGCAGGTGTTGACCAGCACGACATCGGCACCGGCATAATCGCCGGACATCTGATAGCCCTCGGCGCGCAGCTTGGTGAGGATGCGTTCGGAATCGACCAGGGCCTTGGGACAGCCGAGCGAGACCATGCCGACTTTCGGCGGGGCGGGGATCGTGATGGGGGTGGACATGATGGCCGGGCGCATAGGCGTTTTGCAGCGGTTTGTCATCGGTGAAGTGCGATGGCGCCGAGCGGACGGGAGGCGGGCCAGCTCAGCTCCGCCGCGCGCCCGCCTCGTACCAGCCGCGCGAGCGCTTCACCATAGCCACGATGGTTAGCATCACCGGAACTTCGACGAGGACGCCGACCACGGTCGCGAGCGCCGCACCCGAGTTGAGGCCGAACAGCGCGATCGCGGCCGCCACCGCCAGCTCGAAGAAGTTCGATGCCCCGATCAGGCAGGAGGGCGCGCCGATATTCCAGGCCACACCCAGCTGGCGGTTCATCCAATACGCCAGAAAGGCGATGAAATAGACCTGGATGAGAATCGGCACCGCGAGCAGCAGGATGACCAGCGGGCTAGCGAGAATCGTCTCGCCCTGAAACGCGAAGAGCAGCACCAGCGTGCTCAGCAGCGCGAGCAGCGACAGCGGCTGGATGCGCCCCAGGAACCGTTCGAGCGTCGCTTCGCCACCCTGGGCCAGCAGCGCGCGCCTGAGAACCTGCGCGATGATCAGCGGGATGACGATGTACAGCCCCACCGACAGCAACAGCGTATCCCACGGGATGGTGATCGAAGCGACGCCAAGCAGCAGCCCGACGATCGGGGCAAAGGCGACGAGCATCACCGTGTCGTTGAGCGCGACCTGGCTGAGCGTGAAATTCGCGTCGCCGTTGCACAGGTTGGACCAGACGAAGACCATCGCGGTGCAGGGTGCCGCTCCCAGCAGGATCAGCCCCGCGATATAGGACGGGATTTCGCCTGCCGGTAGCAGCGGCGCGAACAGCCATTCCAGGAAGATGATGCCCAACACCGCCATGGTGAACGGCTTGACCGCCCAGTTGACGAACAACGTCACGCCGATGCCGCGCCATTGCGACCCGACCTCGCCCAGCGCGCCGAAATCGATGCGGATCAGCATGGGGATGATCATCAGCCAGATCAGCACCGCCACGGGCAGGTTGACCTTGGCCACTTCCGCAGCGGCGACCAGCGCGAAAAAGCCGGGCATCAGCGCGCCCAGACCAATTCCCGCGACGATGCACAGGGCAACCCAGAGGCTCAGATATTTCTCGAAAAAGCCGATCCCCGCTGGCGGCGCAGCGGTCTCGGCGGTCAGGCTCTGGGTCATGAAATCGGTTCTTTTCCTGGGGTGGCACCGCTCATCTGGCCGATACGGGCCAGAACCGGAGGGAAATCGGGCGAGGCGATCGCGGAAAGATCGCATGCGAGCAGCGCTGCGATCCGCGCCTGCATCTGATCGTATGCGGCTTCGAAGGCGGCGCGCTGGCCTTCGCCTTCGACCGCAGCCGGATCGGTAATGCCCCAGTGCGCCTTGATCGCGCGGCCGGGGAAAATCGGGCAGAGCTCGCCTGCGGCATTGTCGCACACGGTGATCACGATATCGATCGGCGGCGCGCCGGGCGCAGCGAACTCGTCCCAGCTCTTGGACCGGAAGTCGCCCGTGATTCCGCGCTCGGCCAGCACCTGCAATGCCATAGGGTGCGGCGCGGCCTTGGGGAAGCTGCCCGCCGAGTGCGCCTCGATCAGCCCGCCGCCCATATGGTTGGCAAGCGCTTCGGCCAGGATCGAGCGCGCCGAATTGCCGGTGCAGAGGAACAGGATGCTGGTCACGGCGCGCGATCCGATCACATCGTCGGGCAGCAGGTGGTTTCGGGCGCGCTCAACGCCCCCTTGGCGAGCGGGCCGGGGTCGCCGTACACCGTCGCCTCGCCATCGGTGTAAAAGGCCTCCCAAACGATACCATTGGGGTCCTTGACCCAGCTCTTTTCCGAGCGGGCGTAGCAGCAGGTAGTCTTGCCCTCTTCCAGCACCGGCTGGTCGGCCTTGGCGAGCCCGGCATAAACCTCGGCCAGCTCCTCGGTGTTTTCCGCCTGGATGCCGAGATGCTCGATGCCCTCGCTCGCGCCGCAGCCTGCGACCGAGATGGCGAAATTGACGCGCGGATCGTCGAGCTGCCACTTGGCGTAATCGGGCTTCACCACGGTCGGCTCCGCGCCAAACATCGCGGAATAGAAGGCGATCGAGCCATCAAGATCGCGGGTCTTGGCGTGGACATGCATGCGCTTCATCGGTCTTCTCCTTGGGTGAGCGGGTTCAGCAGCCAGAGCCCCGGCAGCAATTTTCGGTAAGGAAGCCGACCAGCGCGGCCATCGCAGCGAAATCGGCGGAATAGATCAGCGACCGGCTCTCGCGGCGCTGCACGATCAGCCCCGCCTGCATCATCTGGTTGAGGTGGAAGGACAGCGACGAGCGCGGAATGCCGAGCCGGTCGGCCAGATCGCCCGCGCTCACGCCATCGGGGCCAGCCTGGACGAGAAGACGAAAGGCGGCGAGCCGATGCTCCTGCGCCAGCGCGGCAAGCGCGGCGATGACCTCCGCGCTGCCCAAAACGTGACCCTCTGCAGACGAAGCGGCAACTGGCGAACATGAGACGAATGTTGATTCCATATTTCCAATATTATGGAAATGAAGGTAAGAGTCAACCCGTCGCACGGTAAACTTTTCGTCAACCATTTTGCCGCAATTTTGCCGCGATGTCTCCCCGCTTTGCCCCCTTGCCCGTTCTGGCGATGGCCGCCGCGTTGCTGTTCGCCGCGCCCCTGGCCTCGGCGCAGGAGCCGATGCTGCAATGCGTGCCCTATGCCCGGCAGGTCAGCGGCATCCAGATCTTTGGCGATGCGCACAGCTGGTGGCAGCAGGCGGAGGGCAAATACCAGCGCGGCCAGCGGCCTGCAGTCGGCGCGGTAATGGCGTTCAAGCCTTATCGCTCGATGCAGCTTGGCCATGTCGCGACGGTCGCCAAGGTGATCGACAAACGCCGCGTCCTGCTCGATCACGCCAACTGGTCGCCGATCGACGGCCGCAAGGGACAGATCGAACGCAATGTGCTGGCCGAGGATGTCTCGGCTGCCAATGACTGGAGCGAGGTACGCGTCTGGTACACGCCGATCGGCGCGCTGGGCACGACGCGCTATCCGGTGCACGGCTTCATATACCCGCAGGGCCGCGCGCCGAGCCAGCTGCAGGTCCCGCCGGTGCAGATCGCCTCAGCCGATCGCAGCGATGGGCGCCTGAGCCGCGAGGAACGCCAGGCGCAGCGTCAGGCCGAGAAGGAGGCGAAGCGCCGCCTGAAGCAGATCGAGAAGCAGCGCCGCGAATATGCGAAATATCTGAAACGCCAAGAGAAGGTGCGCAAGGCGACGGCCCAGGCGTCGCCGGCCCCGGTGCCCCGCCTGCCGGTCGATCCAATCGGTGACCTGATCGCTTCAACCGGCAGCTGAGCCGGGCGTTCAGGCCTTGGCGACCGGCGCGTCCTCGCCCAGATCCTTGTACCATGCCTCGACCGGGCCGCTCAGCTTCAGCGTCAGCGGCTGGCCCTTGCGGTCCATCGTCTTGCCCGCCTGCACCCGGATCCAGCCCTCGGAAATACAATATTCCTCGACATTGTTCTTCTCGACACCCTTGAACCGGATGCCGATGCCGCGGCCGAGCAGATCGGCGTCGAAATGGGGGCTGCGCGGATTGATCGCAAGCCGGTCCGGCGGCACGTCCGCAGCGCCGGTCGAAGCGGCGGGGGTCTGTTCGGGGGTTTCCGGGGTCTCGGTCATCATGGGGTCCGTTCTGGCAAAATCGTGCCGCGCCTTTAGCCAGCCCTAGCGGACATCGCAATAGACCTGCCGGATGATCCCCCGGTCGAGCAACAGCTGAAACAGCCGCGCGGCGCGATCCGGGCTGGACAGATCGGTAACCTCGCCGGACTCGTCGACCGCCGCGCTCGCCACGACCAGCCGCAACACCGCCAGCGGGTCGGTGGTCAGCACCCGGCCCCGGCGCGGGGTGGACGCGGCGTTCACGCCGACCACCCTGCCCTGCTCGTCAAAGGTCGGCCCGCCGCTGATGCCGCCGAGCGGCCCATCGAAACTGGGGACACGTTCGGCTTCGGCCCAGGCCAGGATCGGCTCGCTCTGCCCGGCAGGGCCACCGCGCGAGGCATAGGCGGCGCCCAGAAAGCGCGAGACCACCACCGCCGGATTGCCTGCGGGGAAACCCATATGATAGCCAAACGCGCCCTCCTCCGGCAGTTCTTCGGTCAGCGTGAGCGCGAATTCGGGAAGCGGCCCCTGACGGATGACCGACGCATCGGCCTCGCCGCTTTCGAGGACGTCGCTGATCGCATCGACGCCGTCCTCGGCAACCAGCCCGATCCGGTCGCAGCCATGCGTGACATGCTGCGCGGTCAGCCAGGTGCCGTCACGATCAACGGCGAAAGCCGTGCCCTGGCTGTCCTGCTGCGGCCCCGGATCGGCGATGACAAAGCTCTCCCCGATATCGGGCATCGGGCGGCGCGGGCTGCGCGGGTCGAACTGTTCGACGCTGAGCGGCGCATCGCCCCATTCCTCTTCGCTGCCGCCAAACCAGACGATCAGCAGCACCGCCCCCAGAACCCAGGGCAGGCAGCCCCGGCGGTTGGAAGTCCGCGCCTTGCTCATGCGCCCCGAGCGCTTTCGGAACCTTCCGTCATCTTGTGCATAATTGCGACGCTACCGGCACTGGCGACAGAATCAAGCGGCTAGGCGAAGTTCGGCTGCGCAAGTGTTGCTGGTCGCTCTGGAAATGCAATGCAATGCAACGCCAAATTCTGAATATCGCACTTCAACGCAATTAATGCTGCGTTCATGCAAACCATTCGGCATGTTGAATGTGTGATAAAATCGCAACGCCCTGCCATCAATGTTGAGGATGCTGGAACCGAGCCATGGGTCTGTAGGTTTGGCAACCGTCTGAATACCAAAAAGCAAGGACGCGAAACCATGAAGACCCTCATCAAATTCTCCGCCGCTTCGGCCATTGCTGTCGCCATGCTGGCGACGCCCGCATTCGCCCAGACGGTGAAGGAAGATACCGATTTCGACGGCGTCTATGTCGGCGGCCATTTCGGCTATTCGGCTCAGTCGAGCCCGCGCGGTGAAGGCGTTGTCTTCGACACCAATGTCGATGGCGATTTCAACGACAGCGTGCTGAATACCGCAGGCCTCAATGCCTTCAGCCCCGGCTTCTGCCGTGGTTCGGCCCGGGGCAACAATGCTGATGCCGGCTGCCGTCAGGACCAAAACGGCATCGAATACGGTGTCCGCATCGGCGCCGACAAGCGCTATGGCAATATCGTCATCGGCGCACTGGTCGAGGGCAGCAAGTCGGAAGCCAAGGATTTCGTCACCGCGTTCAGCACGACCCCGGCCAACTATACGTTCACGCGTGAACTCGATTACGCCATCTCGGCCCGAGCCCGCGCTGGCTATACTCCGGGCGGCGGCATCCTGTTCTACGGCACCGGCGGCGTCAGCTATGGTCGCATCGAGAACGGCTTCCGCACCTCGAACGCTGCCAACTCGTTCACGCCGCGCAACACCAAGGATTGGTCGTGGGGCTGGCAGGCTGGTGGCGGTGTCGAAGCCAAGATCGCTCCCAACATGAGCATCGGCCTCGAATATCTCTACAACACCTATACCAATGACGATTTCGCCGTGAATGTCGGTCCGGGCACCGCGCCTGCGACCAACCCGTTCCTGCTGCGTGCCGGCCAGACCGACATGCGCCGCAGCGATCCGAATTTCGAGTTCCACTCGATCCGCGTGACCACCGCGTTCCGCTTCTGATCGATAGCCGATCGTTGAAAATGGCGGGGCTGCGCAAGCGGCCCCGCCATTTTTCTATCCGGCGACGGCAGCCGCATTGAGCGCGGCCAATGCGACCTTGGTCATGGCCAGGAAGATCGCAGCAGCGAGTTGATCCTCCTCGATCCGCTTCGACAGGTTGCCGATCATCAGGTCGACCGCGCGGAACGCGATCAATTGCAGGATGAGCGTCACGCTGCCCCAGATCAGCACGTCCCAGACATTGACCGAAGCGGCGAGACAGAAGGCGAGCGGCAGCGCAAGGCCGAGCGCGGCTCCCCCGAGCGACACCGCTGCCGATACGTTCCCTGCACGGATCAGCGCGAATTCCTTGTGCGGGGTGATCCACATATAGAGCGCCAGAGCCAACGCCCACGCGACCGTCGCGGTGCCCAGGTGCAGCATGAAGATCGGCAGCCCGGCAAACAGGCTCTGGATTACGGGCGCGGGATCGGTCATGGCCGCAACTGTTGACCCGAAAGGGACAAACGATCAAGTCCGATCCGAACCCCGTCCCCATCCCAGCCAGGCCAGTTTCATGCGCATCTGCATCCTCATCCCCGACGCTGCCGACCTCACCCGCTATGACGACTGGCAGGACCAGGCGGTCGTGATCGAGCCGCTGCTCGCCATGCATGGCCTGACGGTCGAATGGCGCGCCTGGACCGACAGCGCACCGATCAAGGCCGATCTCGTGCTGCCGCTGATGGCCTGGGGCTATCACCGCGCGCTGCCGCGATGGCACGAACAGCTCGATCGCTGGCAGGGCGTGCGCTTCCTCAACCCGCTCGAGGTTCTGCGCTGGAATACCGACAAACGCTATCTGCTCGAACTCGCACAGCGCGGCGTGGCGATCGTGCCGACGCGGTTTCACGAACGGCTGGACGCGGCGGCGGTGGACGAAGCGCGCGCCGCCTTCGGCACCACCGATCTGGTGGTGAAGCCCCCGGTTTCGGCAGGATCCGACCAAACCTGGCTGCTGCGCGATGGCGCCCCCTGCCCGCCCGAAGCGCTGGGGCGGGCAATGCTGGTGCAGCCGATGATGCCGATGATTGCCAGCGAGGGCGAATATTCGCTGTTCTGGCTGGCGGGCGAATTCGCGCACGCGATCCTCAAACGCCCGAAAAGCGGGGATTTCCGCGTACAGGGCCAGTTCGGGGGCCAGTCGCAGGCGATCGAGCCGCCAGCGGCCGCGCGCGATCTCGCTCTGGCGACGCTCAAGGCGATCGATGCCGACTTGCTCTATGCGCGGATCGACATGGTCGGCGATGGCCGGGGAGGCTATGCGCTGATGGAAATCGAGCTGATCGAACCCTGGCTGTCGCTCGACCGCACGGCCGATGGCGGCAAGGCCTTCGCGGCCGCGATTGCAGCGGCGGCACGCCAGCCAGCCAGCGCCGGTTAAGGTCGAGCGCGTCACAGGAGCCACCATGACGATATTCCCTGCTGTCTTGCTGCTCGCGGCCACCCAGGTCGGCCCCGCCGACGCCAATGCCTTGCCGCCCCTGCCCGCACCGGCACCCGCCGAGGCCGACGCACCGAAACCCGGCCCCCGCGCGTCCGGCTTCACGGCGCCCTTGGCCGACGAGGCACGCTTCGATGCCTGCATGGACACCGCGACTGACGATCCCAAGACGGGCATCGTCGCGGCCAATGAGTGGCTCATCGCGGGCGGCGGCTATTTCGCGCGGCATTGCCTGGGCTTTGCCTATTCCAAGGAAGGACGCTGGTCCGCCGCCGCCGATGCGTTTGTCGACGCCGCGCGCGATGCCGAGCTTGCCCGCGACAAGCGCGCCGCAAACCTGTGGACCCAGGCGGGCAATGCCATGCTCGCAACCGGAGATGCCGACAAGGCGCTGACCTATTTCGACGCAGCACTGGCACAGGGCGTTGCCCAGGGGCTATTGCTGGGCGAACTGCATCTCGACCGTGCGCGCGCGCTGGTGGTCGCAGGGCAGACCGATGCCGCAGAGATTGCGCTGGCCGAGGCGCACAAGCTTGCGCCCGAGGACCCGCTCGCCTGGCTGCTCTCCGCGACGCTGGCGCGCAGGCTGGGCAAGCTGGAGCGCGCCCAGGCCGATATCGACATCGCCGCGCGCCTTGCCCCGCGCGATCCCGAAGTCGCGCTGGAGGCGGGCAATATCGCGGCGAGCGCCGGAAAGTACGACGTGGCTCGGCGCAACTGGACTCAGGCGATCGAGATTCGCCCCGAGGGGCCGATAGCGCGCACCGCGCGCGGCCATCTGAGCGAGCTGGACCGGGCAGAGGCGGAGACGGCAGCGCCCGCAAAGCCCTGACCCTCTCTAGCAGAGCAACCCATAAAGCCCTCCCCTCGATGGAGGAGGGCTGGGTGGGGGTGATCTTTCCGGATAAAGAATGGTTTACGCCCTGTTCGGACAGCACCCCAAGGCACCCTCACCCTCACCGCTGCGACTAGGTGGCAAGCCACCAAGTCTCGCTGCCTCTCCCATCAAGGGAGAGGCGTGATGCAAGCGGATAAGACGAGCAACGCCCATCAATCCAGGTAGAAATCCACCGTCGTGACCACGCGGACCTTCTTGTACGGCGTGTCGCTGACACCCCAGCTGCCGCCGCTGTCGCCATCGCGCGATTCGACCGAGAAATAGCCCTGGGTCGCGCTCTTGATGCCGCCGACATCGGTGCCGCTGTCCTTTGCAAACTGTTCGGCGGACGCGCGCGCGTCCTTGGTCGCCTCGGCCACCATCTTGGGCTTGATGTCATTGAGCTTGGTGAAGCTGTACGCCATTCCCGATCCTTCCTCGAGCACGACGCCGCGTCGGATCAGGTCGAACTGGCGCTTCACCGCCGATTGCGCCTTCTTGATATCGTTGGTGCGCAGCGACATGCGCTGGCGGATGGTATAGGTGGTAGAGCCGTAATTGTTGTTGAACTGCGACACGTTGGCACCCGTCGGCTGCAGCGCGTCGCCGTCAAAGCCGAGCTCGGTGAAGAATCCGCGCAGCGCCTTGGTATCGGCATCGATATCCGCCTGCGCGCTCGCCAGGTCATCGGCCTGGGCCGAATAGGCGATGGTCCAGGTGGCGAGATCCGCGGTCACGTCTTTCTCGGCAAGCCCGCGCACCGTCACCGATCGGTCCGCCTGCTTGGCGCGCAGCAGCCCGTCGCCGAGCAGATAGCCGCCCGCCACCATGCCGATCGCCAATATCCCGGCCCCTGCGAGAAACACATTGTCGCGCACCCAGCCGCGCTTGCTCGATCCGTCCGATCCCCCAACCTCAACCATGTCCGAAAGTCCTTCCAATGCCTTGCGCGCCGCCTATATCTGCGGGGCACATCCCCCCGACGACACGCCTGATCGATTAGCAGATCTGCGATGAACCGTGTCTTAACTGCGATGAACTGAGGCCAGTATAATGACCAAATATCTCCACACGATGATCCGCGTCACCGATCCCGATGCCACGATCAAATTTTTCGAACTGATCGGCCTCAAGGAGGTCCGCCGCTTCTCCAGCGAGCAGGGCCGGTTCACGCTGATCTTCCTCGCGGCCCCCGGCCAGGAGGGCGTCGCCGAGGTCGAACTCACGCACAACTGGGACCCGGAAGAATATACCGGCGGGCGCAATTTCGGGCATCTCGCCTATCGGGTGGAGAATGTCTACGAGACCTGCCAGCGGCTGATGGATGCAGGCGTGACGATCAACCGCCCGCCGCGCGACGGCCATATGGCCTTCGTGCGCAGCCCCGACGGCATCTCGGTCGAGCTGCTGCAGGAAGGCCATCTGGAGCCTGCCGAGCCCTGGGTCTCGATGCCCAATACCGGCAGCTGGTAAGCCGCTGGCGACGCGCGGCGGGCTGGGGTATATTAAGGCTCTTCGGGGGCCCAGAACAAGGATGACGACCATGCGCAACATGCCCATCATGCTCAGCCTCGCCGCGCTCGCCTGTGCCACCCCGCTGGTCGCGTCGGACAGCCGCGATGCGGAAATCCGCGCGCGCACCGCCGATGCCATCGCCAATCTCGACGAACGCGGCCAGAAGCTCGCGAAAATCTATCTCAGGGACCGGGTGGCGGGCGATCCGGTCGACTGCATTCCGCGCATACGCCTGCGCCGCTCGACCGCCGCCAGCGACGATGTGCTGCTCTATGACGACGGCTCGGTGGTGTACGTCAACACGCCGTATCTGGGCTGCCCCCGCGCCCGCGACAACACGATGATCTCGCAGACCCCGGTCGGCCGCCTGTGCTCGGGCGACATCGTGCTGGTCCAGGACCTGCGCATCGGCGTACCGCTGGGCAGCTGCGCGCTGAGCGAGTTCGTGCCCTATCGCAAGGTAAAAAAGGGGGAATAGGGGGCAGCCGCTTTCGCGGGGCCTTCGACAAGCTCAGGCTGAGCGGAGGTGGTGCGGGGATGGGGGAAACCCTCTTTGCGGAACCTTCGACAAGAGCAGGCTGGGCCGAGATGGTGCGGCATTATCTTCAAGGCGGGATATTACCCAACCCCGCTCAGCCTGAGCCTGTCGAAGGCCCCGAGCCGACGCCCCTAGCCGAACCCCGCCAGAAACGCCGCGACGTTCGCGCCGAGGGCATCGACCGCATAGCCGCCTTCCATCACGATCACCGTCGGCAGATCGAGCGCCGCGATCGAGCGCGCGATCGGCGTGTAGTCCGCGGTCTGCAGCGCGAATTGCGAGATCGGGTCCCCGGCAAAAGTATCCGCGCCGAACGAGACGCAAAGCATGTCCGCACCGAAATCGCGGATCGCGGCAAGTCCCGTTTCCAGCGCCGCCGTATAGCTGGCCAGGTCCGTACCGCGCGGCAGCGGCAGGTTGAGCGTCGCCCCCTCGCCTTCCCCCTCGCCGCGTTCGTCGGCATGACCCCAGAAGAACGGATAGTCGGTCGCAGGATCGGCGTGCACCGAGATGAACATCACGTCGCCGCGATCGTAGAAAATGTCCTGCGTGCCGTTGCCGTGATGGTAATCGACATCGAGGATCGCAATGCGCGTCCGGCCCGCCGCGATCGCCGCCTCAGCCGCGACTGCGACATTGTTGATGAAACAATAGCCCCCCAGATAATCCGCACCGCAATGATGCCCCGGCGGACGGCACAGCGCGAAGGCCGCGCGCTCGCCGCCCAGCACCGCCTCGGTCGCCGCGAGCGCCGATTGCGCCGCCCAATAGGCGCTCGACCAGGTGCCCGCAGCAATCGGGCTGGAGGCATCGAAGCTGAACTGGCCCAGATCCGCATCGATCCGGTTGAGCTTCAGCGGACGCCGTCCCACCACCGGCCAGGCATAGCCATGCGCATCGCCATGGCGCCCCGCCTCGACCCAGCGCGTGTGCGCACTCTGCAGGAATTCCAGATAGTTGTCGCGATGTACCCGGCGGATAGGCTCGAGCCCGTAATCGCGCGGGGCTTCGACATCGCTCAGCGCTTCGAGCACATTCTCCATCCGCCCGCGATGTTCGGCATAGGGCACATAGGCACCGTTATGCAGCTCCATCGCGGGTGCATGGTCGTGCTGGCGCGGATCGAAGAACGTCCTCATTGCGCGAACAGCTTGCGCAAGAACACCGTCTCGACCTCGCGGCGCAGGTCGTTGTTCGCCTTTTTCAGGAAGCCATGGCCCTCATCGGCATAGAGCACGTACCAGGTTTCCACCCCGTTGTTGCGAAGCGCGGCAACCACCTGATCGGACTCCGACTGCGGCACACGCGGGTCGTTGGCGCCCTGCATCACCAGCATCGGCTTGGTGATCTTGCCGACATTCTTAAGCGGCGCGATCCGTTCGAACACCGCGCGCATCTTGGGGTCGCGCTCGTCGCCATATTCGGCGCGGCGGTTGTCGCGACGATAGGCTTCGGTATTGGCCATGAAGCTGATGAAATCGCTGATGCCATAGCGCTCGACCCCGCCGACCAGTCTGTCCGAATAGAAGGTCATCGAAGCGAGCGACATGTAACCGCCATAGGACTGGCCATAGACCGCGATACGCTTGGCATCCATGCCCGGCTGCTTGCCCGCCCAGTCAATCAGCGCGCCGATATCCTTGACGCTGTCCTCGCGCAGCGGACCGTTGTCGAGGTTCAGGTACTTGGTGCCATAGCCGTCCGACCCGCGCACATTGGGCAGGATGACGACCGCACCGAGCACATCGGCGAAATATTGCGCGCCGGGGTTCCAGCTGGGCCGCGTCTGCGCCTCGGGCCCGCCATGAATGTCGATGATCACCGGAAGCTTCGCATCGGGCGCGGCATTCTTGGGCCGATAGACAAAGGCGGGGACGGTGAGCCCGTCAAAGCTGGTAAAGCGCACCAGCTGCGGCTCGACCAGCCTGGCGGGATCGAGCTCGCCCGGCTCGGACTGGGTCCAGCGGGTGATCGCCTGGTTGCCCAGTTCCACCGTCCAGACATCGCCCGCGGTGGTGGCATTGGTCAGCCCCACCGCAAGCTTGCCGCCATCGGGCGAGAATGACAGGGCCGTCACTACTCCGCGCGGCAGCGCAGGCGACATGCCCGCACCGCCTACGAGCGGCATCAGAACCACGCGCGAATAGCCGTCCTCGTTAAGCGTATAGGCCAGCGTCTTGCCGTCGGGCGACAGGTCATAGGCCTCGACATCCCAGCCCGGCTCGCGCGACAGCGCAGTCATCTTGCCGGTGGCGGTATCGATCCGCACCAGCCGCCGGGTATCAGTGCCTGCGTTGGTGATCGCGACGATTGCCTTGCCGCCATCGATGAAGCGCGGATCCTCGAACCGCGCTCTGGCCTTGATCGACCAGTCGAGCGGGCTGACCTTGCCGCTGGCCAGATCGAGCAGCATCAGATGGTTCTCGCGGTTGGAAATGCCCTTGGCGAGCAGCACGGTCGCCTTGTCCGCGCTGATGTCCTGCGGGCCGACCGCGCCGATGCCCTGCCAGACCAGCCGGCGGCTCTTGGGATCGGCAGGATCGGCGGCCATGATCGCATAGTCGGCCGACCCCTTGGTAGCGCGCGACCAGACCAGCAGGCTGCCGTCCTTGGCAAAAACCGGTGACTGGTTGCGCGTCACCGGCTCGGTGAGCGGCTGGGCGATGCCATCAAGATCGCGGACGAAAAGCTGGAACCACTCGTCACCGCCGGTATCGCGAGTCAGCACAAAGCGGTTCTTGCCGGGCACGGTCTTCGCGCCGCCAACGGGTTCGCCAAAATAGGTCAGCTGCCGCCGCGCCGCGCCGGGAGCGGGCACATGGTGCACCTGAAAGGTCGACCCGAAGCGCGTGGTGATCAGCATCGATCCGTCTGGCAGCCAGTCCTGAAACCGCGCTTCGCGGTAGTTCTGGTAGCGCTGCACCGCATCGCGGATGTCCTGCGGAATCTCGGGCACATTCTCGAGCCGCGCGTTGCCGACCTGGCGGGTTTCAACCGAAGCCTGCTGCGCTGCGGCAGGGACAGCGATGAGTGCGGCAACAGCCAGCAACGACGAACGGAACAGCATGCGATACTCCCCAGGAATGGACCCAAATCTCGTTTCAGATGCAAACACTTAAGCTCAGAAAATGCCCATGGCCAGCCCCGCCCCGAACATCGCGCCCAATTCGCTGCAAGGCGCGAGCGCAGTGTCATCGAGATGCTTGTGCGCGGCAATCGCCTCGGGCGTTTGCGCATGGGTGCAGACGATCAGGCTTTCGGCGATGCGCTTCAGTCGCCAGCCGGTCGCGATCCGCTCGATCTGCCGCACCGCCCCTGCTCCGTCCGATCCCGCCGCTACCATCGCTGCATAGGGACGCCCCTCGATCCGCCCCAGCAACGGGTAATAGCAGCGGTCGAAAAACTCCTTCATCGCCCCGGTCATGCTGGCGAGATTCTCCGGACAGACGAAGATATAGCCCGACGCGGCGAGCATGTCCTCGGGCCCGGCCCGCTCCGCTGCGATCAGCCGCACCGCGCATTCGTCGCGTGCTGTTGCCGCCGCCGCCTCCGCCATCGCCTGCGACGCGCCGGTGCGGCTGTGCCAGAGGATCAGCAGGGTCGGCCGCTCGGTCATCTCGCCTTGATAGTGCCCAGCCACCGGCAATCCAGCCCTTTCAATGCAGCACACCCTCGCCAAGCGGAATCGCGCCCGCTAGAGACAGGCCATGGCCACGCTCCACACCGATCCCGTTCTCGGCATCACCCGATCGCTCACCGGTCAGCCCTGGCACTGGCGCGGTGCCGAGGGCGACCGCCGCGAGGCCGATCTGCAGCCCGACGACCTCGTGTCGCTGCTGCTGCTCAGCCGCGGCGTGCCGCGCGACGATCTGGAACGGCACCGCGCGCCCACGATCCGCGGCTTCATGCCCAATCCGTCGATCTTCCGCGACATGGACAATGCCGCCGACCGCCTCGCGCAAGCGGTGATCGCGCGCGAGAAGGTCACCATCTATGGCGATTATGACGTCGACGGCGCGACCAGCGCGGCGCTGCTGATCCGGCTGCTGCGCGATCTGGGCCTGGACGCCGGGGCCTATATCCCTGACCGGCTGATGGAAGGCTATGGCCCTTCGGGCGCGGCGCTGACGAAGCTGGCGCAGGACGGGTCGACATTGATCGTCACCGTCGATTGCGGTGCGATGGCCTACGAGGCGCTGCAGATGGCGCACGAGGCTGGCGTTGATGTCATCGTCGTCGATCACCACAAATGCGCCGCCGTGCTGCCGCGCGCCTTTGCGCTGGTCAATCCCAACCGGCTCGACGAAGAGGACGAGGCGGCATCGCACGGCCATCTCGCCGCCGTCGGCGTCGCCTTCCTGCTCGCCGCTGCGGTGGTGCGCACCCTCCGCGCGCAAGGCTATTTCGCCAGCCGTCCTGAGCCCGCGCTGATGGAACTGCTCGATCTGGTGGCCTTGGGCACCGTCGCCGATGTCGCGCAACTCAAGGGCCTCAACCGCGCCTTCGTCGCCCAGGGCCTGAAAATCATGGGCCGCAGGCGCAATATCGGCATGGCCGCATTGATCGAGGCCAGCCGCCTCACCCGCGCGCCGGTCTGCTCGGATCTCGGCTTCGCATTGGGTCCGCGCATCAATGCCGGCGGACGCGTCGGATCGGCGGATCTGGGCGTCCGGCTGCTGACCACCGAAGACGAGAGCGAAGCGCGCGCGATCGCTGCCGAGCTATCGCGGCTCAACGATGAGCGCCGCGCGATCGAGGCGATGGTGCAGGAGGAAGCCGAAGGCCTGCTCGCCGCGCAGCACAACCGTGCGGTCGCGGTGCTCGCGGGCCACGCCTGGCATCCCGGCGTGATCGGCATCGTCGCAGGACGAATCAAGGAAAAGACGAACCGCCCCTCGCTGGTCATTGCGCTCGACGAGGCGGGGATCGGCAAGGGATCGGGTCGCTCGATCCCCGGCGTTGACCTCGGCGCCGCCATCATCGCGGCCAAGGATGCCGGGCTGCTCGTCGCGGGCGGCGGCCATGCCATGGCAGCGGGGCTGACGATCAACGCCGATCTGCTCGACCGATTCGCCGAGTTTCTGGAGGACCGGCTCGCCGCTCCTGTCGCCGCCGCTTCGGGCGCGGCGCGGCTGCTGGTCGATGCGCTGGTCGCCCCGCGCGGCCTCACCCCCGATCTGGTCGAGCGCATGGAGGCGGCGGGGCCCTATGGCATGGGCTGGCCCGCCCCGCGGCTCGCCACCGGCCCGGTGCGAATCGTCCGCTGTGATGTCGTCGGTACCACCCATGTCCGTGCAATTGCAGCGGGCGATGATGGCGCATCGTTCAAGGCGATGGCGTTCCGCAGCGTCGATACCTCGCTCGGCCAGGCGCTGCTCGGCGCCCCGCGCGACCGGCGTTTCTGGCTCGCAGGCCGCGTCAAGATCGACAATTGGAACGGCAATCACGCCACCGAAATGCATGTCGACGACCTGGCTCCGGTCGAATTCTGAAAAAGCGAAAAAAACCGGAAACGGGCGCTTGACGGCACCCCATCAACTGCTTAGAGGGGCGCTTCCCGCACAGATGGCCCCTTCGTCTAGCGGTTAGGACGCGGCCCTTTCACGGCTGAAACACGGGTTCGATTCCCGTAGGGGTCACCACGGATGCTTTTTCATGGCATCCCAAATGGTGCCGAATGTTGCGCTCTTCTGCGGGTTGTCCCGACATGGTCATGTCAGCTGGACTGGCAAGATATCGCTTCCGGCAATCTTGGTTTCGGGTTCGTGCCGAGCGATCGCGTGTCGGCCTTGGAACCCGTTCCGCCTGGCCCACCTGACCCGTTACTGTCACGCTCACGTCATTTCATAACGTTGCACCAAGCGATTGCGCGACATGCTCGGTCGGTGCCGCACGGTCGTTTGCGATCAGCCCCCCCAAGCCTGTGAGTTTGCTTGATTTTCCCTGTGCGCCACCCGATGGTGGTTCCAACGGAAACAATCTGGAATCGGCTGCCGCCGGGTCGCGGATCCTATCAGACAGGAAGAGGGGGCGTAAATGAAGCTCAGACACAAATGGATCGGGCTGGCGATGTGCTGGTTGCCGGCCAGCGCCGTGCTGGCGCAGGACGCGAACGAGCTCGAAAAGGCCAAGGAGGCTGCCGATGCCCCGCTGCCCGAGGATGAGCAGGCCTATTTCACCTCGCTCACCTGGCGCAATATCGGCCCCGATCGTGGCGGGCGTTCGATCTCTGCCACTGGCAGCGCGGCGCGCCCGCACGAATATTATTTCACCGCCGTGGGCGGCGGCCTGTGGAAGACCACCGATAGCGGTCAGAGCTGGAAGCCGGTCACCGATGGCCAGCTCGATACCGCCGCGGTCGGCGGGGTCGCGGTGTGCGAGGCCAATCCCGATATCCTCTACCTGACCACCGGCGAGACGCAGCTGCGCGGCAACATCCTGCCCGGCAATGGCGTGTGGAAATCGGTCGATGCGGGCAAGACCTGGGCGAAGACCGGTCTTGCCGATGTCCAGAATTTCGCGCGCGTTCGCATCGATCCGGCCGATTGCGACACCGCCTTTGTCGCGGGCTTCGGCCATTATGGCGAGGCCAATGCCGAACGCGGCGTGTTCAAGACCACCGATGGCGGCAAGAGCTGGCGCAAGGTGCTGTTCCGCGACGCCAAGACCGGCGCGGTCGACATCTCGATCGATCCGAAGAACCCGCGCAACATCTATGCGGCGCTGTGGGAGGCCTGGCGCAAGCCCTGGGGCATGAGCTCGGGCGGCCCGGGCAGCGGGCTGTTCCACAGCACCGATGGCGGCGAGACCTGGAAGGAGCTGACCCGCGCACCGGGGCTTCCGCAAACGGGGCTGATCGGCAAGATCGGGGTCAGCGTCTCGCCGGTCGATGCAAACCGTGTCTACGCCATTGTCGAGCATGCTGAAGAAGGCGGTCTTTTCGTCTCCGACGATGCCGGCGCGAGCTGGCGGCGCAGCAACGACAGCCGCGACATGCGCCAGCGCGCCTTCTATTATTCGCGTCTGCTCGCCGATCCGGTCGAGAAGGACCGGGTCTATATCCTCAATGTCGATTTCTTCCGTTCGGACGACGCGGGCGCGACGCTCAAGAAGATCAAGGTGCCGCATGGCGACAACCACGATCTGTGGATCGATCCCGCCAACAACCAGCGGATGATCCAGGCCAATGACGGCGGCGCGAATGTCAGCGTCAATGGCGGCGAAAGCTGGACGCGGCAGAATTACCCGACCGCGCAGATGTACCGCGTCTCGGTGAGCAACCATTTCCCCTATTTCGTCTGCGGCGGGCAGCAGGACAATTCGACGATCTGCGTGCCCTCGCGCGACTGGAAGCATGTCAACGTGCTCGGCGGCGGCCAGTACGGCTTTGCTGCAGGCGGCGGCGAGAGCGGCTATGTCACCAACGATCCGCTCAATCCGGAAATCTTTTATGCGGGCAGCTATGGCGGCACGCTCGACCGCTACGATCGCGCAACCGGCCAGGCGCGCGCGATCAATGTGCTGCCCGACAATCCGATGGGCTATTCGGCGGGCGAGATTGCCGAGCGCTTCCAGTGGACCTTCCCGATCGTGTTCGATCCGCACGATCCCAGGAGCCTGTACGTTACCTCGCAGCATGTCTGGCGCAGCCGCAACGAGGGCCAGAGCTGGGAGAAGATCAGCCCCGACCTGACGCTTGCCGATCCCAAGACGCTCGGCCCCTCGGGCGGGCCGATCACGCGCGACCAGACTGGCGTCGAGACCTATGCCACGGTGTTCGCCCTCGCCCCGTCGCGGCGCGAGCGCGGGCTGATCTGGGCCGGGTCGGACGACGGCCTGGTGCACGTGACGCGCGATGGCGGCGCCAAATGGGCGAATGTCACGCCCAAGGGCCTGCCGCGCCACACCAAGATCACCACGGTCGAGGATTCGCCGCATGCCGATGGCACGGCCTATATGACCGGCCATCGTTTCCTGCTCAATGACTTCAAGCCCTATGTGCTGAAGACCACCGACTACGGCAGGACCTGGACTTCGATCGTGTCCGGCCTGCCCGCCGACGAGATGGCGCGCAGCATCCGCGAGGACACGGTTCGCCCCGGCCTTCTCTATCTGGGCACCGAGCGCGGCGTGTGGGTCTCGTTCAACGGCGGCAAGGACTGGCGCAAGCTGCAGCGCAACCTGCCTGCGGTGCAGGTGTCCGACCTCGCCGTCACCGCCAACGATCTGGTGATCGCGACGCATGGCCGCTCGTTCTGGGTGCTCGACAATATCGGTGTGCTGCGTCAGCTCGAAAGCGGCGCGCCGCGCACCGAGCGGCTGTTCGCCCCTGCCCCTGCCGTGCGCGAGGTCGATGAGGGCGTGGCGATCGACTATTTCCTGCCTACCCGCCCCAAGACGCTGGCGCTCGACATTCTTGGCCCCGACGGCCAGCTGATCCAGAGCTTCGCGGGCAATCCGGTCGAGCCCAAGAAGGACGAAAAGAAGGACGACGAGGACAACGACCCGTTCAAGCCCAAGCCCAAGCCAACCACGACGATGAAGCCCGGCCTCAACCGCTTCGTGTGGAAGATGCGCTATCCCGGCTTTACCGACTTTCCTGGCATGATCCTGTGGACCAGCCGCAATGGCGGCATCACGGCGGCACCGGGGCGCTATCAGGCGCGGCTGACCGTCGACGGCAAGAGCTTCACCCAGCCGTTCGAGATCCGCACCGACCCGCGCCTGACAAATGTCACCCAGGCGGACCTGGTCGCGCGGTTCGACTTTGCCAACCGCGTCAGCAGCCGCGTGAGCCAGGCCAACGAGGCGGTCCTGCTGATCCGCGGGATCAAGGAGCAGACCGCGGCAGCGGCGGCCAATGCCTCGGCCAATGCCGCGCTGCGCACCTCCCTGGGCGCATTCGATGCAAAGCTGAGCGCGATCGAGGGCGAGCTCTATCAGGTGCGTAACCGCTCGCGTCAGGACCCGCTCAACTATCCGATCAAGCTCAACGACAAGCTCGCCGGTCTGATCGGCGTTGCGGAGAGCGCCGAGGCGCGCCCGACAGATCAGAGCGAAGCAGTGTTCGCGACGCTTTCGGCCGAGCTCGACCGGCAGCTGGCGGCGCTCGAAGCGGCGATCGGCAGCGAGATGCCCAAGCTCAACGCGCAATTGAGCGCAGCGGGAATCGCCGAAGTCGAGCGCAGGCCGCTGGCCGTACCGGTGGCCGATCCGGCAGCCGAATGAGAGCACGCTGTCTGGCGGCGGCGCTTGCGGCTCCCGCCATGTTGACGACCGGAACGGCGGCGGCCGAAACCAGGCTGCCGCCGATCACCGTCACTGCCCCTGCGCAAGCGGGCCGCGTGCTGCCGCCGCAGACGGTGGTCACGCAGGACGAGCTTGTCGATCGCCAGCCACGCAGCCTCGCCGATGTGCTGCGCGGCGTTGCCGGGGTCACCGTGCGCGCCAATTCGCGCGGCGAGACCGTGGCGCGCATTCGCGGGGCAGAAGAACGCCAGACACAGGTGTTTCTCGACGGCGCCCCGCTTGCGGTGCCATGGGACGGGCGGGTCGATCTGGGACTGCTGCCCGCTGGGCTGATCGGCGATGTACGGATCACCAAGGGTGCCGCGCCGATCGAATTTGGCACCAATACCGTGGCCGGCGTGGTCGATTTCCAGACCCGGCAGAGCGCGCAGGGCAGCTTCGCGCATGCCGAGGCCGGCAGCCTGGGATCGGGCAGCGCATCGGTGGTGCTGGCCGAACGGATTGGTGCCATCGAAGCGACCCTGGCCGCTGGCGGCATCACCCGCGACGCCGACCCGCTGGCTGGCCCCCTGCCCTTCAGCCAGGCCTCGCGCAGCCGCCGCACGAACAGCGATCTCGACGCCGCCAGCTTTTTCGCAGGCTTGGGGACGGAACAGGGCGATCTACGCCTGCGTGCCTCACTGCTGCATCTGACCGCCAAACGGGGCATCGCGCCCGAATCGGATCGCCCAGCCGAGGCGGGGACGCGCTTCTGGCGCTATCCCGATATCGCGCTGACCCAGGCGACGCTGAACCTGGGCCTGACGCTGAGCGACCATGCCGAGTTGCGCGCGACCGGCTGGCACCAGGATTTCAGCCAGCGCATCGCCCAGTATCGCAGCGTCAGCTATGCCGCGCTGCGCCGCACGCAGGACGATGACGACAGCACCACCGGCGGGCGCATCACTCTGGCGCACCGGCTGGGGCCGCTCGACCTGCGCTGGGCGGCCTCGGCGCAGTCGAGCACGCACCGACAGGTCGAGACCGACTTTCCTTCTGCAATTGCCGGACCCCGGCTCAGATATCGGCAGAACCTCTACAGCGCCGGCGTGGAGGCAGACGCACAACTCGCCCAGGGCATCCGCGCGACGCTGGGCGCGGCCTATGATGCGGTCGACAATCCGCTGACCGGCGACAAGCCGCGCCAGCCCTCGCTCGGCGCGGGTGCCTTCTCGACAGCCTTGCAGTTCGATCTTGGCAGCGGCGCGGCGCTGACGTTCAGCGGCGGCAGGCGGACGCGCTTCCCCACCGCACGCGAGCTGTTCGGCGAGGCGCTCGGCCGCTTCGCGATCAATCCCGATCTCAGGCCCGAACAGGCCTGGCTCGCCGATGCCGAACTGCGCCTGACGCGCACCGGTTTTGCGCTGACGCTCAACCCGTTCCTGATCCGATCGGAGAACACCCTGTCGCAGCGGGTGCTCGCGGATGGCCGACGCCAGCGGTTCAACCTGTCCGGTGCGACCAGCTTCGGCATCGACGCACGGCTGGCGCATGATCTGACCGAGACGCTGCGGCTCGAGCTGTCCGGCACCGCGCTCAGCGCACGCGCCGATGCGGGCAGCGCGCCCATCCGCCGGTTGCCGCAACGGCCCTCGTACGAGGCGCTGGCCGTGCTCGATTGGAACGTTTCCGGCAGGTTCGACCTTCGCGCCGAACTGCGCGCGATCGGCAAGGCGATCGATCTCGATGCAGCAGGCCAGTGGGTCGATCTGCCTGCGGCTGCGGAAATCGCGTTGCGCGCAGCCGTTCCGATTGCACGCATGGGCGCACACGACCTGATGCTCACGCTAGCGGTCGACAACCTCACCGATGCACAGATTTTCCCGCAGGCCGGATTGCCCTCGCCCGGCAGGGTGTGGCGCATCGGGTTGCGTTTCGACTAGGGGCCATGCAGGCAATGCAACGCCCGCGACGTGCCCCCCTCGCTCTATCACTGCAGTCTCGACGGGTTGAACAGGATCGAGAAATAGATCCCGTCATCCTGCAGGTTGCGATTGCCCGCTACACGCGTCTTCTGGAAGTCATGCGCCCAGGTGATGCGGGCGCTCAAGGCGGGATGCGGCGTCCAGGCCAGCGAGACGCCCGCCCCTGAGATGAAATCGCGCGGAGGATCGGGGGGCTCGCGGTTCTCGAACCAGGCGGCATCGACAAAGGCGCCGATGACGAACCGGCCCGGCCCGGAAGCGCTGCCATCTGCTCCGCCCCCAAGGTTCAAGGGCTGCGAAAGCTCGATCGAACCGATGACCGCATTGTCGACGAGGTATAGCGTCTCGCGATAGCCACGAACCGAATTGAGGCCGCCGATAGGCAGGCGCTCTCCGGCATAGGTGACGCTGCTGCTGTACTGGGCCGTCATCCGCCCGCGCAATTCGGTTCCCGCCGCATTGAGCCTGCGGGCGTAATTCGCCTGGCCGAGCACGCCGATGAAATTGCGGTCAGGGGCCGGAACGCCGGCAATGTCGCTTCGGGTGCCATCGATGCCGACCGAAAGGGTGACGCTGAGCGCCAGCACCTGGCGAATCGAGCGCGACACGAAATCGAGTGCAAGGCGCGCAGCGTAATAGCGCGACACGCCATCGACCGATCCTGGCGCGAAGCTGAAGCGCTCGCCCAGCAGAAAAGTTTTCGTGTCGCGAAAATCGAACTGCGCGCGCGCCGCCAGCGAGGTCGAGGGCGCAAACGTGCCGTCGCCCTTGGGCATGAGTGGGGTCTTGATCAGCTGATGCGCCAGACCCGTGTAGAGCTGGATGCCTTCCGTGCGAATGTCCAGCGGCGCGAGGACCGAATCGACCACGGCCGCATCGTTGAAGCCCAATCCGGCGAAGAACTGCCAGCTCGGCGAGAAAATGGGCTCCTCGAACGTCGCCGCCAGATCGATCACGCCGCGCGTCCGCCCGAATTCGATCGCCAGCCGGTCACCGGGGGTCAGCAGATTCCTGATGCTGCCGCCGATCGCCAGGCGCTGCGCACCGATGGACGGCGTACGGCTGTTGGCAAGACTGGCATAGGCGTCGAGCCGCTCGGCAGGCACGACCGCGACCGCCAGCGCGGCCTCGCCCGGACGGCCATGCGGGCGCAGATCGGCATTGACGGTGGTGATGGCGGCATCCTCTGCCAGCAGTCGGAATTCGCGCTCGAAATCGGCGGCGTTGAACGGATAGGCTGTGGCGGAGGGCAGCCGGTCGAGGACGAACCGGCGGTCCAGCCCGCCCCCGGGCTCGGCTATGCTCAGCGCATCAGGCGCCACATGGCCAAGCACCAGCCTGAGCCGCAAGGGACCGCTTTCCCGGATCGGCGGCTGGCTGGGGACTAGCAGACCCGAATTGACATAGCCGTTCACGGCGAACTGCGCATTGATCAGCTGGATCAGCGCGACGATCCGGGCATAGGGAACAGGCTGGCCGACCAGATCGTTGGCGGCAAACTGGCGCTGCACCCAGGCGGGGTCGATGAGTTCGTCCGGCTCCAGTGAGACGACAAGCCCGCTTGCCGCATCGCGGGCCGGTGCCCATGCCTCAACCGGCTTCATGGCGCGGTCACCCTCGACGATGAGTTGGGTCAGCGTGACCGCCCCCTGGTCCGGGACGCCGGGGACATCGCCGGGCACGCGCGGAACCGATGGCGCCATCGGCGTTTCGGACCGTCCGGGTGCCGGGCGCGGCACCGGATCGGCATAAACGGGGGGCGGCAGCCGTGCTGCGCCCGCATCCGGTCTCAGCACTCCATCGGGGACCACCTGCGCCGCCGCCGGTGCCCAAAAGCCCGACATGAGCGCGATCAGGCCTGCGGTAGCAAGAGCCGGACTCAGCCGCACGGCTGCCCCGGAGCGGCGCGGTCCAGCAGTGCGACAGGCCTGGATGGACGTTCATCGGGTGCGGCATCGGGCTCTGCGAGGCCATAGGGTCCGATCGCGGCGATGCTCAACTGGCTCGCCCCGCCGGCACGCGCCGCCCGGCACCGTCCTGCCAGCACCGCACTTGCATCGAGCAGGTCGATATCCCTCGGCTCCTCGCCCGAGGCGACATAATCGAGCTGGCCCTGGAAGACGAAATTGCCGTTAACCCGGATCTGATCGAGCCGGTCGGCGGCATCGATATAGAATTGCGAGCGGATCACCACATTGGCCCCCGCCTGCTCGCCCAGCGCGAAGATGTTGCCGCCCTGGCTGATGATCGCAAGCGGATTGCCGATGGTGATGACGCCGCCGGTGCCTGGCCCCGACGATGTCGTCACGATGCTGGGCCCGAAAGCCCCATCGCTGAGCCGCAACAGGCCCCGGGAGGGAAGGTCCAGGCGGATGGCCCCGGCGGGACCGAAAGCCGAATTGGTGGTGATCTGCGACCCATTGGCGAGCGTGATATTGCGCGCACCCACGGTGATCGTCCCGGCGCTCGTCGCCGTGGTCGCGAGCCCATCGTTGCTCGAGGCGATCCGCGAACCATTGGCCAGCACGATATCTCCGGGCGTGGCGACGGTAATGCTGCCGGCGCCGCCCCGGGCACCTGGTGCCACCGCGGTGGCAATCGCCGAATTATCGAGCCGGAGTTCGCTCGCCGAAATCGAGATCGATCCGGCATTCCCAGCGCCCGACGTGCTGCTGGTGACCGTCACGCCCCGCTCCATGGCAAGGCCTTGCGTTGCGCGGATGGTGATCGACCCCGCCTGCCCCAGGCTGGTGGTATCCGAACTGATCAGGGCACCATTGGCCAGGCTGATGGTATCGGCGGTGATCTGAAGCGTGCCAGCATCGCCGGTGCCGGCTGCGGTCAGCTCGATGCGGCCGCCATCCATTTGGAAATGGCGGGCGGCGATCCCGATGTCGCCCGGACTGCCCGATCCCAGCGAATTGGCGGTGATGCTGGCATTTCCGCTCAGACGGATGTCGGGGGCCTCAAAGCGAATCAAGCCCGAAAACGGGCTGCGCCCGATGCTGTTGTTGCTTGCGATGGCGGCATTATCCGCGAGCCGGATCGACTCGCTTGCCCTGAATTGCACCGACCCGGCGATGCCGCGCGAAAGACCGTTGGTCTCGATCGCGCTGTTGCCATCGACGAGAATGTTTCGACCGTCGACAAAGATGTTTCCGGCATCGCCAAGCCCGGTGGAGCGCGCAGCAATCTGGGAGTCCCGGATACTGACATCGCTGCCCTCCATCGCGATGAACCCCTGCAGCCCGGTTCCGCCCTGGTTGCTGGAAATCGTGGTTCGATCCAGGGAAAGCGCATTTCGCGCAATAAAGATGATCGCTCCTGCTCCCCTGTCGCCAGACGCGCTCGTGTTGATCAGGCTGTCCGTGAGCGTGATCGAATCGTTGGCGAACATCACCAGCGTTGGCTCGAACAGTGCATCGACGCTTATCGCCGTCCGGGACATCACTATCGATCCGGCATCGATTTCCACATCCTCGCGGGCGGACGTGATCGCGGCATTGCTGATCGTGAGGCGGCCCGTGGCGATAATCGGGTCGCTGCTGTTCGGGTTGATGGGCAGCACGACGGGGCTGTTGCCCGCTGCAATCAGCCGGAAGCCGGATCCCCGCGAAAACCGCTCCCCGACCACAAGCGCACGATCGGAAATGGAAAGGTCGCGCCCGGCCAGGGTGATGGCCCCTGGCGCTGCGATCGGCCGACTGGCCTGGCTGCCGAAAACCGCCAGCGCGCCCTCGGTTCCCTGAAACCCGAAACTCTCAGGGACGGTCATCGAGAATGTCGATCCGCCGGGCGTGACCGCCGAGAAGCGACCACCCCTGAAGAAATCGAGATGCGAAGCGGCGGCAAAATGCGCACCTGCAGCGACATTGAGCTGCGCATTCTCGCCGAACACGATGCCAGCCGGGTTGATGAACCAGAAATCCGCATTGGGAAGCGCGACGCTGTCGATCGTTCCGTCGATCGTCGATGCCTCGCCTCCGGTGACCCGCGTGATGACGTTCTGGATCAACGCGGGATTCGCGAAGGAAAATGTCCAGGCTGCGGTGTCGCCTGCATTCAGGCGGAAGGTAGCAAGCGAGTGGAACAGGTTTCTGCCCGCCAGTCTGCCGCCGTCAATCGTCGTGCGGGTGCCGTCGCGGTTCACGATAGTCCCCAGGTTTCGGTCTGGGGCCGTATCGGCGACAATGACCGTCTGCGCCTGGGCGGCGACCGGCAGCCATGCAGGCAGCGCGGCCATCAGCGCGCTACCCAGCAGGGTGCTGCGCCGCGTCATCGCCAGGCCCCCAGCAGCGTGAACGCCGCCCAGATATTGGGATCGGAAAACGCACCATCGGCGAGCAGCGCGAGCTGCGCCTGGCGCAACGCCTCGGCCTTGCTTTGACCCGCATCATAGCGCGCGTAGAACTGCCGCATCAGCTCTGCCGTGCCTGCATCGTTGACCTGCCAGAGCGAGGCGATCGCGCTGGCTGCACCTGCTTGGATCGCGGCTCCGGCAAGCCCCATATTGGCCTCGTCGTCGCCCACGGCGGTCTCGCAAGCGCTGAGCACGATGAGGTCGAGCGCTCCGCCGCGCACCGAGTTGCCGGCAATCATCCGGCGCAGTTCGGAAAGCGGGATGGCTTCGCCATTGGCGACGATGAAGCTGCGGTTGGAGCCGCCGTTGAACGAGGCGTGGGTGGCCAGGTGCAGCACATCGATCGCACCGCCCCGCAGCGCCTCGGCCAGATCGGCGCGGCGGAAATCCTCGATGAACCGGCTGCCCGAGCGCTTGCCGACGGCAGCGGCGATTCGCGCCTCCTCGGTCGTGCCTTCGAGCGCCGGAAAGGTGCCGCCGAAAATCTCGACGCTTTGCTGCAACGAGGCCGCAACGACGCGCAGCTGATCGTCGCGCCTGCCGGAACCGGGCTGCGAATAGCCGAGCGCAGGGCTGCCACCCAGCCGGGTGCGCTCGACGAGAAAACGGCCTGCCGCATCGGGCAGCGCCGCAAAGGGCAGCGCGCGCAACGGGCCATCGGGAATGATCACCAGGGTGGTCTCGGGCGAGAGCAGGGCTGCCACAGGCTCGATGAGCAGCGCATCCAGCTCGCGCGCGGGCGGGCGCCATGCGTCGTCAAAGCCTTCGCTCAGCCCCAGATTGACCTTCTCGACCAGCGCCGCGACGCGCTGGCGATCGGCAGCCTGGTCAGGCGGCAACCGCCTGTAGATGGCCGGTCCGCCCGATGCCGGACGCTCAGCCAGGATGATCTCGAGCCGGTCAGCGAGCAGAACCGGATAGAGCAGCACCTCGCCCGCCGCGAGGTCCGATGGCGTGAAGGGGATGCGCGGCGGGACGCATTCGCTGCCGAATAGGCTCTGAATTTCCGCCTCGCGGAAGGTCTCGATCATCGTCTGGGCGGCGAGGATCACCTCTCCCTCGCGGCTGTCGCCCGGCGGGATCGACGATAGCGTCACATCGACCGCCTTTTCGAACACCTTGTGCATTCGCAGGGCAAAGGTGGATTCTTCGGTCAGCGGATCGACCGCGGGCAAGAGCGGCCTGATTGCCTCGAGTGCCCGGTAGCCGGCAAGCGCATGAGCAGTGCGGTGCTCCGGGTCGATCTCCGCCAGCAGCACGTACCATTCGGGCAAGCGCACAGGTACGGGACGCTGCGCCTCGAGAAATATCGCCTGATTGATGCGTTCGCGCGCGGTGCCGGCATCTCCTTGCGCCAATGCCAGCCTCGCCTCGAGCGCAGCCGCATAGGCGGCGCAGGCCGCGTCGTTACCTGCCGCAGAGCGCATGGCAGCGATCCGGGTGCCGAGCGTCGCCGTGTCGGCCGCCCCGCTCTCGAGCGCCACCTCTGCAAGCCGCCCGGTGATCTCGCTGCGCATGGCCGCGCCCGGAATGGATGCGGCGGCGGCAAAGCCCTGCTCAAGAGCGCTCGCGATGGTCGATCTGAGATAGTCCTGACGGTCATCGGCTTTGGCCAATAGCGCGAGGGATATCCTCGCCAGCCGCAACTGAGCCAGCGCCGCTGTCTGATAATCCTGCGTGGTCAGGCTGCGCACCGATGCGCAGCGCAAGGCGACGGACGCGACATATTGCGGAGATGTCGTGCCCAGCTGGACGCCGGACAGGGCGCCGCAGACGCCGTCTCCGATCGCATCGGCCTGCACCACGGTCTGGACCGCACCGCGCGTACCCGATCGCGAACGTCTCGCCCCGCGGGTTGCCGGTATGGTCGCGGCATTGAGCGACACCAGCCCAAGCCTGTAGGCTGCGCGCGACGCAACCTGCTCTTCTCCGGCGGCCTCCGCCATGCGGAACGCGGTCAGCAGAAAGGATTGCGCCGCAGACTGGGTCCCGCCACTGCCGGTGCGCATCAGTTCGCCGGCTGCAGCGCAATAGGCGGCAAGCTCGCTCAATTCTGCGGCACCCGATGCTGCCTCCTCGAGGTTCAGCAGTTCCATCGCGCCGTTGGCGCTTTCGGTCGATCCGCTGCGGCGCGCCAGCCGTTGTTCGATCATCTCGGTCGATCTGCGCAAGGCCGCGCCATCGATCGGTGCGGCCACGCGGCCACGGTCGAACGATTGGCACAGTTGCGCCGGACTGGCGGCAAGGGCGGGGGGTGCATCCATGATGAATCCGGCAGCACCCAGCTTGCCGATGGCAGTCAGGACGCTGATGACGAAGCCGCGCCGAGAAGGAACCATAGCTGCCATCATCAAGCCCTTGTCCGGGGGTGAGGCTCCGCTGTCTATTGGCGGACGCAGAAGGTTATGACTAGCCAATGGCAAGTTACAAGTCGATTTCCCAAGGCGTGCGCCAGGGCTCGACCGGTCGTCACCCTCTGACCGGTGCATGGCGACTCGCACACCGCTCGCGGGTCAGCACGCACCATCAGATTGGAACAGAAATTTTACATCCCTAAACAAGCTGCGGCACTGCGCGACCCGACGGCTCGCCAGCCTGTCGGACGGACTTTTGGCCGATCCATCGGTGCACTCTGTCAGACCGGCTGGACAGGGGCAGCGTCGAAATGACTTCATTTTGATTTCAAACAGTTTTCTCCGGTTAATGCACGCGCGGCCATGGCCAATCCTGCTGCCAACATTAACCAATCGATCGATAGCCCATCGAAGTTGAACGGGTCTGGTTATCGATCAGAACGCGCTTCAAGGTAGAAAATCTCGGTAATTCTTCAGGCGATTTCCATTAACCATTGCTTATGCAGTGCCGGATTAAGCGGTGTCATCCAGACTGGACAGCGGGACGCCAGAGGAGACCAACATGCTTAAAGACTTTTACGCCCATTATCCAATTCGCAAGAAATTCGACATAATCCTCGGCGTGCTGCTGGCCATTGCGATTATTCCCGCCGCGCACAGCGCTGTCGAACTCGTCGGCGGCAACGGCGACGCCCTGTGGGAAATGATCGGCGAGCTGGCGGTGCTGATGGCGGTGGGGGCGTTCGTGCTATATGCAAAAAAGGCGGTCTGTGACCCCTATGTGAGTACGGTCGTCCGTATGGAGGGGCTTGCGGCTGGCGATCTGAACAGTGCCATCGCCTTTACCGATCACCGCGACTGCGTCGGCCGGATGAACAAGGCGATGCTGGTGTTCAAGGACAATGCCGCCGAACGTGTCCGCGCGGATGCCGTGCTGCGTACCGTGGTGTCCGAGATAACGTCGGGCCTGCAGCACATGAAGAACGGCAATCTCAGCTATTCGATCGACTCGGCCTTCGACCCTGAATTCGACAGCCTGCGCCGGGATTTCAACGACACCATGGGACAGCTCTGTCAGCTGCTGACCCAGACATCGAGCGCCGCGTCGAACGTGCTCAACGGCGCCTCGGAAATCCGCTCTGCCTCGGACGATCTGGCCAGCCGCACCGAACAGCAGGCCGCCAGCCTGGAAGAAAGCGCCGCAGCGATGCGCGAAGTCACCGGCATGGTGCAGCAGACCGCGCAGAACGCATCCGAAGTCGGCAAGCAGGTCAGCGAGGCGCATCACGCCGCAACCGATGGCGGGGCCGTTGTCCGCCGTGCGGTCACCGCGATGGATGCGATCCAGAAATCCTCGAGCGAGATCACCAACATCATCGATGTCATCGACGGCATCGCGTTCCAGACCAACCTGCTGGCGCTGAACGCCGGGGTCGAGGCGGCCCGCGCGGGCGATGCTGGCAAGGGCTTTGCGGTCGTCGCCAACGAGGTGCGCGCGCTCGCCCAGCGCTCCGCCGATGCCGCCAAGGACATCAAGGAACTGATCACCGCTTCGACCGCAGGCGTGGCCGATGGCGTTGCGCTGGTCGATGAAACCGGCACCGTTCTCTTGCAGATCAGCGACCGCGTCGCGGCGATCAACACGCGAATCTCCGAGATCTCGTCTTCGGCCCAGGCGCAGGCGCTGCGCCTGCAGCAGGTAAATCTCGCGGTGAACGAGATGGACAAGATGACCCAGCAAAATGCCGCGATGGTCGAGGAATCGAACGCCGCAGCCCGCAGCCTGGCAGAGGAAGCCACTGATTTGGCTCAGGTTGTCCAGCGCTTCCAGACAGGAAACGCCGCGCCGATCAAGCAGCCCGCGGCCGCGAAGGCGCCCCGCCGTGCCCCTGCCGCGCGCACGCCGATGGTTTCAGGAAACCTAGCATTAACCATTTCCGAAGAAGACTGGTCGGAATTCTGAGGAACAGGAGAACAGAGTGATGCATCAACTGACTCTGCCCAGCCGGTGCGATCGCGCAAGCGCGATCTCGCTGCATGCCGAATTGCGCGACAAGCTTAAGGCAGGACCGGTGGCGATCGACGGGTCGGATGTCACTGCGCTGGGCCAGGCCATGCTGCAGCTGCTGCTGAGCGCACGCCAGACCGCCAACCGCACCGGGCAGGCGCTGACCATCACTCCTTCTGAAAAAATGCGCGCGACGCTGACCAATGCCGGAGCCGATCCGGACATGCTGTGCGGAAATGGAATGCCGTCATGACCAACGAGGAAATCCGTACCATCTTCTTCGCCGAGTGCGAGGAAGCGCTGGCCTCCGCCGAACGGGCGCTGACCATCTGCAAGAGCCAGCCCGACAATATGGACGCGGTCAACGACGTGTTCCGCTCGGTCCACTCGATCAAGGGTGGAGCGGGCGCGTTCGGCTATACCGCGCTGCAGGTCTATACCCACGGGTTCGAAACGCTGCTCTCGGACGTGCGCGACGGCATCCTGCCGATGACCGAGGATCTGCTGTCGCTGCTGCTGCGCGCGCTCGACCTGCTTGGCGACCATGTCGCGCGGGCGCTCGAGGGCAGCGAAGCACCCGATGACAGCGCGATGATCGCCCAGCTGGCGGCAGCGCAGCAGGGTGGCGGTGCTGCGCCTGCGGCTCCCGCAGAAGCTGCTGCTGCTCCCGCTCCGGTCGATGCCGCACCCGAGCCGGTAGTCGCAGCGGCGCCCGAAGCGCCCACCGCCACCGAATCGTCTTCCGACGTCGACGATCTGCTCTCGTTCGATCTCGACGCGATGCTCAACGACATCGCCACCGAAGTCGCGCCTTCCAAGCCCGCCTGGCGCGTCAGCATGAAGCCGCAGGCCAGCGCCATGCTGAACGGCGGCGAACCGCTGCTGCTGCTGCGCGAACTGCGCTCGCTGGGCGAAGGCACGGTGCGGCTCGACACCAGCGCGCTGCCCGATCTCGACGGTTTCGATCCCGCCGGCGCCTATCTGGCCTGGGACGTGACGCTGCCCGGCGATGTCGAGCGCGATGCGATCGAGGACGTGTTCGGCTTTTCCGGCGATGACCTGGACGTCGCGATCGATTCGGGCGGTGTGACCCCCGACGTTGCGCCCCAGGCCCCTGCGGCAGCCGCCGAACCCGCACAGGCTCCGGCCCCCACTCCCGCGCCTGCCGCGACGGTCGCTGCCGCGCCGGCCGCACCCGTAGCAGCCCCGGCTCCGGCTCCGGCGCCTGTGGAAACCGCTGCTGCTCCGGCCGAAAAGACAGAAACGCCCAAGCCTGCGCTGGTGTCGTCGCAGCCCGCTCCGGCAGCGCCTGCCGCCCCGGTTTCGCAATCGGTGCGAATCGATCTGCGCAAGCT
Source organism: Blastomonas sp. CCH9-A1 (assembly GCF_001557175.1). Classification (NCBI taxonomy): domain Bacteria; kingdom Pseudomonadati; phylum Pseudomonadota; class Alphaproteobacteria; order Sphingomonadales; family Blastomonadaceae; genus Blastomonas; species Blastomonas sp. CCH9-A1. Next base: position 144,611 of record NZ_LSHM01000012.1, read on the forward strand.
CGATCAGCTGATCGACACCGTCGGCGAGATGATGATCGCGCAGGCGATGCTGGGCCAGCAGATGTCGACCTATGGCATGCGCAACAGCAGCGAACTCGCCATGCTCGAATCGCTGACCCGCGACGTGCAGGAACGCGCGATGGCGATCCGCGCCCAGCCGATCAGCACCGTGTTCAGCCGCGTGCCGCGTCTGCTGCGCGACCTGCAGGCGAGCACCGGCAAGAACATCAACCTGGAAGTCTCGGGCGAGACGACCGAAATCGACAAGACGATCATCGAACGCCTTGGCGATCCGCTCACCCATCTCATCCGCAACGCAGCCGACCATGGCATCGAGGACGCCGCCACCCGCACCGCGAACGGCAAGAGCCCCGATGGCACGCTCAAGCTCTCGGCCGAGCAGCGTTCGGGCCGCATCCTCATCCGCATCGAGGATGACGGTCGCGGCATCGACCAGGCCAAGGTGCTCAAGAAGGCCGTCGAAAAGGGTCTGGTCGCACCCGACGCCAACCTGTCGGCGGACGAGATCAACAACCTGATCTTCGCCCCGGGCTTCTCGACCGCCGAAACCGTCTCGAGCATCTCGGGACGCGGCGTCGGCATGGACGTCGTCCGTCAGAACGTGAAGGATCTGGGCGGCCGCATCACGGTGAAGACCGAGCCGGGCGCCGGCACCAGCTTCATCCTGACGCTGCCGCTGACGCTCGCCATCGCCGACGGCATGACCGTCACGGTGGGTTCGCAAACGCTGGTGCTGCCGCTGTCGCACATTGTCGAGAACCTGCGTCCGGGCGAAGGCGAGATCCACCGCCTGGGCAACGGCCGCCTGATGCTCAAGGCACGCGACCGGTTCATCCCGGTGGTGAACATCGCCCGCGCGCTCGATCTCGACGGCGAGATCAACGATCCGACCGAGGCCGTGCTGATCATCGTCGATACCGAGCTGGCAGGCCAGGCTGCGCTGCTGGTGGATTCGATCGTCGACCAGCGCCAGATCGTGATCAAGAGCCTCAACGCCAATTACCGCTCGGTCGAATGCGTCGCAGGCGCGACCATTCTGGGTGATGGCCGCGTCGCATTGATCGTCGATGTCGATGGCCTTGTCGCTGCCGAAGCGGGCACGCAGAGCTACCGGGAGGTTGCGTGAACGCGCAAGCCCTCTCTTTCGAGACGCTGCCGGGGATCAGCCGGGCCGTCTACTCGCCGGAGGATTTCGCCACCGTTCAGCGGCTGGCGCATGAAACTGCGGGTATCGTGCTGGTCCCTGCCAAGTCGATGCTGGTCTATTCGCGCCTGGCCCCGCTGGTGCGCGAATCGCGCTTCACCACCTTTTCCGATTATCTCGCCTCGCTGAAGGGCAATGAGGAGGAGCTGCGCCGGGTGATCTGCGCGCTGACCACCAACCACACCTATTTCTTCCGCGAGGACCATCATTTCGAGCATCTGGGCGAGGAAGTGGCCCCGGTGCTGATCGCCAAGGCGCGCAAGGGCCAGCCGGTGCGCATCTGGTCGGCGGGCTGTTCGAGCGGCGAGGAAACCTGGTCGATCGTCACCACGATCCTGGGCGAGGACGCGCGCATGGCGGCGACGCTGGCGGGCACCGATCTGCGCATCCTGGCGACCGATCTCGACGACAACGTGCTCAATACCGCGCGCGCAGCGAGCTATTCGACCGAGAATATCTCCGCAATGCCCGCCGAACTGCGCCGGTTGTGGACCCAGTCGAGCGGTGCCACCACCACGATCAACCCGCAGGTGCGCAATCTCGTGAGCTTCAACCGGCTCAACCTGCTGCATGACTGGCCGATGAAGCGTCAGTTCGACGTGATCTTCTGCCGCAACGTCATGATCTATTTCGACCAGCCGACCAAGGAACGGCTGGTGGCCCGGTTTGCAGATCAGCTGCTGCCCGGCGGGCATCTGTACATTGGCCATAGCGAACGCGTTATTGGCCCTGCCGCTGCCCGTCTTACGCAAATCGGTAAGACTATTTACCTTAAGGAGGGCGCATGAGCATTCGTGTCCTGATCGTCGATGATTCTCCCACCATGCGTGCGCTGCTGGTCGAGGCTTTGCGCCCGGCCGCGGACATCCAGGTCGTGGGCACGGCGGTCGATGCGCGCGAGGCGCGCAGCATGATCAAGGCGCTCAACCCGGATGTCGTTACGCTCGACATCGAAATGCCGGGAATGAGCGGCCTGGAATTCCTCGAAAAGCTGATGACGCTGCGCCCGACGCCGGTCGTGATCGTTTCGGGTCTCGCGGAAAGCGGCTCGGCGATGACGGTGCGCGCGCTCGAGATCGGCGCGGTCGAATGTTATGCCAAGCCCAGCGGCGCGGCCGGCAATATCCTCGTGTCCGACCAGGGTCGCCTTGCCGAGATGATCCGCAACGCTGCCCAGGCCAAGGTGCAGGCGCATGACCGTGCCCGCCCTGCCCCGGCCCCGCGCCAGACGCTGGGATCGGCGCAGACCCGGCTGATCGCGATCGGCGCATCGACCGGCGGCGTGGAAGCGCTGCACGTGCTGCTGAGCCAGTTCCCGGCCGATTGCCCGCCCACCATGGTGGTGCAGCATATCAACGGTGCCTTTGCCGAAGCCGTCGCGCGCCGTCTCGATTCGGTCTGCGCGCCCAAGGTGATGATCGCCGAGCCCGACCTGCCGGTGCGTGCAGGCCATGTTTATATCGCGCCGGGCACCGAAAGGCATCTGGAAGTGCGCGGCAGCAGCAGTTCGGGCATGTATGTCCGCGCGCGGCCCGGTCCGAAGGTCAGCGGCCATCGCCCAAGCGTCGATGTGCTGTTCCATTCGGTCGCGGAAAATCTGGGCGCGGACGCCATCGGCATCCAGCTGACCGGCATGGGCAATGACGGCGCGCATGGCCTGCTCGCCATGGCCGAGAGCGGCGCGATGACCATTGCGCAGGACGAGGCGACTTCGGTCGTGTTCGGCATGCCGGGCGCGGCGATCGCGCTGGGCGCTGCCAGCGTCGTCGCGCCGATCCACCGCATCGCGCAGGTCGCCTTCGGAGGTGTTGCGCTATGCTGATGGAAACCATCGACTTTTCCAAGCACAAGCGGGTGCGTCTGATGGTCATGCAGGGCCAGGCGCGGGTGAGCGGCGATCCCAGGCTCGAGCTGACCACCGTGCTGGGCAGCTGCATCGCATGCTGCCTGTATGACGCCTCGAACAATATCGGGGGCATGAACCATTTCCTGCTCGCCAGCCCCAGCAATGATGCCGGGCTGGACGAACATTATGGCGTGTACCTGATGGAAGTGCTGATCAACGAGATGCTGGCTTATGGCGCGGACCGCCGGATGCTGCGCGCGCATCTCTATGGCGGTGCCAACATGTCCAGCGGAATGAGCTGGATCGGCACGGCCAATGCTGAATTCGCGACCTCGTTCCTCAAGGCGGAGGGGATTCCGTTGGTCAGCCAGTCGGTCGGCGGTCCGTCCGCCCGGCGCGTCGATTTCCGCCCCTATCATGGCCAGGCGCGTTGCCGCATCGTCGACAACTCGCAGGCTCCCAAAGACCTGCCCACACCCAAGCCTCGTGAAGATCACGGCGATATTGAGCTGTTCTGAGAGAAGGACCCCGAAAATGACCTGTGCTCAAGAAAAGACCCGCATTCTGACTGTGGACGACAGTCCCAGCATGCGCGCACTGCTCAAGCATGCGCTGACAGCGGAGGGATTCCATGTCGACCAGGCCGATGACGGCGTTTCCGCGCTCGATTGGCTTAAGGAGAACGAGTGCGATGTCGTTATTACGGACATCAACATGCCACGCATGGACGGCTTCGGCCTGATCGAGCACCTGCGAAAGGGCGCGATTCACGAGAATCGCCCGATCCTGGTGCTGACGACCGAGGCGTCCGAGGAGAAGAAGGCACAGGCGCGCCGGGCCGGTGCGACGGGATGGATCGTGAAGCCGTTCGACGCTGTGAAGCTCGCGGCTGCCGTCCGCCGCGTCACGCACTGATCCTGCTAGCCTGTTGTTGGGGGAAGAATGATGAACCGTCAGCTGATCACGTTTGAAGTCGAAGGCCAGACCTTCGGTATCGACATCATGGGCATCCGCGAAATCCGCGCCTGGTCGCCCACCACCCGCCTGCCGCGCGTGCCCGATTACGTAGCCGGCGTCGTCAACCTGCGCGGCATTGTGCTGCCGGTGATCGATCTGGCGGCGCGCCTGGGTTGGAACAAGTCCAAGCCCGGGGAGCGGCACGTCATCATCGTCACCGAGGTCAACGGCCAGCTCAAGGGCATGATCGTCGATGCGGTGCGCGATATCGTCACCTTCGACCAGAGCGCGCTGCAGCCGCCGCCGACCACGGGCGATTCGGTGCTGCCCTTCCTCGAAGGGCTTGCCTCGCTCGACGACCGCATGGTGATGGTGCTCGACCTTGTCGCTCTCACCCATGAAATCGAATATGCCGACGCTGCCTGATCGCAGCCTCATTTCCCGTAACTGAAGGGTCAAACCAATGACTGCCGCCGCCCGTGTTCTGATCGTCGATGACTCCATCACCATGCGTGCGCTGTTCACCAGCGCGCTGGAAAAGGACAAGAATATCGAGGTGCTGGGCGCCGCCCGCGACGTCATCGAGGCGCGCGAGATGATCGCCGAACTGCGCCCCAACGTGCTGACGCTCGACGTCGAAATGCCCGGCATGAACGGCATCGACTTCCTGGCCGAACTGATGGCCGAGCGCCCCATTCCGGTGGTGATGCTCTCCACGCTGACCCAGAAGGGCGCGGACATCTCGCTGCGCGCGATCGAGCTGGGCGCGGTCGACTGCTTCCCCAAGCCGCAAAAGGCGACGGCGGAAGAATTCGCCAAGATCTCGGGCAAGCTGTGCAAGACCGTGCTGACCGCTGCGCGCACCAATCTGGAAGCGCGCGCCAAGGCCAAGGACGCGGTCGATCTCAGCGCCTCGTTCAACTATCGCTGGAACGGCCAGGTTATCGCGATCGCAGGCGGAATGGGATCGATCGACCCGGCCACCGTCGCGGTCACCAGCCTGCCGACCAACTGCCCGCCGACCATCGTGTCGCTGGCGATCGACGAGGCGCTCTCGGCCTCGCTGACCGCCAATCTCAACAAGGATTGCCGCGCGCAGATCAAGATCGCCGAAGACGGCGCACTGCTCGAGCCGGGCATCATCCATGTCGCAGTCGATCCGCGCTACCATGTGGTGATCGATAGCTGGCCCAATGGACGCATCCGTCTGGTCGAGCGCGATCCCGTCAACGGTGCGCGTCCCTCGGCCGACCTGCTGATGGCCTCGCTCGCCAAGACCGTCGGTGCCAAGGGCGTCGGCCTGCTGCTTTCGGGCGGTGGTGAAGATGGCGCCGCCGGCATGGGCGCGCTGCGCGCCGCGGAAGGCACCTGCCTGTTGCAGTCGCCCGACACCGCGCTGATCCCCGAAATGATCGGCGCCGCCATCGCCAAGGGCATCATGAACTTCGTGCCCCCGGCGGAATTCGGTGCACGTCTGTGCCCGCCCGACGAGGCGACGCAGAATGCTGCATGACCGCACGGCCCTGCGCGTCATTGCCGATCTGCTGCGCTCTACCGGCCATCTGACCGAACAGGTCGGCTCGTCGCTCTGCCAGGACGAGGAAACGGCAATCCGCAACCTGACGCTGCTGCAGGACATCGACCTGCTGGCGCAGCGTCAGGTCGCGATCGCCGAGATCCTGGAATCGGAGGACCTGTCGCAGTCGCTCGCCAATTGCCGGCTCGAATGGATCGCCAGCGCCTACCGACCCGTCAGCACCAGCCACGCGCCGGAGGCCTGAGGCCGGATCACATGGCGCCGCCGCTGGCCATCCATAGCGCCATGGCGACCATCATGACGTTCTCGGTGAGCGAGACGAAGCCCAGCGGCACGCGCGAGCTGCCGCCGACACAGGCGCACTTGATGTCGCGCTTCTGCACATAGACCGCGTAGAAGACCGACACCGCGCCCACCGAACCGATGAACAGCGCTACCGGGATCGATACCCAGTCGAGCGCCCGCGCGAGCATTAGCACCCCGGCAAGCCCTTCGGCAAACGGGTAGATATAGGCATAAGGCAGCCAGCGCCGGGCCAGCAGATCATAGCCCAGGAACATCGTCGCGAACGCATCGACATCCTGCAGCTTGGGCACCGCAAGCAGGCACATCGCCACCGCGACAAACGTCTCGATCGTCATCATCGACACGAGCGTGCCCATGGTCAGCCAGCTGGTCGCGCCCGCCATCAGGGCGGCCATCGCGAACAACGCGATCACCGGCACATAGGAAACCGCGTCCGCGTCCTTCACTTTCTTGCCGAAATATCGGCGCAAATCGTCATTCCCGCCGATCCGCACCCCGTCGATAAAGGTCTGCGGCGTGGTCTTGACCCCATGCTTCGCCTTGAACGCATCGGTCTCCTCGCGCGTCGTCAGCCAGTGGTCCTCGACTGCATAGCCCTGGCTCTCGAGCAGATACTTGCTCTTGAGGCCATAGGGGCAGACATGCTTGTCCATCACCATGCGATGGAGCACGGCGGTCTTGCGCGCGGTCATTTCTTGATCTTCTCGAACAGCTCGATCAGCTCGTTGAACTTGATCCGCTGCTCGGCCGCATCGCCCGATGCGATCGCTTCCGACACGCAGCACGCGGCGTGATCCTTGAGGATCTCGCTCTCGGCCTTGGAGAGTGCCGCCTTGACCGCCTGCATCTGGTTGAGAATGTCGATGCAATATCGGTCCTGCTCGACCATCTGCGCGATGCCGCGCATCTGACCTTCGATGCGTTTCAAGCGGTTGAGGATTGCGGTTCTGTCCTTGGCCATGCTGATCCCTCCAAAATGGCGTTGCATACCATAGGGGGGTATAGTATGTGCGCCACAGAGGATAAGCAAGAACCATGCGCAGAGATTTTTCCAGACGCTCCATCCTGACCGGCATCGGCGGCACCCTTGGTCTGGCCGCCGTGCCAGCCTGGGCGCAGGGCCACAGCATGCACGGCGGCAGCCACGGGCGCGGCGGACCGCGTATTCCTGCGGGGTTCGACGAGGTGCGCGGGCCTGAGGTCAATCTCTCGATCGGCAGCGGCCATCGCATCGTCCAGGGGCGGCGCGGGCCGGGCATCGCGGTCAATGGCAGCGTGCCGGGCCCGCTGATCCGGCTGACCGAAGGCGACACGGTGCGCCTCAACGTCACCAACACGCTCGATGTCGACAGTTCGGTGCACTGGCACGGGCTGCTGGTGCCGTTCCAGTATGACGGCGTGCCGGGCATCAGCTTTCCGGGGATCAGGCCGGGCGAGACCTTCACCTACGAATTTCCCGTGCGCCAGTCGGGCACCTACTGGTATCACAGCCATTCGGGGCTGCAGGAACAGTCGGGCCATTATGGACCGATGATCATCGAGCCGAAGGGCGGCGAGACGGTTCGAGTCGACCGCGACTATATCCTGCTGGTCAGCGATTTTACCACGCTCGACCCGCATTTCATCATGAAGCGGCTGCGCACTGGCGAAGGATTTTTCAACCGGCAGCAGAATACATGGACCGACGATTATCCGATGTCGGGCGACGAGCGCCGGATGTGGGGCGAGATGCGGATGATGCCCACCGATATCGCCGATATCGGCGGCAAGACCTATACCTTCTTGGCCAATGGGCGCGGCCCGAAAGAGGGCATGGAATATCTGTTCAAGGCCGGTGAACGCATTCGCCTGCGCATCATCAACGGCGCGGCGATGACCTTCTTCAACATCCGCATCCCCGGCCTGCCGATGACCGTGATCGCGACCGATGGCCAGCGGGTGCGCCCGGTCGAGGTGGACGAATTGCAGATCGGCACAGCGGAAACCTATGACGTGATCCTCGAGCCCGGCTCCGCGCCTGCCTATAGCATCGTAGCCGAATCGATGGATCGGTCGGGCATGGCGCTGGCGACGCTGGCGAGCGCGCCGGGGCTGCGCGCCGAGGTGCCGGCACTGCGCGACCCGCCGCTGCTGACCATGGGCGACATGGGCATGAACCATGGCGATGGCGCGATGGATCACGCTGGAATGGACCATGGTTCCATGGGCCATGGCTCGGGCGGCATGAGCATGCAGGGCATGAAGATGCGCGACACCACGCTGCTGCCGCCCGACGTCAAGGTCGGGCCCGGCATCGATATGGTCTCGATGGCGCCGGTCGACAAGATGGGCGATCCGGGCCTGGGCCTGCGCGATGTGCCGCACCGCGTGCTCAACTATCGCATGCTGGCTGCGGCCGAACCGAACCCCGATGCGCGCGAGCCGACCCGGCTGCTCGAGCTGCACCTCACCGGAAACATGGAACGCTATATGTGGTCGTTCGACGGGCGCATGTATTCGGCGGTCAGCGACGTGCCGATCCGCTTTGCCTGGAACGAGCGCGTGCGGGTGAAGCTGGTCAACAACACGATGATGGCGCACCCCATCCATCTCCACGGCATGTTCTTCGAGATGGTCAATGGCGAAGCGCCCGACCGGCAACCGCGCAAGAACACCATGATCGTGCAGCCGGGCGCGAGCGCGCAGTTCGATCTCACCGCCAACGAGCCGGGCGACTGGGCCTTTCACTGCCACCTGCTCTATCACATGCATGGCGGGATGATGCAGACCGTGACGGTCGCCGGGCCGGAGCGCGCGGCGTGAAGCTGGGGCTGCTTGTCTCGGCTGCGATGATCCCCCTCGCCAGCCCGGCGCTGGCCGAGCAGCATCAGGGGCCTGGCGACCTTCAGGCTGCAGACCCGCATGCTGGGCACAAGGACGCGCAGGCAAAGGACAGCGCCGGGTCCGCCGACCCGCATCAGGGCATGGACCATGGCACGATGGACCATGGCGAGATGGATCACGGCTCGATGGATCACGGGTCACAGGATCACGAGGCGGTGGACCACAGCACCATGGATCATTCGGCCATGGGCCATGGCGCGCCGGAGGCTGCGGCAGCCTCACCCGGCCCCGACATGGAAACCCCGCCCCCGCCCGAAGCCGGAAGCGGCGCGCCGCGCGCGGCCGACGCCGTCTGGGGCGCAGATGCCATGCGCGCCTCGCGCGAGGACCTGCAGAAAACCCATGGCGATTTCAACCTGTTCTGGTTCCAGGCTGACCGCGCCGAATTTCAGGCACGCGACGGCCGCAACGGCTATCTCTGGGATCTGCAGGGCTTTTACGGCAACACCACCGACAAGTTCTTTTTCAAGAGCGAGGGTGAAGGCACTTTCGGCGAACCGATCGAGGCGCTCGAGATCCAGGCGCTCTATTCGCGCGCGATCGCGCCGTTCTTCGATCTGCAGGCCGGATTCCGACAGGATCTCGCCGGGCCGGACACCAGCTATGCGGTCATCGGCATCCAGGGGCTCGCGCCCTATATGTTCGAGCTCGACAGCGCATTATTCCTCTCGCACCGGGGCGATCTGACCGCGCGGATCGAGGCCGAGCTCGACCAGCGCATCGCGCAGAGCATCCTTATCCAGCCGCGCGCCGAACTGAACCTTGCGGCGCAGGACGTGCCCGAGCTCGGGATCGGCGCAGGCATCGACAGTTTCGAGCTTGGTGTCCGCCTGCGCTACGAGATCATCCGCGAGATCGCGCCCTATATCGGTGTCGAACAGGTCTGGAAGACCGGGCGCAGCGCCGATTTCGCGCGCGCCGCTGGAGAAGACCCCAGCGTCACCAACTTCGTCCTGGGCATTCGTTTCTGGTTTTGACGATAAGGAAGCTTGTTATGCGTCTTGGAACCCTTTTTACCGACCTCGCCCTCGCCTGCACCATGATTGCCGCCGCTCCGGCCGTGCTCGCCCATGCCAAGGTCGTCGCTTCGACGCCAGCCGACAATGCCGTCGTGGCCAAGCCCAAAACGGTCACCTTGACGTTCAACGAGGCGCTGTTGCCGCCGACGGCCGCCACCAGCATCGTCATGACCGCCATGCCGGGGGTCAAGGATCATGGCGAGATGACCATCCGCAATTTCACCACCGCCTGGTCGAACGGAAACAAGACCATGACGCTCAACCTGCGCCAGCCGCTTCGTCCGGGCAGCTATGAGGTTCGCTGGCAGGCCGCCGGAGCCGACGGTCATCGCATGCGGGGCAAGACAAGCTTCACGGTGAAATGATCCATGGCGATGGAGCTGGTCCAGCCGGGCATGCGCTTCGTGCAATATGCCCTGTTGCTCGGCCTGTTCGGCGGCTTCGCCTTCCATGCCATGACCGCGCATGCCTTTGCGCGCACCAAGGATCGCCGCAACTGGGTGATCTTCGCAGCCATGGCGGCCCCCGTGGCCGTAGCGTTCAGCCTGGCCACTGATATCGCGGCCATGATGGGGCAGTCGCCCCTCGATCTTGACGGGGCAGCGGTAGCATCGCTCGTCGGCGCCACCGATTTCGGACGGGCCGGGATTGTACGTGTCCTGACGGTTGTCCTCGCATGGGTGCCGGCGTTGCTTTTCCGGCCATCGCGCGCCAGCTCCAGCATCGCCGCGAGCCTTTATGGCGCCGCGCTCGGCACCCTGGCCTGGAGTGGCCATGCCGCGGTTGGCGAGGGTTTTGCCGGTTGGCTGCACCGACTGAATGACGCAGCCCATCTGCTCGCCGCAGGGCTCTGGCTGGGTGCGATCGGCTGGTTCGCGCTGCTCGTGCTGCGCGCCCATGCCGGATCCGATCCGGAGCGCACCATGGCGCTTGCGGCGGCGCTCAAGGGCTTTGCACCAGTCGGCGCGGCGCTTGTGCTGGTGGTGGCGCTGACGGGCGTCGTCAACAGCCAGATGATCTTCGGCCTCGGCCAGGCCCTGCCCGTTCTTTCGACACGCTATGGTCAGCTGCTCGTTGTGAAACTCGGACTGGTCGCGCTCATGCTGCTATGCGCCAGGTCCAATCGGTCGACAGCGCGAAGCATCCCGGAGGCTTGGAACGCTGGCCCGGCCCCGGATCAGCAAGCGCTCCAGACCATGCGTCGAACGCTGCTCGTCGAGCTGCTGCTCGCGGTGGCGGTGATCGCCGTCGTCGCGTGGCTCGGACTGGCATCGCCCATGCCAGGCGACAGCTGATCGGGCAAAACCGTCTGAGAGAGCGAACGCGGCTCTGTCCGGTCAATCAGCCAGTCGCACAACGCGCAAGGCCACAGCCAGGACCGGCGCGCAGCCCCTGATGAGCGCCCGACCAGTCGAGGTCAGAATTCCGACCAGTCGTCCTCGTCCTGCACCGTCTGCAAGGCGAGATTGCCCGCCATTTGCGGCACCGCACGCGGCCTTGTACGCTGCGTCGGAGCGCTGGGCCTGGCTTTGGCGGTCGCAGCAACAGCAGTGCCGCTGAACCGCTGCACCACCATCGCCAGATCATTGGCCTCGTCTGCCAGGCTGCGCGAAGCGGCAGTCGATTGCTCGACCATCGCCGCATTCTGCTGGGTCATCTTGTCCATTTCGCCGACGGCAAGGTTCACCTGCTGCAGACGGCTCGCCTGGACCTGCACCGAGGCCGAGATTTCCGCGATGCGGCTGTTCACGGCTGCCACCCGGTCGCCGATCTGCAGCAGCACCGATCCGGTCTCGTCAACCAGCGCAACGCCATCGGAGACGCTGGCGGTCGAAGCCTGGATCAATTCCTTGATGTCTTTGGCGGCATCGGCCGAGCGCTGGGCGAGCGCGCGCACCTCGTTGGCGACCACCGCAAATCCCTTGCCAGCATCGCCAGCACGCGCGGCCTCGACCCCGGCGTTGAGCGCCAGCAGGTTGGTCTGGAAGGCGATGCCGTCGATGACATCGATGATGTTGGTGATCTCGCTCGCCGATTTCTGGATGGCGTGCATCGCATCGACCGCGCGATGCACAACGGCGCCCCCGTCGGTTGCGGCGACATGCGCCTCGGCGACCTGGGTGCCGACTTCGCCCGCATTCTTCGCGGTCTGCTGCACCATCTGCGTGACTTCTGCCATGGCGAGCGCGCTGTCGCGAAGGTTCGCCGCCTGCTGCTCGGTCCGCTGGGCCAGATCGTCCGACGCGGAGCGGATTTCGGTCGCTCCGTTCAGGACGTTGCTGGCGGTCTCAGCGACCTTCGACAGGATCGCCGAAAGCGCGGCGGTCGCATCGTTGAACGCATGGCTGATGGCATTGGCCTTTTCGCCCAGCGCAGCGTTGATCTTGATCGCATAGCCCAGATCGCCATCGCGCAGATGGCCAAGCGCCGAGGTAACCTCGCCGATCACGTCCTGCAGTGCCGCATCCGATTCCTCACGAGCCTTGGCATTGTCGCGGAAGATCAGCATCGCGCGGCTCATCCGGCCGACGCAATCCTCGAAATGCGCATAGGGGATCGGCGAAGTGAGATCGCCCGAAGCAAGCCCCTCCATGCGGACAACAGTGGTCACATAGGGATCGCAGATGAGCTTCTTTGCGGCCAGCATGACACCGACTGCCGCAACCAGCGCGACAACCTCGGCCAATTCGATGGCCAGCAGGCCTCCGACCCCTGATAGGGTCACCGCCAGCGGGATAGCGGCGAGCACGCCCAGCAGCATGATCAGAGTGTCAAACTTCCGCCTGATGGGAGCATGGGCGGTAAAATGCTGAATCATTTATGTTCTCCTGGTCGCAGTGTGGAGAACCTATGGGACTAAGCGCAAATGCCTAACCAGTGGTTTAGGTTCAGCCCCTCCCCCCAAATTTTAGGGGGGTAGGTTCCGACGCGCGGCGTTCCCCCGAACAGTCTGGTTCCTGGCACCATGTCGTCAGGCTGCCGTCAGCCAGCCTGGGCAGAACGGCATGGACAGGAGGCTGGCATGACAAAGACCTTTCATCCCCCGCATTCTACGGTACCCGTCTGGGATCTCCCGATCCGGCTGTTTCACTGGTCGCTGGTGGCAGCGATTGCGATCGCTTTTGCATCGTCGGAAGAAGCGAGTCCCCTGGCCCCATGGCACATGGCCGCCGGATATGTTGCGGCGGTGCTGATCGTGTTTCGCCTGTGCTGGGGCTTTATCGGCAATGCCCAGGCCCGGTTCGCAAATTTCGTCAAGCCCGCCGCGGTTCTGCCTCATGTCCGGGAGTTGCTGGCCGGAAGACCGCGGCGCACGCTGGGACATAATCCGCTCGGCGGTCTGGCGGTGCTGGCGCTGCTTGTCGGCACGGCAACGGTCGTCGGCACAGGCATCCAGATGACGACGGGAGGCGGAAACGAGGATCTGCATGAAATCCTCGCCTTCTCGCTGCTCGGGCTGATCGTGGTCCATGTGATCGGCGTGGTGGTGATGTCGGTTCTGACGCGCGACAATCTGGCCAGGGCGATGGTCACCGGCCGCAAGCCCGGACCCGGGATGCGCTTCGCGCACGAACCATGCGTGCGCCGCGTGATGGCGAATCTCGCAGCGCTGATGATCGTCGGCCTGTCCGTGTTCGGCATCACCCGTTATGATCGCGACGCCTTCATGCCTGGATCGCGCGAGGAAGCCGAACATGCCAAACATCATGCATCCGCCAGCGCCCTGCGCATCGTCGGTCAGGATGATCATGACGAAGACTGATCCGGGAGCCGCCCCTTGCGCCTTCTGATCGTCGAGGACAATGAGCGGCTCGCGGGGCTGATCGCCGAAGGACTGGGACGACGCGGGTTCATTTGCGACATTGCGCCTGACCTCGCCACGGCGGAAGACAGCCTGGCGGGCGCCGAGTTCGATGCGATCATCCTTGATCTGGGACTGCCCGATGGCGACGGGCTCGTCTGGTTGCAGCATCAGCGTGCCCTGCGCCAGCTGGTGCCCGCGCTGATGCTCACCGCGCGCGGTGGGCTGGAGGACCGGATTGCCGGGCTCGACGCTGGTGCGGATGATTATCTCGTCAAGCCGGTGGACATCGAGGAACTGGCGGCGCGCATCCGGGCGCTGCTGCGACGGCCCGGACCGCGCGCGGTCAGCGTGCTGGAGAGCGGTCCGCTGCGCTTCGACCCGGTGACGCGCGAGGCGCGGCTCGACGATCGGGTGATCGACCTGTCGCGGCGCGAGGCCGATCTGCTCGAGCTGCTGATGCGGCGGCTGGGCAGTGTGGTCGTGCGCGATGCGATCGAGAATGCGCTGTACAGCTTCAACGAGCCGGTGACCCCCAATGCGGTCGAGGCGATCGTCTCGCGCCTGCGCCGCAATCTCGAAGACGCGGGGCTCGCCGGGCAGCTGCATACCGTGCGCGGCGTCGGCTATATGCTGCGGAGCGGGTGATGGAGCGGCCGACACCGTCGATCTTCCGTTCGCTCGCGCGCGGCCTGGCGGTCGTCGTCACCGGCGGAACGTTCCTGCTGCTGGGCGCGGTGCTGCTCGAATATTGGAGCAGTTTCGCCGCGATGTCGGCGCCCGACGCGCTGCGGTCCGCGCTGCGCGAGATGGCCGAACATGTCGTGCTACCGGTGCTGGCGCTGGCGATCCCGATGATGCTGGCGATGCATTTCGTCATGCGACGCGCGCTCCAGCCGCTCGCCGAGGCGACCGACAGGCTGAACGCGGTATCGGGCCAGGACCGCAATATCCGTGTCGATGACGCACATCTGCCCGCAGAAATCCTGCCGTTCACGACGGCGGTCAACACGCTGCTGGGGCGGCTGGAGCAATCGGCGGCGCAGCAGGAGGCCTTTGCCGCCGATGTCGCGCACGAACTGCGCACGCCGCTCGCGGCGATGATGCTCGAACTCGACGGGATGGAGGGGGAGCCGGCGGCGCGGTTGAAGGGCGATGTCGCGGCGATGCGGCGGCTGATCGACCAGCTGATGCTGCTGGCGCAGATGGACGCGCAGGAGGCTGCGGCGACCGCGACCGACCATGTCGATCTGGCCCAACTTGCCAGCGACGTGATCGCCCGCACCGCGCCGACGGTGATCGCCTCGGGCCGGATGATCGAGCTGGTCAGCGACGGCCAGCCGCCGAGCCTGCGTGGACGCCGCGAGGCGATCGGGGCCGCCCTGCGCAATCTGATCGACAACGCCGTGCGCGTGACGCCTCCTGCCGGCACGGTGCGGGTGATCCTGGATGGCAGCGCCGTCATCCGCGTGTCGGACGGGGGTCCGGGGCTTTCGGAAGAGCAGCTCGAACGGATGGTTCGGCGCACGGCGCGCGCCGATCACGCCAGTCCAGATGGCGCCGGCCTGGGCCTGGCCATCGTCCACCGCATCATGCAGGTGCATCGCGGATCGATCCGCACCGATCCAGCCTCGAGCAGCCTGATCCTCGATTTCCGGCAATAGCAGCCGCTGTCAGGCAACCGTCAGCTTTGCCCGTCACGAGGTCGGGATGGACAGGGCAAAGATTCTCTACGCAACTCTCGCGGCACTGGCGATTGTTGCCGCTTTCGCTGGCTATCGGCTGCTCGGGGGATCGGGTCAGCCCGATGGTGCCGGTCAGGAAACGGCCGACATGCAGGTAGCCCCCGGCATGCTGAACGCACAGCAATTGCGGCGCTTGGGCGTCCAGACTGTAGCGGCTGAGGCCGCGATGGACGTACCGCTGGGCACCGTCCCCGCCGCCATAACCCTGCCTCCCGAAGCACAGGTGGCGGTCACCGCCCCGTTCGACGGCGCGATCGTCCGGCTGCATGTCATCCAGGGTCAGCAGGTTTCGGCCGGGCAAGCACTGGCGACCGTCAAGAGCCGCGAGCCGCTGCAATATGGCGCGGAGCTTGCGCGCGCCCAGGCGCGGCTGGGCCTGGCCGAGGCGAGCGCCGCGCGCACCCGCCAGCTGGTCGATGAAGGCATTGTCGCAGGCGCGCGCGCCGACGAGATGAACGCCGCGATCCGCGTCGCGCGAACCGATGTCGCGGAAAATGCGCGCATCCTGCGTCAGGCAGGCGCCAGCGCATCGGGCGAGGTCACGCTGCGCGCGCCGATCGGCGGTCGCGTCGCGGCCATGACCGCGCAGGTCGGCGGGCCGGTGATGGCGACCTCGGCGCCCTTCGTGATCGAGAACAGCAGCGCCTTCGCGCTCGATCTGCAGCTGCCCGAGCGGCTGGCGGGCCAGGTGCGCCCCGGCATGCGCATCGCGGTCCCGGCAACGGGTGCGATGTCGGAACTGACCGGATCGATCCTGTCGGTGGGCAGTTCGCTCGATCCGGCGACGCGGTCGATCATCGCCAAGGCGCGGATCGACGGCACGCCGCCGCTGGTCGCGGGCAAGTCGGTGATGGTGGTGATCCATCATGACGGCGCACAACCCGGCGTCAGCGTGCCTTCGCGTGCGATGACCACCATCGACGGCAAACCGCATGTGCTGTTGCAGACCGGCAAGGGCTTCGCGCCGCGCGCCGTGACAGTTGCAGGCCAATCTGGCGACCGGACGATCCTGTCCGATGGGCTGAAGCCGGGTGAAAAGGTCGCGGTATCGGGCATCAGCGAGCTCAAGATGCTGCTGGCAGGGAACTGATCCGATGCTGCGCAAGCTGGTCGAAGCCTCGCTCCATTTTCGCCTTGTTGTCGCCGGGCTTGCGCTTGCGATTGCGGCGCTCGGAGCATGGTCGTTCGTCAACCTGCCGATCGATGCGTTTCCGGACATCAGCTCGACTCAGGTCAAGATCATCCTGAAAGCCCCGGGCATGACCCCCGAAGAGGTCGAAAGCCGCGTCATCACTCCGATCGAGATGGAGATGCTGGGCATCCCCAATCAGACGGTGCTGCGATCGGTCGCCAAATATGCGATTGCCGATATCACCATCGATTTTGCCGACGGTACCGACATCTACTGGGCGCGCAGCCAGGTCGCCGAGCGGCTGGCCAATGCGACGGCGGACCTTCCCGCCACGGTCGAGGGCGGGATGGCCCCGATCTCGACCCCGCTGTCGGACATGTTCATGTTCACCATCGAAGGGCCGCTGTCGCTGACCGAGAAGCGGCGGCTGCTCGACTGGACGGTGCGGCCCGCCTTGCGCACGGTGCCTGGCGTCGCCGATGTCAACGCGCTGGGCGGTATGGTCGAGACCTATGAGGTGCAGCCCGATGGGGCCGCGCTCGCCGCTGCAGGCCTGACCATCGAGGACCTCAAGGCCGCGATCGAGGCGAGCAACCGCAATGATGGCGCAGGGCGGCTGAGCGTCGCCGAGGAATCGCTGATCGTGCGCTCGGTCGGCGCGATTGCCTCGCTCGACGATCTCGCGTCGGTCGTCGTGCGCAGCGCGGGCGGTGCGGTGGTGCGCGTCGGCGATGTCGCGACGGTGCGCATGGGCAGCCTCACCCGCTATGGCGCGGTGACCAAGAACGGCAAGGGCGAGGCGGTGCAGGGTCTCGTGATCGGCCTGCGCGGCGCGGACGCGAGCAAGATCGTCGCCGGGATCAAGCAGCGTCTGGAAGAGCTGCAGCCGACGCTGCCGCCAGGCGTGACCATCGCGCCCTTTTACGACCGGTCGGACCTGATCGGCCGCGCGGTCGGCACGGTCGAAAAGGCACTGCTCGAAGCGACGGTGCTGGTCGTCATCCTGCTGTTGCTGTTCCTGGGCGATGTGCGCGCCTCGGTGATCGTCGCGCTCGCGCTCCCCATGGCGGCGCTGATGACCTTCATCTGGATGCGTTCGATCGGCCTGACCGCGAACCTGATGAGCCTGGGCGGGCTTGCCATTGCGGTGGGAATGCTCGTCGACGGCGCGGTGGTGGTGGTCGAGAATGTCGTCGAGAGGCTGTCCGATCCGAAGCATCGCGGCGCGACCAAGCTCAACGCGGTATTCGTCGCCACGGCCGAAGTCGCAACCCCGGTCGCCTCGGGCATGGCGATCATCGCGCTCGTCTTCCTGCCGCTGCTGACGCTCGAAGGGCTGGAGGGCAAGCTGTTCGCGCCGGTGGCGATGACCATCGTGCTCGCGCTTCTCTCCGCGCTGATCCTGTCGCTGACGCTAGTGCCGGTGCTCGCCTTCTATGGCCTCAAGCGCGTCGAGGGGCATCATGAGCCCGCGCTGATGCGCTGGATGACGCCGCGTTATGCTCGGCTGCTCGATGCCAGCTTCGCGCATCCGCGCCGCGTGTTCGCAGGCGCGGGCGCGGCGCTGGTGCTCGCGGGCGCCGCCTATGCGGTCACCGGCAAGACCTTCCTGCCGACCATGGACGAAGGTTCCATCATCGTGCAGCTGAGCAAGCTGCCGAGCATCGGCCTTGATCACAGCACCGCAGGCGACATGAAAGTGCAGAAGGCGCTGCTCGCCGATGTGCCCGAGATCGAGGCGGTGATCGCGCGCGTCGGGAGCGACGAGCTGGGGCTCGACCCGATGAGCCCCAACGAGACCGACAGCTTCCTGCAATTGAAGCCGCGCGACGAGTGGCGCCGGGCCGACAAGGCCTGGCTGACCGACCAGATCCGCAATGTGATGCACGATTTTCCCGGTATCGAGCCGACCTTCACACAGCCAATCGAGATGCGCATTTCCGAGATGCTGACCGGCGCGCGCGGCGATCTGGTGATCAAGCTGTTCGGGCCCGACCTCAAGGAGCTCTCGCGCCTGGCCGGCGAGATCCAGGGGCGGCTGGAGAAGATCGAGGGCACGACCGAGGCGATGACCGTCGCCAACGACACCGTCGACTATCTGCAGCTCGACATGGACCGCGTGGCCGCCGGACGCGCCGGGATGCCCGTTGATCTGCTGCAGGACATGATGCGCGCCAATGTCGAGGGCGTGCGCGCAGGTACCGTGACCGAAGCGGGACGCCGCGTGCCCGTAATGATCAAGGGCACCGGCGGCGCGGGCATGGACCCGGCGCAATTTGCCGATCAGCTCTATCGCGCGCCTTCGGGCCAGCTGGTGCGGGCAAGCGATGTGGCGCATGTTCGCCAGGTCGCGGGCCCAGTGAAGCTGGAGCATGAAAACGGATCGCGCTACGCGATGGTCCAGGCCTTTGTCGGCGGGCGCGATCTGGTCGGCTATGTCGACGATGCGAAGCGCGACATAGAGGCCAATGTGAAGCTTCCCCAGGGCTATCGGCTGGTCTGGGGCGGGCAGTTCGAGAACCAGCAGCGTGCCTCGGCGCGGCTGATGGTGGTGCTGCCGATCTCGCTCGTGCTGATCTACCTGGTGCTCTACGCGACGCTGGGATCGGTGCGCGCCTCGCTGCTGATCCTGGTCAACATCCCCTTCGCGATGGTCGGCGGCATCATATCGCTGGCATTGTCGGGTGAGTATCTTTCGGTCCCCGCCTCGGTCGGGTTCATCGCGCTGCTCGGCATCGCGGTGCTCAACGGGCTCGTCATGGTCACCTGCTTCCGGCAGCTGCGCGAGGACGGTCTGAGCCTTCAACAGGCGGTGCGCCAGGGCGCGGCACGGCGGCTGCGCCCCGTGATGATGACCGCGACGATCGCCGCGTTCGGGCTGGTTCCGCTGCTGTTCGCGACCGGGCCCGGATCGGAAATCCAGCGCCCGCTCGCCATCGTGGTGATCGGCGGGCTGGTCAGCGCGACGATGCTGACACTGATCCTGCTCCCCATTCTCTATCAGCGCTTCGGCGAGAGCCGGGCGGAGCGCGACGCCGGCGCACTCGATACAGCCGCAGGAGAGGCTGCATGAAGCGCCGGTTCGTCCTGATCGCCGCGCTGCTCGCCAGCACCATGCCTGCGCTGGCGCAGCCTGGCCTGCCGCCCGAGCCGCAGGTCCGCGAGGCGCTCGATCAGCATCCTTCCGTGCTCGCCGCGATGGCGCGAGTCGCGGCCGCACGCGCCGATGGGGAGGCGCTGCGCGCGGGCCCGCACGAGTTCCAGCTGACCACCAGCGCGATCCAGCGCAGCGTTGAGCGCGAAGGCCGCTATGCCGAGTTCGATGCCTCGCTCAGCCGTCCGATCCGGCTGCCGGGCAAGGCGCGGCTCGACCGGCAGGCGGGAGCCTCGGGCGTCGCGGCGGCGGAAAACCGGATGGAGGACGCGCGCCACCAGGCAGCGCTGCTGCTCGCCGACTATTGGTGGGACTGGCTGGGCGCGGCGGCCGAGCAGCAGATCGACGCGCAGGCGGTGCAGAATCTGGAACGCTCGCTGGCCAGCATCCGCCGCCGGGCAGAACTGCGCGATGCCGCACCGATGGAGGTCGATCAGGCCGAGGCGGCGCTGGGTGCGGCACGGTTGCAGATGCAGCAATCGGCGGGCCGCGCTGAGCTGGCCAGGGCGCGGATCGCGGCGCAGTTCCCGGGATTGGCACTGCCTGCCGCGCCGGACGACCTCCCACTGCCCGAGATGCCGCAGGCAAGCCTTGCCGAACTGCGCGCCCTGGTCATCGCGCGCAGCCACGAGATCGGCGCGGCGAGGGCCGAGGCCGAGCGGATGCAGGCGCTGGCCGATCGCGCGCGGCGCGACCGCATCGCCGATCCCAGCGTCGGCGTTCGCGCCTTCAGCGAGCGCTGCGGCCAGGAAACCGGGATCGGCCTGATCGCCACGATCCCGATCGGCGGGCGGCATCGCAGCGCGCTTGCCGACCGGGCGGGCAGCGAGGCGGCGGCGGCCGAGGCGATGGCAATGGCGGTCGCGTTCGACGTCAAGGAAATGGCCGATACCGATGTCGTCCAGGCCGATGCTGCCTGGTCCGCCTGGCAACGCAGCCGCGATGGCGCCAGGGCGCAAGTCGCCGCCGTGCTGAAGATGCGCAAGGGCTATGATCTGGGGGCGATCGATCTGGCCGACCTGCTGCTCGCCGAGCGCCAGACGCAGGACATGTTCCGCGCAGAGATACAGGCGCGCACCGAGGCGCTGCGCGCCATCACCCGCATCCTGATCGACAGCCACAGCATCTGGATCAGCGACGAACTGTAGCGGACAAATTCCTCGAAGCTTCGGACGCCGGGAAAGTCCATTGCCACCCATATCGAGGCGGTCAGCAGCCCGCTGCGAAGGGCCTGTTGGGATTGCCAAACCAGCATCCGCGAATACGCAGCTCAGACGGCACCAGTCCGAACTGGGGCTGGCAAAACGCAAGGTTTCGGAGGCTTTGGCCCATTCGCGAGGTGCTCAGCGAATGAGTAATGGTGCCCAGAAGAAGCACAGGGACTCGAACCATAGCGCCTCATGCTGACTGCTAAGTGATTGATTTTACGTGCCGGACCTCCTCATGCCACCTCATGCAAACGCACTATAACGCACGCTAAAAGGTGGGCTGGAAGGTGGGCTGGATTAGGCCGCTTTCGCTCCCTCCGTCGTAATCTCACATGGCTTATACACCTTGCGGTTCGGTGCCATCTTTTCCTCAAGCCCCCCAAGAATTTTCAACCACTTGGATAGGATGTGCGGGGGGATTGACCTTGTACCTCGCTCAAAGTGAGATATCGCCATGGTCGAGTACCCAAGCTCTGTGGCAATTTGCTGCTGTGTGTAGCCTCTGATGATGCGCGTTTCTCGTAGATAATTATTCTTCATACTGTTTAATTGTAACATTTGGATATGTTATGGCACAACCACTCACTGATGAAGAGCGTGTACTACTAGAAACTCCAGACGAGGAGATACATGAGAAGTACAAACCTCTCAGTTTTGATACTAAACGGTTCAAGGAACGTATAACGATTGGTGAACCGTGGCAGCAACTCATCCAAACCCACTTGTACCTAGACCATACAATCAGCTTAATGATTGCGGATGCACTTTATAAACCCAGCGCCATCAACACCGGGCGTATGGGATTTGTGCAGAAGCTCCAACTCGTTGAAGGCATGGGTCTGCTGAGGGATGATGTCATCAGCGCCATCCGCGTTGTAAACGGCTTGCGTAATAGCATCGCGCACGACCTCAACTTCGAGATAAGTGAGACGGATGTCCGGAACGTCGTGAATGCCATCCCGAAGTTTCTGCGAGAAATCATGAAGGCTGAGAAGGGGAGACCAAAAGGCCCGCTTTCGTTCGTAGAGGCCCTGACAGTGCTAACGCTCCATTCTGAAGTGGAGCGAACTCGTCACATTATCGTCAGGGTCTTGAACAAAAAAGGCGAATTGCGCCTTCGCGACGTCCTCAATAAGACGCCTGTGCCGCGAAAATCACCTTAGCTGAAAAGGTGGACCAGAAGGTGGCCTGGCGCTTTCTAACTCGCCTAAAAATCTAAGCATTTCAAATGCTTAGATTAGTAGTGGTGCCAGAAGAGGCATCACATTCGGCCTATTTTTCCGCGTATTTTCAAATATTTATGGAATTCGGTTTATGCAAAGAGCCCACAAAAGGCCCGCAAAGACCGTCTAATGCATTGGTTCGATGCCTTTTTCGGGACTCGAAATTGAATTTTTCCTTTTGAAAGTTGGGCTAGATCAATATCAGCTTTGCGCCCCAACCCCTGCCATTCAGGGCTCATTGCGAAGTCGCTGATGGCCGACGTATAACCATAAAATACTTGCAGGGCGAAATTGGGTTTCGCAACCAATCGAATTGCCAATTGCGTCATTGCAACCTAATCAGGCAGGTATGTTCGCCCGTTTCGCTCTCCTCCTAATAGTTTGCGCGCTTGTCGTGCCCAAGGCGGCGTGGGGTGCGCATCTCGCGGGACATGAGCAGATGGCCTCGGCTTCTGCGGTGCACACGCACCACGCCGATCATGCGCATGAACACGCCGATGATGGCGTTGCGGCCGATGAACATGGTTCTGGCGATAACGCCCCCGATGAAGGCCTGACCCACGACCATAGCCCTTCGCTTTCGTTGGCAACGGCGATGCTGACGCCTGACGATCCGCAACTGTCATCCTGGTTTGCGCCTACAGACCTGCGTTTCGATCGCAGCTTTGCGGAAGCGGCGCTTTCACGCCCGGAATCCCTCCTGAGACCTCCCCGCACGGCCTGACGCATGTGCCGGGCGAGCGCCCGGCGTGTCAGCTCATGTGGAGGAATTCATGCCCAAATTGCGGATGCAGGTCGCATCCATCGCCCTCATTATAGGCCTGTGCTCAGCGCCCCTGCCGCTTGCCGCGCAGGAAGTTCTGACCGAAGATCTCGCGATCGCCCGCGCACTGGCGCGCGAAGGTATTGCTGCGCGCGACGATGCCAACCGGGCCGAGGCTGCA
Organism: Blastomonas sp. CCH9-A1; assembly: GCF_001557175.1. Lineage (NCBI taxonomy): Bacteria > Pseudomonadati > Pseudomonadota > Alphaproteobacteria > Sphingomonadales > Blastomonadaceae > Blastomonas > Blastomonas sp. CCH9-A1. The sequence goes on from NZ_LSHM01000012.1 coordinate 167,592, forward strand.
GCGGGAGTGTCGATCATCGGCCCGCTCGACAATCCCGAGCTTGAACTGTCGCGCGAGAGCGCGGGCGGGGAAAGCGAGTGGCAGCTTGGCATCATCCAGCCCATCGACCTGTCCGGCAGGCGCGGAGCCTTGCGCGATGCCGCGCGCAGCGAGGCCGAAGCAATTGAGAACGACATTGCATGGCGGCGTCAGCTGCTCGTTGCCGATACTCGCCGTGCCTATGTTGGATGCGCGGCAGCGGGCGCAGAATTGCAGGTCTGGCAAGCTCACGCAGCCGACCTAGCCGAAGCCACGCGCATCGCAGAAGCGCGCGCCCGCGAAGGCGACACAGCGGTCTATGACGTGCGCCGTACGCGCGTCGCGCTGAGCAGCGCGGAAGCGGAACTGCGACTGGCAACAGGTGAACGCGAAGCAGGCTGCGTCGCGCTGGCCGCACTGACTGGGATCGAAGACCCGCAAATCCCGCCCTCTGCCATGACCTCTCTGCGCAGCGGCGCTGCCACCGGCACCCGCGCGGACCTTGCCGCGCAGGAACAGCGGCTCCAGGCCGCGAGCCAGCGTGTCACGGCGGCACGGCGGGCAAGACTCCCGCAGTTCTCGGTCGGCGCAGGCGTCCTTCGCCGCGACGACGGGATCGACACGGCCTATGGCCCCACGGTTTCCATCGGCGTGACCCTGCCGATCTGGAACGGTGGCGGCGCGGCAGTCTCGGAGGCAGAAGCCCGGCAACGCGCGCTCGAAGCCGAACTTGCGATTGCCCAGCGCACCGCCGAAGCCGAGCAGCAAGCCGCCGCCACCCGCGCCGTTGCAGCGCAGGAAGCCGCCGTTGCGGCTGCCCGGTCTCGCGATGATGCTGCGCGGCTTGGGACCATCGCTAGCACTGCCTACGAGGCCGGAGAAATCGGCGTCGTCGAACTTGTCGATGCCTACGAAGCCCAGCGCGATGGCGAACTGACCGTCATCGCGCACGCACGGCGCGCCGCAGACGCCGCCATCACTTTCGACCTAGCAACAGGAAGGACCTACCCATGAAGAAGACCCTTATCCTCGCCGTCATCCCCGCCACTTTGGCGCTGGCCGCTTGCGGTGAAACCGCCACGGAAGAGGCAGCACCCGCCGAGGCCGCCGTGGTCGATGACGACAACGATGCGCCTGAGCCGGTCGCCGAAGAAGCCCATGACGATACCGAGCCGCACGACGAATCCGTGCCGCACGATCATTGATCTGCGGCTTTCATCTGAAACCCAACAAGAAGACCTGAACACATGACCCGATCCCGCCTGCTTGTGGTGCTCGCCGCCACCCTCCTGCCCCTCTCGCTCGCTGCTTGCAGCGGTGCCGATGTGCCTGCCGAAGAGGCGCACGGGCACGGCGGAGGCGGGATCAAGGTCACCGATTATGCCGATCTGACAGAGCTGTTCGTCGAGTACCGGCCTCTGGTGATGGGCAAGGACCGCCGCTTCGACGCGCACCTTTCCTGGCTCGATGATTACCGCGCGGTCACCGAAGGCACACTCACCGCCGAACTGACCTGGCCCGATGGCACGGTCGATCGCGCCGAGGCAGGACCGAGCGATGTCGAAGGCATTTTCCGTCCGCTGCTGAAGGCGTCCAAGTCGGGCAAGGCACGCCTTCGACTGGTGCTCGATTCCCCGCGCGGGGTTTCTTCGCACGATCTGGGTGAAGTGACTGTCTGGGCCACGAGTGAGGAGGGGGCCGAAGCTGCTCCGGCGGAAGAAGAGATCGACGGCGCGATTGCCTTCACCAAGGAAGTCCAGTGGCGCATCCCGTTCCTCGCCGAAGCGGTGCGGCGTGAAGACGTGGCGCTCACCATTCCGGTGACGGTCGACGTGCAGATGCAGCCCCAAGCCGAAGCCATGGTTTCTGCGCCGGTCGACGGCATCGTGCGCGCGGCCCGCGTGCCCTCGCCGGGCATGGGCGTGCGGCGCGGCCAGACACTGGCCAGCATTTCCTCAACCTTGGGCGGCGGCGAGGACGTGGCGACACTCGATCTCGCCATCCGCGAGGCCCGCATCGCCCGCGATGCAGCCGCGCGCGAAGTCGAGAGGATGAACGCACTGGTCGAAGGCGAGGCCGTACCCCAGCGGCGTCTCGACGAGGCGCGCACCCAGTTGCGGCTCGCCGAAGCGCAGATTTCCGCCTCACAGGCACGCCGCAATGCGCTCTCCGGGGGCGGTGCAGGCGTGCCGGTGGTCGCACCGATCACCGGACAGGTGCTCGAAACCTGGATGGTTCAGGGCCAGGGCGTGACCAGGGGGCAGCAATTGCTGCGCATCGGCAATCCTTCCGCGCTGTGGCTGGTTGCGCGTGTACCCGAGAGCATGGCGAGCCAGGTCGTGCAGCCGCAGGGAATCGAACTGGTCCTGCCGAACGAGACTATCTCGCTGCCTCGCGGCAGCGGCGTAGCACTGGTCCAAGGCGGCGGAGCGATCGATCCCGCCACCCGAACCTTGCCGGTGATCTTTGCCTGGAACAGCCGCCAGGTCCGCCCCGGCCAGCGTGTGCAGGGCCAGTTGATGGTGGGAGGCAGCGAGGAAGCGCTGACCATTCCGGCGAGCGCCATCCTCAACGAAGGCGGACAGGACGTGGTCTATGTCCAGATCGCGGGCGAGACCTTCCAGCGCAGGCCCGTGACCGTCATTCGTCGCAGCGGCAATCGCGTTGCTGTCGAAGGGCAGCTCAAGACTGGCGAGCGCGTGGTGACACGCGGCGCGGCAGCCGTTCGTGCAGCGGCGGCAACGCCGGGTGCCTTCGGTCACGGCCACGCGCACTGAGGCTGAACCGATGATCGAGAAACTCGTCCGCTGGAGCCTTGAAAATCGCCCGGTCGTCTATGCGATCGCGGTGCTGCTGACCCTGTTCGGGGCATGGACCGCCGCGCGCACGCCGGTCGATGTGCTGCCCAATCTGACCGCACCGACCGTGACCGTTGTCGTCGATGCCGGGGGCTACACGCCGACCGAGGTCGAGCAACGGGTGACGATCCCGCTCGAAACTTCGCTCAACGGTTCGCCGGGCTTGCGCCGTATCCGCTCGAACAGCGCCACCGGCCTATCGGTCGTGACGCTCGAATTCGCATGGTCGACCGCGCCCGAGGATGCGCGCAGGATCGTGTCCGAACGGCTCGCAACGGTTGGCGATGAACTGCCCGACGATCTGCCCGCACCCCACATGACCCCCGCCAGTTCTGTGATGGGCGAGATCATGTTCGTCGCGCTGCGCTCCGACACCGCCAGCCCGATGGACCTCAAGAGCACCGCCGACTGGATCGTGCGCCGCCGCCTGATGTCCGTGCCCGGCATTGCCGAGGTGATGACCATCGGCGGCGACGAGCGCCAGGTGCAGCTTCTGGTCGATCCGGCGCGCCTATCCGCGCGCGGCATCGGCATGAACGAGGTGGTCGAGGCGATGGAAAAGGCGAGCGGTAATCGCTCCGCCGGGGTCGGGGTTGCCAACGGACAGGAATGGCTGATCGAAGGCGTAGGCCGCGCCGAGGACGCGGAAGGTTTCGGTAATGTCGTGGTCGGCGAGCAGAACGGCTTTCCCGTGCTCGCCCGCCATGTCGGCACGATCCGCATCGGCGAAGGGCTGAAGCGCGGGACCGGAGCGTTCAACGGCAAGCCTGCCGTGATCTTCGCGATTCAGAAGCAGCCGGGCGCCAACACTCTCGAACTGACCGAGCAACTCGACACCGTCTTCGCCGATCTCCAGCGCACGCTGCCCGAAGGCATGGTGCTGGAGACGCAGGTGTTCCGCCAGGCCGATTTCATCGAACGTTCGATCGACAACGTCCGCAGCGCGCTGATCGAAGGGCTGGTGCTGGTCGCGGTGATCGTCTTCATCTTCCTGATGAGCTGGCGCGCTACTGCCGTGGCGCTGGCGGCGATCCCGGTCTCGGTGGTCTCCGCGATCATCGTCATCAATTCGGGCGGGGGCACGATCAACACCATGACGCTCGGCGGCCTTGCCATTGCGCTCGGCATGCTGGTCGATGATGCGATCATCGTGGTCGAAAACGTGGTGCGCCGCTTGCGGCTCGAACGCGAGAAGCCGGAAAGCGAGCAACAAAGCGATATCGCCGTGGTCGGTTCGGCCACTGCCGAAGTGCAGGGATCGATCCTGTTCGCGACGCTGCTCATCCTGCTCGTCTTCCTGCCGATGTTTGGCCTGACCGGCATCGAGGGGCGGCTGCTGCAACCGCTCGCGCTCGCCTATGGCGTGTCGCTGCTCGCCAGCCTCGCCATCGCGCTGACGCTGACCCCGGCACTGTCTTATAACCTGCTCACCCGCAAGGACGAGGCGGTCGGTCACGAGCCGAACTGGGTTGCGAAGCTCAAGACACGTTACGTCAGCTTGCTCGACACGCTGATGACCCGCTGGCGCGCCATGGTGATCGGATCTTTGGCGCTGTTCGTAGTCGCAGGGATTGGCATGGTGCTAGCGGGCCGGGCCTTCCTGCCCGAGTTCAACGAAGGCTCGCTAACAGTAAACGTCACGACGCTGCCCGGCACGAGCCTCGAAGACAGCGACCGCGCCGCAAGCGAAGTCGAGGCGGCGCTGCTCTCGCAGCCCGAGGTGCGCACCACCGCACGACGCACGGGCCGCGCGCCAGGCGATCCCCATGCACAGGAGGTCTTCGCTTCCGAGATCGAGGCGACGCTCAACGAAGGCGGGCGCGACCGCGAAGAACTGCTCACCGCCTTGCGCGGCGCGGTCGGTACTGTGCCCGGGGTGCAGGCGATCTTTGGCCAGCCAATCGGCCACCGGGTCGACCACATCCTTTCGGGCGCGCGGGCGAACATCGCGATCAAGGTCTTCGCGCCTGACACTGATACGCTCCAGCGCATATCGACGCAGGTCGAAAGCGCGGTGCAGGGCATTCCCGGTGCGGTCGACGTGCAAAAGGATACGCAAAGCATGGTGCCGTACCTGCGCGTGCGACTGCGCCGCGCGGACCTCGCCAACTATGGTCTCGCGGTCGAGGACGTGACCGGCGCGATCGAAGCGGCCATCGGCGGGGCCGAGGTCGGTCAGCTGATCGAGCGCCCGGTTATCACCGATGTCGTGGTACGCTACGATCCTGCGCAATTTGCCGATGCAGGCCAGATCGAAAGCATGGTGCTCGCCGCGCCGAACGGCACGCTGGTGCCGCTCGCGGCAGTGGCAGATATCGTCCGCGACCAGGGGCCGAACGCAATCACCCGCGAGAGTGTCGAGCGGATGCAGCTGGTACTCGCCAATGTGCAGGGCCGCGATCTCGGCGCAGTGGTGGCCGATGTGCGAGAGGCAGTAGACACGGTCGAGCTGCCCCAAGGCGCGCATATCGAGCTGGGCGGCCAGTTCGAAAGCGCCGCGAGCGCCACTCGCACGCTGTTAGCGCTCGGGCTGATCGTGCTGGTCGGCATGTTCCTGTTGCTGCGTCAGGCGTTCCGCTCGGGCCGCGATGCGCTGCTGGTCATGATCAACCTGCCGCTGGCGCTGGTCGGCGGCGTGGTCGGGCTTTGGCTGACCGGCGGCGTGCTGTCGGTGGCGACGATCATCGGCTTCATCACCCTGTTCGGCATCGCCACGCGCAACGGCGTGATGCTGGTCAGCCACATCAAGCATTTGCAGGAAGTCGAAGGCATCACCGATCTTGCCGAAGCAGTGCGGCGCGGGGCGGAGGAGCGGCTAGTGCCGATCCTGATGACCGCAATTTCGGCAGGCCTGGCTCTGATTCCGTTGGCGCTCAACATGGGTCAGCCGGGCAGTGAGATACAGGCTCCGATGGCGGTCGTGATCCTGCTCGGCCTGGCCAGCTCAACAGCACTAAATATGCTGGTCCTTCCGCCGGTCTATCTCAAGGTGGTGCGGGACGGCTGGGGCGTAAGATCCCGGACTGGCCGAGAAGCAAGCCCATAAATACCGTTGTTCTGCCGTCCGATAAAGACACTCAGTAGGCGCACAATCTTTCGCCGATAAACGTATCGGTACCAGTGCCGCGCGACTCTTTTACCCAGGCGGACCAGCCAATCGACCTTCGCCGTGGCATAGCCGGTCCATAGAATCGGAAACCCCACCAAGAGCGGCCGCGACCCGAGATGACCTTCGGATGGTCACCTATGGGTGGGGCATCGCATCATTGCTTTCGCTCCAACCCAATCCGAGCGACTTTTGGATCGCGATCCAACTGTTGGTCATCGCAGCCATTGAGCGATTCAAGTCCGCCGTCGCCTGCTGTCGCTGCCGCAGCGAGGTGTTGAGATCGACCAACGATATCGCCCCCGCGTTGTACCGTTGTTGGTCGAGTTCGGCGGCCGTGTCGGCCTGCCGCTTGATCTGCGCCAGCGCAGCAACGTTGGCGCGTTGCTGACCAAATCGGGCGAGCGATTGCTCGGCATCCTGGAGTGCGCGCAGAACGATCTCGCGGTAGCGTTGGAGCGCCTCCTCGCGCCCGGCTTCGGCCTGGTCGACCGAAGCTGCGGTACGCCCGAAATCAAGCAGGTTCCACTGCAACTGGGGCAAGGCTATTGCCGAGAGATTGCCAAGATCGAAGATGTCATCGGGCTGCGTGCCTCCGAGGCCAAGAATGCCCATGAAGGAAAGCTTCGGGAATCGAGCCGCTTCGGCCACTCCGATCCGGGCATTGGCTGCCGCAAGCGTCCGCTCGGCGGCGCGAATGTCGGGCCTTCGGGCGATCAGCGCGGCAGGGTCGCCCACGGCCACGCGCGCCGGCGGGAGAGGGATGGCCGAGGCTTTCGACAATAGCTGGTCGAGACTGCCGGGTGCTTCCCCGGTGAGAACCGCCAAGGTGTCTTTCAGGACCGCGATATCCGCGGTCGCTTCTGCGATCTGCGACTTCAAAAGTTCGAGTTCGGCATTTGCGTTGCCGACGGGAAACAAGGCAAGAGCGCCTTGCGTGTACCTCTGATACGTGAGCTCAAGGGTCTGCTGCTGCAATTCACGTTGCTGCTCGACAAGGTTGAGTCGCGCCTGGGCCTCCCGGAGACCGACGTAAGCCCTCGCGACTTCTGCTGCGAGCTGGACCTGCGCATCCTCCGCGTTGGCGACGCTCGCGGCAGCCTGCGCATTGGCGGCTTCGATGCGCCTTATCTGCCCTCCGGCAAAGTCTATCTCCCAGTTCGCATTCAGTCCCACGTTGTAGACGCTCAACGTGTCCTGATCACCGTCTTGGCTGGGCGCGTCCGGGCTTCCCGCCGGCGGGCCGCTCTGGAGGTCCAGACCAGGCACCCGGGCTTGTATCGTGGTCGCTTGCGCAGCCGCCGACGGAAGCCGGTTGGCGCGCTCCTGCCACAATGAGGCGCGCGCCTGATCGATCCTGGCGCGCGCGGCGGCAACACCGGGGTTTCCGGCAAGCGCGCGGGCTTCCAGATCATTGAGCACCGGATCGCCCAGCAGCAACCACCAGTCGCTGGCGACCGGCGCTTGCGAGTCCACATCGGAACCGGCCCGCACAAAGCCATCGGCCCCGACCGTCTTGACCATAGGCGGTCCGGCATAATCGGGACCGGCGGTGCATGCTCCGAGAAGAGCAAAAGTGGAAAGGAGCGGAATCAGCTTGCGCATAACATTCTCAATGCATCGAAAGCGAGACGTTCTTGGGCAGCGCCCGAAGAAACATCACCAGTGGAACGGTTGCGAGCGTGATCGCCCCCATGGCGAAGAACACGTCGTTGTAGGTCATCACAAACGCTTCCCGCTGGATGGTGGTCGAGAGCGTTTGCAGGGCCGCTTGCGGGCTGCCCAGCGATGCAGCGAGGCCATCGAGATAGTCCTGTAACCGCCCGCTGTTCGCATTGAGCGTTTCTTCCATCCGCCTGCTGTGATGCCACAGCCGCTGGTCCTGAAACGATGCGAGCCCCGCGAGGGCGAACGAGCCGCCGAGGTTGCGTGCGGCGTTGAAGATGCCGGACGCGTCACCGGCATCTTCCTTGGCCACAGAGGCTACGGTAGCCTGATTGAGGAACATCATGGTCAGGATCATGCCGATGCCGCGCAGGAACTGGCTTTCTGTAAAGACGCCGCCGCCTGATTCGGCGGTCAGGTTGATCGAGATGAAACAGCTGAGCGCCATGATCAGCATCCCGGCCCCTACGGCGATGCGGATGTGAATCCTTCGGATCATGAACGGCAGAACGGGCATCAGAAGGAAGGCAGGTACGCCCATCCAGAAGATAACCAGCCCCGTTTGCAGCGCATTGTAGTCGGAGATAATAGCCAGGAACTGGGGGATCACATAAGTCGAGCCGTACATCACCATGCCGAGCGCCAGGGCCATGACCACCACGCTGGCGAATTGTCGGCTCAACATCAGGCGAAGCTTCAGAACCGGCTTCCTCGCGTAGAGCTGGCCATACGTCAGCAGCGCGAAACCGATCAGTGTGATAATTGTCAGCTGTAGGATCAGCGCCGATTCAAACCACTCTTCGCGATGCCCCTCTTCCAGTACGACGGTCAGGCCGCCCAATCCAAGGATCATTCCCAGAATGCCGGCCCAGTCGGCCTCGCGCAAATAGATCCAGTTCGGCCTTTCATGCGGCAGCCCGACGAACAGCAACAGAAGAAGCAAAGCGCAGATCGGCACATTGACGAAGAAGGCATAGTGCCAGCTCAAATTCTCTGTCAGCCACCCGCCGACCAACGGACCCATAACGGGTCCGAGGATCACAGTCATGCCGAACAATGCCATGCCGATCGGCTGCTGCGACGGCGGCAATCGCTTGGCAACGATGGTCATTGCCGTCGGGATAAGTGCTCCGCCAGTAAAACCTTGGCCGACGCGCCCGATGATCATCGTGGTCAAGTCCGTCGCTATACCGCAGAGAACGGAAAACGCGGTGAACGAGCTTACCGCGATAATCAGCAGGGTGCGAAGCCCGAAAAGCCGTTCCAGCCACGCGCTCAGCGGAATGATGATGATTTCGGCAACGAGGAAGGCCGTGGCAATCCACGTCCCTTCGGTTCCGGTCGCGCCGATCTCGCCCTGGATCGTGGGCAGGGCAGAATTGACGATCGAGATATCCAGCGTGGCCAGCATCGCGCCAAGCGCACCGGCTGCCACCGCGATCCAGGCGGTTGCGTCGGCGCGCTCGGGGGAGCCGGCGATCCGTGAGGGCAATGCCGTTTCCATTGTGCGTCAACGCGCCCGGGCGCCAAGCGTGGTGAGCTCGTCCCTCGCGCCGCGGGTGTCGACCGTTGCCACCACCGACATACCCGGAATTAGCAAGCGCCGGACCTCCGGTGTCGCCTGTATCGAGATGCGAACAGGGATTCGCTGGACGATCTTCGTGAAATTGCCGGTGGCGTTCTGCGGGGGCAAGATGGAGAATTCGGCACCGGTCCCGGGTGCGATGCTTTCAACCCGCCCTTCGAGTTCGAGATCGGGAAGTGCGTCGATCTCCAGAGAGACCGGCTGGCCTGGACGGATCAGGCCAAGCTGGGTTTCCTTAAAATTCGCGGTCACAAAAATCCGATCAGTCGGGACCACGCTCATGAGCCGTTGCCCCGGCTGGACGTATTGGCCGGCGCGAACCGTCAAATCGCCGACCCGCCCAGTGATGCTCGCGCGCAGCGTCGTTGCCGACAAGTTGAGACGGGCGGCTTCGAGCTGCGCGCGTGCAGCGTTCGCCTGTGAATCAGCCTGCTGGATCTGCGCGCGCAGAGTATCTTGTCGCCTCTGCGCCGCCAGTAGCCCGGCCCTGGCCGCCGCGACTTGAGCCTGCGCTTGGCGGGCCTGCGCCTGCAGCTGGTCCAGCCTTTCTCGCGGTTCGGCTCCGGTCGCAGCAAGCGGGCGATAGCGGGCGACCTGTTCACCTGCGAGCGTCGCCTGCGCCATCGCCGCGGCGAGCTGCGCGCGGGCCTGATCGATGGCGGCATCCTGTTCGCGCTGCTGGGCGCGAACCGTGTCTGCGCCGGCCAATGTCGCGGCAATCTGCGCAGTGACCTGGTTCGACTGCGCGCGATAGTCGCGAATGTCGAGCTGAACGAGCGGCTCGCCTTCCCTCACCGCCTGGTTTTCCGTCACCAGTACGCGATCAACATAGCCGGCCACCTTCGGCGCGACCACCACGCTGTCGGCCGCAACATAGGCGTTGTCGGTCGATTGCTGATACTGTCCGTATGTCTCGTTGCGGTAGTACCAGATACCGGCGGCGATCAGTACGATGAGGCCGACGAGCACCAGACTGCGCCGAACCTTTGGATTGGAGAGCGCCTTGGGCTTGTCCTTTTCCTTGTCGACTTCGGCGTCGATTGCCTGTCCCATGTCTTCGGCCATTTGCCCTTGCACTCCGTAGCTGCGCCCCTGACGCTTTCACGCCACATAGGCTCTCCACGAATATATGAAAGCCCTTTACTAATTTTAGCCCTGAGGTAATCTCCCTTTCATGACTGCTCAGACGAAGAGCCCCAGTTTCGATAACGTCGTAAACGACGATGATCGCGCCATTTTTCTGATGGACGAAATCAGCCGGGCGGCACGAAGAGCATTCGACGAACGCACCCAGCCCGTTGGGCTTAACCGCACTCAGTGGAGGGTGCTGGCCCAGCTCATCAAGGATCCATCGCTGAATCAATCGGACATCGCCAGACAGCTCGAACTTGAGTCGGCGACGGTTGGTCTCGCTGTCACGGCATTATGTGATCAGGGATACATGATCCGCCGCCGCGATGTGAGCGATGGGCGGGCCTGGCAGCTCGACCTGACGAGGAAGGTCGAGAACATCCTGCCCGAACTCAGGAACGCCGCTGACGCGACACATGAGAAGTTATGGGCAGGTGTGTCGCCCGCACAGAAAGAGGCTCTGGCCGACGTGTTGGCGATCATGAGCGCAAACGCCCGTGGACTGCTTTCCGATGCCTGATGCGCCAGTCTCGACAGTAAGCGACAGTCGCCGTCTGGCGCAGGTGATCGGCATTCTTGGAAGACACGGTCTGAACGGCCTTTCGGCAAGTCTCGGTATCGGGCGGACCCGCGGGGATGCGCCACCTCCGCGACCCGAAGCGGTCGTTTCTGCACTCCGCGAGATCGGCCCTGTCGCCGTCAAGTTCGGCCAGGTTCTGGCAATGCGGAGCGACATGCTCTCACCCCAATGGACTACTGCGCTCGCGACCTTGCAGGATCGCGTGCCCGCCGTGCCATTTGCCGAAGTTCGGCATTCGCTCGAGACGGCGTTGGGCGCGCCGGTCTCCGACTGTTTCGAATCCTTCGACGAGACGCCGCTTGCTGCAGGGTCTATCGCGCAGGTCCACGCCGCAGTGCGCAAGGATGGAGTTCCTGTAATCGTCAAGATCAGGCGTCCTGGTATCGAGGAGATCGTGGATGCCGATCTGCGTCTGCTCCGGCGGCTTGCCCGTCTGGCGCAGCGGGTCAATCCCGCGATCGCCCGCCAGCGCCCCGATGAACTCCTGCGGTTTTTTGCCGAGAGCCTGGACCGCGAGATGGATCTTTCAGCGGAAGGGAACGCCAGCGACGAGATTGGCGCATTCCTGGCCGGATTCGGCGTGGAGACGGCCCGCTTTGATTGGGAGGCCAGCGGAAGGAGCATCAATATTCAGGAGCGGGTCGATGGCCTGCCTGCGACCGACCTGGAGCAGCTGCGCGCCGCGGGCATCGACATGGCGCAAGTGGCGCGAACCTACGCCCAGGCCGTCTTGCAAATGATCGTGATCAACGGTCGCTTTCATGCGGATCCCCATCCCGGCAACATACTGATCAAAACGGACGGCACCGTCGTCTTCATTGACTTCGGCGCCATCGGGACACTGCTGCCCCATCGCCGCGACGAACTCGTGGACCTTTCGCTCGCGATCGCGGGTGAGGACACGGCCACGCTGGCAGGTATTCTCCTGCGGTGGGCCGGCGATCCTCCCGTCGATCGTGAAGCACTCGCCCGTGCACTTGCGGGACTGATTGATCGGTTCAAGGTGTCGGTGCTTGACCAGATCGATCTCGGCGAGGTGTTCTCCGACGTGTTCCGGCTGTTGCGGGAGTTCGAGCTGTCGCTACCTCCAGACCTCGCGTTGATGTTGCGCACGCTGCTTACGGCGGAAGGATTCGTGCGGCGCATCGAGCCCCGGTTCGACATCGGCGCGGAACTGGCCCCGATCGCCCGGCAATTGCTTCGCGAACGCGTCGGATTTGGAGAACTGCGTGACAAGGCGCGTCGCACGACCGCGCTTTTGGGGCGGGCAGCGCTGAATGCCCCCGAACTCGTGTTAGAGCTGGAGAAGATCGTGCGGTCGGGCCGATTGCCGATCAGCCTCGACCGCCGGGATCTACAGCTCCTGGCCAGCGGCAGTCGCCAGCGACCCCTCGCTGGTCATCATGTCATTTCTGCTGCTCTTATTATCGCGGCAGCCATTCTATTCGAGGGACAGCCAACGCTCGCCGGAACATGCGCATTTGCGTCGGCTATAATCATCGCAGTCGAATGGTTTCGTCGGAAATGAAGACGCGTGGATGTCCGATTAGATTTGCAGAATCAGCCGACGTAGGCACCCCGACCGCTTGCGAGCAGTCGCTGCGCTGTATCCTCGATTCTGGTTTCCGCGACACTCAACTGCTTGCCCAGTTTGACGACACTGCCAATCGCGCGCAGCGGACCTGAGGTGGCAGGACGGTGAAAATCGACGCGAAGGTCGGCAGTCGCCCGCGCGGTGCCACCCAGCGCGTTGATGGTGTAGAGACCGGTCAGGTCGATCAACGCCGACAATATGCCGCCGTGCGCCGACCCGATCATAGGATTGGACACGATCTCATCCCGCCATGGCATTTCGAGAATTAGCTCGCGCTCGGTCAGATCGACAACATTGAGGCCGAGCCAGCGGTGAAACGGCGCGACGTGGAGCATCTTGCGCAGTTCGGTGAGTTCGGGCCTTTCAGTGCGGCTGGTCATCTCGCATCGCTCGCAGCATGAGTTTGGATCAGGAAGTCGGCAATCGCCGCGCCAAAGACATCGTTCTGATCGCCGACCACCATGTGTGTGGCATCGGCGATGTCGCTATAGGCGGCATGCGGGACCAGCTTGCGGAAATGCGCCACCGCTTCCGGCGAGACGAGATCGCTCGAACCGCCCCTGACCAGATGCACCGGCAGGGTCAGCTTCATCGCCGCACTGCTGAGTTCGCTCTGTCCGTGATCGCCCATTTCGCCGTTCTGTGCGCGACGGCGCATGACCCCATCGATGAAGGCTGGATCCCAGTGCCAGTAATAGCGCCCGTCGGCCTTTTTGCGCAGGTAATGGGCGAGACCCGACGAAGCTTTGCGGCTGGGGCGATGCGGCAGATATTCGGAAATGACGCGCGCGGCTTCGTCCGGGGAGGCAAAGCCCTCGCGCGCGTGGGCAGCCATGAAGCCGACAACCCGCGCCACCCCGGTTGCTTCCATTTGCGGGGTAATATCGACCAGCGTCAGTGACGCGAAGCTGCCGGGGGAAAGCTGCCCTTCAGCGACAATCCCGGCGAGCCCGCCGAGCGACGCACCGATTAGCGCTGGCTTGCGATCCAGCTTTGCTGAAATGGCCACCAGGTCACTCGCGAAGTCGGCAAATTCATAGGCCCCGTCGCTGGCCCAATCGCTGTCGCCATGACCGCGCAGATCGATGGCGATGGCACGAAAGCCATGGCCGGCGAGCAGGGTCGAAATCTTCTTCCAGGCCCGCCGTGTCTGCCCGCCGCCGTGCGCGAGAATGACCGGCATCCCATCGAGCGCGCCTTCGACAGTGGCGGCGATCGCGTGGCCGCAGTGGCCAGTCAACCCGACTGCATCATTTTCCATGAAGTCTTCTTACGATAAGACATCTTACAGTAAAATCCTTTCGATCGACCGCTCGACGGGTAAGGCACACTCCTATTGAAAAAAGATCGGCAACGATAGCTATTTGACCGGGTCCGACGAAATCGTCTTTCTGGTCGAAGAGGTGCCACGCTAGCTGCGCAAACTGTTCGATGCCTCGACGGCGAAATTCGGTCTTTCGCGCAGGAAATGGCGCGCCGTTGCCTATATTTTTCGTTCGCCGGGACCAACCCAAACCGAACTTGCCAAGTGCCTTGATCTGGTGCGCGCCAGCGTCGGTCATGGGATCGATCAACTTGAGAAAGCCGAATATATGGTGCGGCGTTCAATCGAAGGCAAACGCCGGGTTTCGACGCTGCATCTGTTGCCCCGCGCAATCGAAATCCTCCCGTCGCTCCGAATTGAGGCCGATGCGATTTATGCCCGCCTACTTTCGGGAATTTCAGAGCGGGGGTCTGCCGCTATCAAGTAGTTGCTGACAGCTATGTCTCGGAATCTTCAGTAATAATTGCTGGGATTTTGCGCCCTGTAGCAAGTGACGCAACACGTGCGTCAGCCTAGTGCTTGCAGTTGGAGATCGCTTCGCTTCCAAAGCGGGAGCGCCCGAGAGCACTGCGCCAGGCCTTTCTGAATATCTGGAAAGATCCCGACAAGGGCGATAGCCTTTAATTGATCGCGGATCGCTTCTACGATCATCGAAGCGAGGCGCAGCCACGTTTAGAATCGATAGGCGATCCCTACGTTGGCTAGAATGGGCCTTATCCTCAGTCGGGCACTCACGGGCGCGCCACCGAGCGCTCCCTCTGCAACTGTTGAAAACGGAACATATCTGGCGTCCGCATTGAGCATCAAACCGTCGGCCACCCTCACGCGGACCCCGGCCTGACCCGCCGGCGCCCAGCGATCCTCTATATCGAAGTCGGACAATGCCCCGTCGTCCTTACCAAAAAAACGATCCTGCCGACACCGAGGCCTACGTAAGGCCTTACAACTCCCTGGCTGTTGAAATGATATTGAGCGGACAGAATAACCGGTCCGTAGCGGGTCTCGCCCAATGTCCCGAGCGACTCGACCGAACAGGCTCCGACGATTTTCGCCGAAGCCGGAACACCGAAAAACAAGTTCGCCGCAATATCCCGCGTGATAGAATATCCGATATCCGCTGTTACGGTAGTCGCATCGCCAATACGCACCCCGGCATCCGGCAAGGGATTGCCGGCGACGGTGACGTCAGACGCTTCTTCCCCTAGGATAGCCTGCGTGACGTTAAGGGTGACGGTCCACTGATCGGAATCAGATACCTCTTCGCCTTGGGCCGGCTGGGCAAGGCAGAAGCTCGACCCAAGCGCCAGTCCCAACAGGCGTGCAGCCCTCGCCCTGGCAATTTTACGAGCAACGATAATCATTTTTGTTTTTCCTTCTCGATGGAAAATACGAAACCTAATTCGGGGGGTGTCGAGGACGCCCTCGTTTTCAGAGAGTGCCATTCCTTTGCGTGCAGCCTGGCGCGCGTGGCGATCCTGTTGCAAGTTCTTAGCGGTCGTCGCCGTTCTCCAACTTCGTCCTGCCGAGGATGATTCCGGCGGCCCTTTCCGCAATCATCATCGTGGGTGCATTGGTGTTGCCGGCCACGAGTCTCGGCATGATCGAGGCATCGACGATGCGAAGCCTCTCGACCCCGCGCACCCGCAGGGCGGGATCGACCACGGACTGGGGGTCGCGCCCCATCCGGCACGTTCCGACCGGATGATAGATCGTCTCCGCGCGCTCGCGAATGTCGGCGACGATGTCCGCCTCGCTTTGCACCGACGGACCGGGAACGATCTCCCGCCTGGAATACGCCGCCAACGCCGGCGCCGCCAGTATCTTTCTCCCGATCCGGACGGCCTCTATCATGGTTTCGAGGTCCCGCGGATCGCTGAGATAGGCGGGATCGATCAACGGGGCTGAAAGGGGGTCCGAGCTCTTGAGTCCGATGCGGCCGCGGCTCTTCGGCAAGAGGTCGCAGACGTGCAGCGTGTAGCCATAACCGAACGCAACCTGCCGCCCATGGTCCTTGAGCAATGTCGGGAGGAAATGGAATTGCAGGTTGGGCCGCTCCTGCGCGGGCGAGCTCCGGGCGAAGCCGCCGGATTCCGCCACGTTGCTGGTCAGGAAGCCACGTCCCCGGAAAAGATAGGAAAAGACGCCCGCCATCGCTCGGGGCAGGAACGAAGGCGCGATGCCAATCGGCGTCCGATCATTGGCATTGTGCATGATCGTGATGTCTAGATGGTCCTGAAGATTCTTCCCCACCTCTGGCCGATCGGCGACCACGGGAATTCCGAAATTGCGAAGCTCCTGCGCATCGCCAACGCCCGACAGCATGAGCAATTGCGGCGAGTTTATCGCGCCGCCCGAAAGGATAACCTCGCCGCGCGTACGAATGTCGGCGAAACGAACTCCAGAGGCATAGGTGACGCCCACGGCCTTAGTGCCTTCGAAGAGGATGCGGGTGGCCCGTGCATTCGTGATGATTCGCAGATTAGGTCGGCTCTTGGCTTCTGAGAGGAAAGCCCTGGCGGAACTCCACCGACGTCCCCCGCGCTGCGTGACTTGGTAGAAGCCGACTCCGTCTTGCGTTTCGCCGTTGAAATCGGCGTTTTGCGCGAGCTGGATCTGCTGTCCGGCGTCGACGAAGGCCTTGCTCAAAGGGTTGGACGTCCGCAGATCGCAAACGTGCAATTCACCGTCTTTGCCATGATAGGGATTCGCGCCGAACCGCTCGTTCGCCTCCATCGCCCGGAACAGGGGAAGGACATTGTCATAGGACCAGATAGGATCGGCCGCCTCGCCCCAGGCATCATAATCCTGCCTGTGCCCGCGTATGTAGACCATTGCGTTGATGGAGCTCGATCCACCGAGCGTCTTGCCGCGCGGCCAGAACAGCTTGCGATTGCCGAGATGCGGCTGCGGCGCCGTCTCATAGCCCCAGTTGAGCGTTTTGCTCTTGGAAAGAAGCGCTATTCCGATAGGCATGTGGATCAGCGGGCTGCGATCGGGCGGTCCTGCCTCGAGCAAGCAGACCTTCGTCTCAGGGTTGGCCGACAGGCGATCGGCCAGCAAACATCCGGCTGACCCGCCCCCCACGATGATATAATCGAACATACTTTCCCCCGATCGGTGGGCTATTGCGTTCATCGAAAGTTTCTCTGTCCGGCGAACGGACTCAAGGTCGCGGGAACGGCCTCCGTGAGACCGATTAGAAATCAAGGCGCTCATAATCTTCCTTGGTCGCTCCGCAGTCGGGGCAATACCAGTCTGCGGGGACGTCGACCCAACGCGTGCCAGGAGCGACGCCGGTCGCCGGATCGCCCAGAGCCTCGTCATAGACATGTCCGCAGGTCACGCAGTGCCACTTGGCGAAAGGCTCTGCCCCGACAGCTGGTTCGGCCAGCGGCGAGTTGGACGCGTCGTCTGCGAGACGAATGAAATCCGGCTTGTCGCGAACCGCGCAGTCGGGGCACGCCCAATCGTCGGGAACTTCGGCCCAATTGGTGTGCGGGGCTAGCCCTTCATGAGGCTCACCCTTGATTTCATCGTAGATATAACTGCAGTCGGGACAAATATACCGGGACATAATAGCTTATTTCCAATCTGTTCGATAACTGGTGTGATAGCGAGCGAAGTTGCGGCGCTAATGCGCGCCTCCTCTTCGGCGACCCGTTCCGACCGATTTGCACACTCGACATCGGAACCGCGAAGTCGGCCTTCTGGCGCCGCCCTTGGTTCGAATCCAATCGCGGGAAAATTAGCCGCTCAGCGCCGGCGTGCCGTATTTGCGGACGATCGCGTTTTTGTGGGCGGCATCGATCTGGATCTTGTCGATATCGCCATTCGCCCATTCGATCACACGCGGGTCCATTACCTTTCTGAAGAGGGGCGGGATCAGCGCTATGAAGAACATGCCGGGATAGCCGGTAGGCAGTTCCGGGAGGCCCCTGAAGTCGCGAAGCGACTGGTAGCTGCGCGTCGGGTGCGCATGGTGATCGGAATGGCGCTGAAGATGGAACAAGATCAGGTTGGACGCGATGTGATTGCTGTTCCAGGAGTGCCGCGGCTGGGCGCGTTCGTAGCGGCCGTCCTCCATTTTTGCCCGCAACAATCCGTAATGTTCGATATAGTTCGCGCTCGTCAGCTGCCACCATCCGAACGCCATCTGGATGGGCAGGAACACCAGCAACTTGGGATCGGGTCCAAAGGCGATCAGCAGCGAGCCGTAGACAGCAATTGTAAGGATTAACGGCTGGATGATCTCGTTCCCCAGATTCCAGACACTCTTTCCACCACGCTCGAGCCGAACCTTCTCGAGCTTCCACGCGCGCAGGAAGGCGCCCGGAACTTCGCGAAGTGAGAACTTGTAAATATTCTCGCCCATCCGCGACGTTGCCGGATCCTCGGGCGTCGCCACGTCCCGGTGGTGACCCTTGTTATGCTCGATGAAAAAATGCCCGTAGCCGACTACCGCCAGCACGATCTTGGCCAGCCAGCGATCGAGCGTCTGCTTCTTGTGGCCCAGTTCGTGCCCGGTGTTGAGTGCGAGGCCATTGACGATGCCCAGCGACAACGCCAGCGTCACAACTTCCCACCAGGCCATTGGCCGGGTTGCGATCCACCAGACCGATCCGATCAGCGACGCATAGTGTACCGGCACGGTCAGCCAGGTCAGGATACGATAGTATCGATCGGCTTCCAGACGAGCGACTGCTGCCTCCGGCGGATTGTTCGGATCATTGCCGAACAGGGCGTCGAGCAGCGGGATGACGCCGTACCAGACGACCAGCGTAAAGCCGTAGAAAAGGCTCCACCCGGTCCGATCGACAAGATAGAGGCCGATCAGTGGTGCGGCTGGCCAGACCACGGACAACGCCCAAAGATAGCGCTTCTTATCGACATATTGGTCCGGGGCGCTGGCGCCCGGGCTTCTGCTTGTGATCTCATTCATCGCCTGATCCTTTCCCATTGGCACATTTTTCTGTGTCTCGAACCGGCCTATGGTCGGTGCATCGGACCCGTCTATTACTCGTGACGGAGCGAACAACCCAACTTAAGTATGGTTTATCAATTCTTCGGGAATCTTAGACAGCCCCCATCGTACGCAGGTGGCAGTTCCGCATCAGCGGGCAGCCGAATAGGGGCTAAATCAACATGACCGACGCGAGCGCAGATGTGCTTATCATCGGGGCAGGCCATGCCGGCGGCACCGCCGCGGCGCTGCTTCGCCAGAATGGGTTCGAGGGCTCGATCATCCTTGTCGGCGACGAGCCGATCGGTCCCTACCAGCGGCCGCCCTTGTCGAAGGCGGCCCTGCGCGACGACTTGAGTGTCGTCCCGACGCCGCTGAAACCCGTCGAATTCTATGCGAAGGCTGCGATCGACCTGCGGTTGGCCCGGCGCGCGGAGAGACTCGATCGTCAAGCGACAAAGGTGCTGCTCACGTCCGGCGAGAGCATCTCCTACGACCAGCTGATCATCGCTTTGGGATCCCGCCCCGTCCAGCTGAGCGTGCCGGGCGCTGATCTCGCGGGGATCGTCGGCCTGCGAACGGCGGTCGATGCCGAGCAGCTGCGTGTCGCCCTCGCGCGCGGGAAGCACCTGGCCATCGTCGGCGGCGGCTATATCGGGCTCGAAGTAGCCGCCTCCGCCCGGGCGCTCGGCGCGGAGGTCACCGTGATCGAGCGCGAGTCTCGGCTGCTCGCGCGGGTGGCATCCCGCGAAATTTCCAGCTTCTTCCACGATTGCCACGTTCGACATGGCGTTCGGTTCGAACTCTGCACCGCCGTGACCGGCTTCGAAGGGCGCGATGGCAGGTTGACGGGGATATGCCTTGGCGACGGTCGCACGCTGGACTGTGACGCGGCGCTGGTCGGTGTCGGCGCGGTCCCCAACGACGAAATCGCGCGCGAGGGCGGGCTTGAAACCGAAACCGGGATCATCGTCGATCACGAGTCGCGGAGCAGCGATCCTGCGATCTTCGCGATCGGAGACGTCGCACGTCGCCCTGTCCCGAACCTGCTTCAAAAGGTTCGCCTCGAAAGTGTGCCCAACGCTCTGGAGCAGGCGCGGCAAGCGGCCGCTGCTATAACCGGCCGGCCGGCGCCTAAGCAGGAAATACCCTGGCAATGGTCCGATCAATATGACCTGAAGCTTCAAATGGCGGGCATAAAGAACGAGTGCGATCGAACCGTCCTGCGCGGTGCGCCGTCGTCACAGCGCTTTTGCATATTCCATTTGAAGGAAGACCGCCTGCATTGCGTGGAAGCGATCAACTCGCCGCAGGAATTTGCGTCGGGCAAGCAATTCATCGCCGCAGGCGCGCGCATCGACGTCGAACGATTGGGGAACCCCGCCGTCCCGCTGAACGACGCTATCGCCTGACCTTTTTTCCGGCCCGGCCATAAGGGCCTTCGGGTACGTCGGCTTGCGGGCGCTCAGCATGTGTGCAAGCCCGCACGCACGGATATGTCCCGCTATCGCAAATTGGCATTCCAGTCTGTCCTTCCACGCTGCATGTTGTAAACACAAGCAGAGAGTTGGGTGAAGACCATGGGCGCAGTCGCTGATCGAATAACGTTGCTACATGCGGAAAGTCTCCCGCGCCCGCGCTTGCTCTCGAGCGACTGGGCAAAGCGCTTCCATGTCTTTCGTGCGCCGCCGGGACACGGAAAAAGCGTTGCAATGGCCCAGCTGTGGGCCGCCCACCGTGAGCGCGGCGAGATGACGGCCTTTGTGTCGGCCAAGCACGCCGATTACGACCCTGACTTGCTCGCGCAACGCATCTACGGCCAATTGCTGACAGCTGAAAATACGCAGAGCATTTTCTCGGCGATGGACGAGCGAAGGCCGCGCAATCTGATGACCTTGGCTGATCGGCTCGACCATGCCGCTGATCGTCAAGGGTACCGATTGCTAATCTGCATCGACGACATCGGCTGTGATTCGGAGATGGCGGACCGGATCGAAGACCTGATGCTCGCCGCGCCGCCGAATGTTGCGATCGCTGCGGCTATGACGGCGGATATTGGTTTTGCTCGTGTCGCCGCGCAGGGCCAGGTCGAAGATGTGACGGTCGACAAGCTGAATTTCAGCCTCGACGAAGCGCGGGCCGTTGCCTGCGGGATGCGCGCCGGTACGGTTTCCGACGCCGATCTCCTTACGCTTTGGGAGCGGACCCGGGGTTGGGCGGCGCCGCTGATCCTGCTGCTGCGGGCGGCCACCTCGACCGGAACCCAGAATCAGCGCCTCGTTTCTAGAAAAGTCACCGGGCGCGACTGCGATCTCGATCGATACTTCAGGAGCGCCATCCTTGCATCTCTTTCCGATGAATTGCGGGAATTCTGCATTCGGGCTTCGGTCCTGGACTCCGTATCGGCCGAGTATTTCGATCAATTATTCGGTGGAAACGACGGCGCCAGGCTTATCGAGAAGCTGTGCGTGGAGCGGATGCTGCTTAGGCCAATGGACAGGAACCGGTCCGCTTGCGAATTTCATCCACTTCTTCGTGAGTTCCTCGAGCACCGATACGCGGTCGAGTATCGGAGTCTGGATCCGGAGCGTCTTGCCCACGCCGCGGAATGGCAGCGACAAAGCGGCAACAGCCGTGAGAGCATCAGCCTGTATCTTCGTGCAGGTGAAAAGGACACAGCCACCGAGATGGCGTCCAGCAGCATAATGGACATCGCGCTGCGGCAGGGAGAGGTAGAGCAGATACAGCTATGGAAGGCCAGTTTCTCCGAAATGGATAATGCCCCCACAATCGCCCTCGGCTTGGCGTGGGCGCAGATTTTCAGTCTCGGGCAAGCGCAGGCAGCAGCCCTGATTGCCGACATAGACGCTGCCAGCAGCGTCCAGGCCGATGATTCGACCAAGCTGCAACTGCAACGTTGGCGCGATCTCGTGGCTGCCGTCGGTGCGGCGACCGCAGACGACCTGACGGAGGCCAGGCGTCGATGCGAACTCTGGATCAAGCAGCATGACGGCACCGATCTTGTGGGCCAGGGCGCGATATTAACTTGCCTCAGCTTTATTGCCGCCAGTGAACACAGGTTTGATGACCTCGTGAAATTGAGGGGGCAGGCCGCATCAGTCAACACGGTCGCCGAACATCGCTACGCGCTTGGCTGGCTTCATGCCACGATAATTTTCGGCGAAATTGCGCAGGGCCACATGGGCTCGGCTGCGGACCTGCTACGCAATGCGCGCGACGATGAGCAGGCGCAGTTTCGCGCCACGCCTTTCTCTGCCAAGCTGCTCGACCTGCTGGAACTTGAAATCGATTACGAGGCGAACCGGCTCGGCACCCTAGGCTCCCGCATCGGGAACGTTCTGGAATTCGTACGTCACCACGGGGTGGTCGATCTGACATTCTTGGCCTTTCGCACTGCGGCAGCTTTCATCGATCTCGGCGGCGATCGGCAGGGCGCAATAGAATTGCTGCAAGAGGCACGCGTAATTGCAAGCGAACACGCATTCCCGCGACTTGATGCATTGGCGCGCATCGCTCTCGCCGACATGGCGGTGATGACCGACGTGGACGACGCCGTCGCCATGCTTCCCGCCCACGATCACCCCGCCTTCCTGACGGCGCATGGCCCCGCTCTCCGCGCGCGCGCATCGCTCAGCGAGGCACGTATTGCCTTGCGGCAGGGAAAGTTCCATTTGTGCAGGCGATCAGCAATCGTGGCGCTTGAGCATGCGCGCCGCAATCATTCGGGTCGACTAGAAATTTCTGCCATGCTTTGCCTTGCTGCTGCCACCGCAGCGGCGGGGAGAACGGCCCCTGCCGAACAGATCGTGGCGGATGCCGTAGACATCGCGTTGCGGAAGCGGTGCTTCCGCACGCTGCTGGATGAGCGGAGGACGCTGGAAAGGCTGGGATCGGCGACCGCCGCGCTGATAAATCTGATCCCGGACGAGCAGGCATTAGGCGCAGGCCACCGTACAGAAGTTGTCCGTACGTCACGCTTGCCCAAACAGGTGGATGTGCCGACGCTGACCAGGAAAGAACTCGCCATCCTGCACCGCGTCAAGGAGGGCCTCTCCAATCGTGAAATTGCCATCCGGCATCGCATCAGCGAGAATACGGTGAAATGGCACCTACACAAGATATTCGGCAAGTTACAAGTTCGAAACCGAGTCCAGGCAGTTTTGAAAGCCGAAGGCATAGGGTTTCTCGATTAGACTTCCGATGTACACTGAACCGTCCAGGGTTCTCCGCAAGCCGAAATTACTAAGATTTAGAGGCCGTTTCGAAAGGGGTTGAGCGGCTGAGGTTCCTGTGATTCCGGGGTTTTGCAGACAACCCGGAGATCTTGATGAGGACCCCAGCCACCCGCGCGCAGCATACGCGAGTTTCGAAGCGTTACCAGACGGATTTGAGCGATGCCGAGTGGGCGCTGGTTGAGGTCTTTCTGCCCGAGGCGCGCGCGACGGGACGCCGGCGACAATGGCTGATGCGCGAGGTGTTGAATGCAATCTTCTATGTGTTGCGTGGCGGGATTGCATGGCGGCTGCTGCCCAAGGACTTCCCTCCGTGGCAGACGGTCTACCGCTGGTTTGCCCGGTTCCGGGACGACTGCGTGTTCGAGCGGATGAACCATGCGCTGGTCGCGCTCGACCGCCAGCGAGCCGGAAGGGACGCCTCGCCAAGCGCAGCCATCATCGCCAGTCAGAGCGTCAAGACCACTGAGAGCGGCGGGCCG
Source organism: Blastomonas sp. CCH9-A1 (assembly GCF_001557175.1). Taxonomy (NCBI): domain Bacteria; kingdom Pseudomonadati; phylum Pseudomonadota; class Alphaproteobacteria; order Sphingomonadales; family Blastomonadaceae; genus Blastomonas; species Blastomonas sp. CCH9-A1. The sequence continues at coordinate 191,148 of NZ_LSHM01000012.1, forward strand.
CGCGGCTATGATGCAGGCAAGAAGATCAAGGGTCGCAAGCGCCATGCTCTGGTCGATACTGACGGCAGGCCGCTGCTTGTCGAGCGGCACACCGCCGATGTCCAGGATCGTGATGGCGGCGGCGCGTTGCTGCAAATCTCGCGCGGCCTCTTCCCGTTCATCGAGAAGGTCTGGGCCGATGGCGGATATAATCATCACCGTGTCACCGAGGCGACCAGCATCACCGTCGAAATCGTCAGCAAGATCGCCGGCCAATCCGGCTTCGTGGTTCTGCCACGGCGCTGGGTGGTCGAACGCTTCTTCGCTTGGATCAACCGAAACCGGCGCCTCGCCAAGGACGTCAAAGCCACCCTCAAATCCGTCGCAGCCTTCCTCTACGCTGCCGCCGCCATGCTCATGATCCGCCGATTGGCTCGGTCAGCGTGAGTTTCGAAACCGACTCTTAGCCATATATATATATATAGAGAGAGAGAGAGAGAGAGAGAGAGAGAGAGCGAGAGAAGACAAGTAACTTTGCCAGGGCCTGCCTGGTACTTGCGGTTTGATCGGCACACCGTCGCGAACGACAGGCTCGACTATTTCGCGCTCGACGAAACAGAAGTCGGCGACAGTTCCTGCCCTTTTCCTGCACCCTCAGGGTCAATGCTGGAGCGACAGGCCGAGCGGAGATGTAAACACGCTCGATCCCGCGCCGCGTTGCGCGGCGCCCCTGTTCCGGACACTTCGCGTACTAATGAACGAAGGCTGGTCCTACCGGCGTGTGGCTGGCGGTGACGTGCCTTCCTCACCCTGCTTGATAACGAACGCCTTCTGCGCGTCCGTGAAATTCGATGCCTTCATGCCGTAACTCTAACCGCGAATAGTCCAAAATTCGGGTGGCAGAGCAGCGGTCGATCGAGAAGCTCGCCCTGACTCAGGCTCCGAGCGCTTTCAGCGGTTGCGAAACTGCGCCATATCCAGCGTCAGGCGGTAACACCAGAACCCGTTCCCCGTTCTCGACCGCAACCTCTGGCAGCACCGTCACCAGCCTGCGTTGCCGTGCGCGCGCAAGGCAATCCTGGGCGCCCTCTGCCTCGGCGAGCAGCTTCAGGTTCATCAGGGTGGGAAAGATAATTGTCCGCTCGCCCGACGCCGCCAACCGGATGGCCTCTGATGGCGAAATCCATTCCGCATCCACGGTTTCCCGTCCATCGCAAGCCGCGACCTGTCCCGGCGGCGCGCTAAGGGCGTAGAACCAGGTGTCGAACCGCTTGGGCATGATGGTCGGGGTAATCCACCGGGCAAAGATGGCCAGTTTGTCCAGCCTGAGGCGAACATCCAGTTCGCAAACGACATCGAAGAACGCGATTTCGCCAGCATCGACCGCGCTTCGCACCGCCGCGTCACACGGATCCTCGAACGGTACGCCCTGAGCGGTTTGCGCCAGCAGGATCCCGGTTTCCTCGAACGCCTCGCGGATCGCCCCGACCCGCAAGGTCCGTTGAACCGGGTCGAGATCGTCCCAGCCGATCGCATGACTCCTCCAGCGCTCGTCGGCGTCGCCGCTGTGCGTCTTGCCACCCGGGAAAACCAGAGCCCCCGACGCAAAATCGATCTGGTGATGACGCTTCACCATCAGGACCTGGAACTCGGGGTGGTCGCGGACTAGCAGCACCGTTGCGGCTGGTTTGGGTTCTGGAGCTTGGTCAGAATCACTCATGCTGGCCTCCCTGGCTGTCGCTGAAGCTGCGTTTCTCGATGTGCGCCCGGCCGGGCAAATCCGGCAGCCATCTGTCGATCGCGCCGGATCCGATAGAATTGGCGCGCACCACGATCAGTCACTTTTTGACCATTGTTCAAGGACAGCGCGCAAGGCCGCCGCGAAGGCCAATGGCTGGTCGAGCATCAGGTGATGCCGCGCTTCCGGAACCGCGATGACCGGGATGTCGCCTCCTCCCAGTTCATCGAGATAGCGGCGCGAATCCGATGTGAAGAGCTGGCTCTCAGCGCCGTGGATAATTGCCCTTCTGCCGGGTGCGGCAACCACACGCGGACCGATCTCGAGCCACAGGCGGTGCGAATTGTCGCGCTTGAACACGGCTGGAGAGAACTTCCAGGTCCAATCGATCCCTTCGCGGCAAAGGGCATGGTAAGCCATGTAATCCATGAGAAACGGTTCACCCACCGGCTGGGGCGGGGACAACACATACCTTTTGCGGGCGCTCGGGAAATCGGGATAGCGGCGATGCGGGCGGTTGGGATCGCCCGAGCCGGGGCTGGTCCGACCCATGCTCCAGTATTCCTCCAGCGCCGAGGGGCGCAGGATCATCATGTCGCAGATCGCTGCCCCGCCGAAGGCGTCCGGCGCGAGTTCAAGCGCCCGCAACGCAACGGCGGAACCGAAACTGTGAGCGACGACGATCGGCTTGCTGGCTTGGCCGAACAGGCCCAAGGCTTTAGCAATCCCGATCATTTCGCGGCCACGCGCGGTCATGTCGCAGTCCGGGCGCACCTCGCTGTCGCCCATCCCGGACAGGTCATAGGCGACAAGGTGGTAATCGGCCGCAAGAAACGGGGCTATGAAGGCGAAGCAGCGCGCGTGCGAGAGAAAACCGTGGGTCATCAGCACCGGCGGCGCGGCCGGATTTCCCCAGCGGAAGTAATGCATGCGCACGCCGTCAACCGTGACGAAACCTTCCTCGCGCGGAACAGCCAGGGCCTCGGTGAACCAGTCTGGCAGAACCGACGGGTCAGGCGCCCATTCCGGCACAATATCGGATGCAGCCGATTTCATAAATTGCAGTTCCCCCGTCACGCCAGCGTGAAGCCGCGATATCCGTTCGCCGCCACCTCGTTTATGATGTTCAAGTAACCCACCACGCTCGGGTAGTTTATCAGCTGCCGCGGCTTGCCCGGAATGTTGTCGCCCATGTACCAGGACTTTGCCCGGGGAAAGAGCGTGATCGCCCCGATTGCGGCAACGCTTGTGGTCCATTCGCGCTCCGCTTCGGCTTCCGCTTCAAATCGGGTCAGACCGTCGTCGCGCAGCTTCACCAGGAAGTCCCGCATCCAGTCGCCCTGAATTTCCGCGGCCGTCGGACCGTTGGAAAAGCCCGAGGGACTGAGCGGTCCGTACAGGTAGGCCAGATTGGGAAAGCCGTGGACGGCCGAGCCGAGATAGGCGGTGACCCCTTGGTGCCAGGCATCGGCAAGACAGCGATCATCGCGGCCCCTGATCTCGATCTGGGTCAACCCGCCACTGCCGGCGTCGAAGCCGGTGGCGAACACGATCAGGTCGCACTCGATCAGGCCCTGCGAGGTGAGGATGCCCTCGGGCACGATGCGTTGGATGGGAGTCTGCTTGAGATCGACGAGCGAAACATTCTGCTGCGAGAAGATCTCGTAATAGTTCTGCTCCAGCGAAGGACGCTTGGTGCCGAAGGGGTGGGGCGGTTCGCTCGGCGCCAGGGACTCGTGCAAGGCGGGATCAGCGATCCGCGCCCGGGTCTTGTCGCGCCAGAAATCGTAGGCGTGACGGTTGGCCCGTTCGTCGGTCAGCAGGTCGGCGAAATTGGCATACCAGAACCGCAAGCCACCGGCCTGCCATTGCCTTTCGAACAGGGAGCGGCGTTCTGCTTCGTCAACGTCGAGCGCGGAGGTCTCGACACCGTTCATATCGAATCCGCCGCTTGTACGAAGGCGGGCCGCAAAGAGTGCCGGGTAATCGCCTTTCTCCCGTTCCTGCTGCTCCGCCGTTAGCACCTCCTGCCGCATCGGCAGCGCAAGGATCGGGGTGCGCTGCAGCAAGGTGAGCCGTGCCGCCTCGGCTGCCGCTTCCTGCGCAACCTGGACCCCGCTCGCGCCGGTGCCGACGATCGCCACCTTGCGCCCGGCCATGGACAACCCGTGCTGCGGCCAATGGCCCGTATGGTGCCATTCGCCCGCAAAGCTTTCCAGTCCGGCGATGTCGGGCACATGGGCCTTGGCCGCAAAGCCGAGGCAGGGCAGCAGATAGCGCGCGGTGATCGTTTCGCCCGAGCCGGTCGCGACCCGCCACTTGCGCCGGTCTTCGTCCCACGCCGCGCCGGTCATGCGGGTTCCCATGGCCATGTGGGGCCAGAGCGCAAGACGGTCACAGACATGACGGAAATAGGCGCGCAACTCGCGCCATCCGGGATAGCGTTCGCTCCAGGTCCAGTCGCGCCACAGTTCGGGCAGCGACAGTTCGTACAGCGGCACCTGTGAATCGACGCGCGCGCCGGGATAGCAATTCCAGTACCAGATGCCGCCCGGCGCTTCGGCCGCATCGATAAGCCTGGCGTCGATGCCGGCCTCGCGAAGACGGTGGAGCAGATAGATTCCGCTGAACCCGGCGCCGACGATCAGCGCCTCCCAATCGCCGCCAGGCGTACCGGTCACGTCGCGGCGCCCTGGCTCATCGCGAAGGCCCGAACGGCGGCATAGTCGGCCTTGCCATTCGATGCGCGCAGCGCAACCCCGGCCAGGAAGACCGCCTTCGGAGTCTTGTAACCGGCCAGTTGCTGGCGGACATGGGCCTTGAGGGCGGCCTCGTCGAACTCGGCGCTGCCTTCCAGGACCACGACGCCGGTCACTGCCTGGCCCCATTTCTCGTCGGGCACGCCGACCACCAGGGCATCGGCCACCGAGGGATGGGTCTTGAGCGCCTCCTCGACCTCTTCGGGATAGACCTTTTCCCCGGCGGTGTTGATGCAGACGCTGCCCCGCCCGAGCAGGGTCAAGCTGCCATCTGCCTCCACCTGGCACCAGTCGCCGGGGATCGAGTAGCGTACGCCGCCGATGGTCCGGAACGTCTTCGCGGATTTTTCCGGATCCTTGTAATATCCCATGGGTATGGCACCCCTGCGGGCGATGAAACCGGGAACACCGCTGCCTGCTTCGACCTTGGCATCATTTTCGTCGAATACGTCGCAATGCTCGCCGATCGCGAATTTGGCCGTCTGGACCGAACCGAGCGCGGTGGTCACCGACAGCCCATAGCCCAGCCCCTCTGAGGCGCCAAAGGCGTCCATCAGCGCGACCTGGGGAATGTGCCGGATCAGGCCGTCCTTGACCTCGCGGCTCCACATGACGCCAGAGGAGATGATCGAGATCAGGCTTGTCGTATCGTAGCGCCCGGGATCCTTGTCGAGCGCGGCGAGCATCGGCTTGGCAAAGGCATCGCCGACAATCGCGATCGATTGCACCCGGTGCTTTTCGACCGCACGCCATAGCTCCTCTGCATCGAACGAAGGGCTTTCGAGCGTGACGATGCAGCCGCCGGTCATCATGGTGCCCAGGGCAGAGAGAAGACCGGTGCCATGCATCATCGGGCAGGCCGGAAGGAACACCCGGCCCGGGCCTTCGGCGGCCAGCATCGCTACGGCTTCGGCCATGTCTTGCGGCGCCGGACCAAGCAGGCTGGCGGAATCGAGTTGCGCCTGGCGCAGGTCATGGTGGCGCCACATCACACCCTTGGGCATGCCGGTGGTTCCGCCGGTGTAGATGAATAGTAAGTCGTCGGGCGAACGGGCGATGCCCAGCGGCAAACCATCGCCTTGCGCCGCCAGCGCCTCATAGGGTTCGGCAAACGGCGCGATTGCCGCCGGATCGCCAATTTCGACAAAGATCCGCACCTTGCCGAGCCGTTCTTTCAGTTCGTCGATGCAATCGCGGAATTCGCTGCTGTAAACGATCACCTCGGCATCGGAATCGTCGAAGATGTAATGGACCTCGTCCGGCTTGTAGCGGTAGTTGATATTGACGTGGGTCAGCCGGGCCTTGAAGCAGGCGGCCATGGCCTCGCCATATTCGGGCCGGTTGCGCATGTAGAAGGCCACCTTGGCCCCGGGCTCGATCCCCCGGTCGCGCAGCGCGCGGGCCAGATTGTTGGACCTCCCGCCCATTTCCGGCCAGGTGATACTCCGGTCACCGTGGATCAGGACAGGGGCAGCTGGCGGAAGCACCGGTTCGATGGCATCCAGAATGTCGCCGAAATTCCACTCGGTCATGGTTTTCTCTCCCGGACGGTCCTACTGCGCCGTCGTCAATCCCTGCAGCTGCGCCGCTTCTTCCCTGACCCGCTCCGGCCCGCCCAAAACCTGGCGGTTGAACCCCATCCGCTTAAACCAGAAATGCAGGCCCAGCAGATCGGTAAAGCCCATGCCGCCGTGCACCTCGGTTGCGGTTCGCGCCACGAAACGGTGAACCTCGCCGGTGTGCGACTTGGCGTGGCAGGCCATCAGCGCCGCCTCGCCAAGGGCGGCATCGAAAGCATGCGCGGCATACCACACCAGCGCCCGGCACGGTTCGTGCCGGGCGGCCATTTCCGCGCACATGTGCTTGACCGCCTGGAAGCTGCCGATGACCCGCCCGAATTGCTCGCGTTCCCCGGCATAGGCGACCGCCTTTTCGATCATAACCTCTCCCGCGCCCAGGCTGTCTGCGGCCAGCAGTATCCGGCCGGCGTCGAGCAGCCGCCGCGCCGCAAGTCCACCATCGTCGGCAAGCGGTTCGGCCACTGCGCCGGTCAACTGCAATTCGCCGACGCTGCGGGTGGCATCGATGGTGTGCAAGGCAATTCGCTCGACCCCGTTCGCGGCGGCGTTCAGCAGATGCAGCCGCCCCGATTCGTCGGCCACAATGAAATGGTCCGCATCGGCAAAGTCGAGCGCGAACAGTGCGGTGCCGGTCAGTCCGCCGGCTTCGGCCCGGACTTTCGCGCCGTCGCGCTCCTCGACGATACCGGCGATTGCGACGCCGAACCGCACTGCGCCGGTCGCGATCCGGGGCAGCCAATGGGCCTGCTGCGCGGGCGATCCGGCCAACGTCAGCGCCAGCGGGGCGAGTACGCTGCGGGCCAGGAACGGGGCCGGGGCCACCGTCCGGCCGAGCTGCTCGGCAACCACCGCCGCATCGAGCAGGCTCATCCCCAGCCCGCCATGCGCCTCGGGCACCATCAGCCCGGTCAGGCCGATGTCAGCAAGTGCGGCCATGACCTGGTCGCTGACCGCGCTGCCCGCATCCACGCAGGAGCGCACTTGATCGAGCGGGCAGGTTTCCGCGAGGCAGCGACCGACCGTGTCGCGGAGCATTTCCTGTTCGGGGGAAAGACCGAAATCCATCAGGCGGCTTCCTTCCGGCTGGACGAAGGTTCGGGCGCCGGGCGCGGCTCGCGCGGCATGTTGAGGCCGCGTTCGGCGATGATGTTCTTCTGGATCTGCGCGGTGCCGCCGCCGATGATCAGGCCCAGCTGGAACATGTAGTTCCATTGCCACGAACCGCCTTCGCGCTGGCGCGGACTTTCCGCATAGAGGATGCCCATTTCGCCCATCGCGTCGATCGCCAGGGCCGAGATCTGGTGCGCCAGTTCGCAGCTCTGGAGCTTGACAATAAGTTTGGCCATGCCCCCGGCCTCGCCCTTGATCTGGTTGGAGAGCACCCGCATGCCATTGTATTTCATCGCCGCGACTTCCGCCTGGAGGGCGACGAGGCGGTCGCGCAGCACCGGGTTGTCGATCGCGCGGGCCGGCCCGACCTGTTCTTCCCGCATCAGGCGGATCAGCGCCAGCAACCGGTTTTCCAGGGCATCGGGATCTCCCAGCATGCCGCGCTCATGGCCAAGCGTCGCATTGGCGACGAACCAGCCCTGGCCGCGCTGCCCGACAATCTGATCGACCGGCACCCGCACGTCGGTGAAGAAGGTCTCGTTGAATTCGGCGTGTCCGGTCATCGTCTTGAGCGGGCGGACCTCGATCCCCGGCAGGTCCATCGGAAAGATCAGATAGGAAATGCCGGCGTGCTTGGGCGCGTCCGGCTCGGTCCGCACCAGGCAGAAGATCATGTCGGCCTGGCGCGCGGTGCTGGTCCAGATCTTTTGGCCGTTGATCACGAAATGGCCGCTTTCCTCGCGGGCGCTGGTGCGCAGACTGGCCAAGTCCGACCCGGCGCCAGGCTCGGAATAGCCCTGGCACCAGACCACTTCGCCGCGCAGCGTGGGTTCGATCCAGCGGCGCTTCTGCTCTTCGGTGCCGAGTTCGAGCAGGGTTGGAACCAGCATCGAGATGCCTTGGTTGGACAGTCCGCCCGGCACGCCCGCACGCGCGAATTCCTCGGCGATGATCCGCGCCTTGAGGATGTCGGGCTCGGCGCCGTAGCCGCCATATTCGCGCGGAATGGTTCGCGCGGTGTAGCCATTTTCCAGCAGCAGGTTTTGCCAGGCGACCGCTTCAGCCGAAGGTCGCGCCGCGCGGTTCGCCGATTCCGGCGCAAGCTGCCGGTTGCGGTCAAGGAAATCCCGCACTTCGGCGCGGAAGCGTTCGTATTCGGGGCCATAATCAAGGTTCATGACGTGGACTCCCCATGCGCGAAAGGCCGGAATACCGGCAGCTGGAAATCGTCGCCCAGAGGCTCGAAGGCGAGTTCGACCGGCATGTCGAGTGCGAGCCCTTCCGGGGCGCAGTCGATCAGCCGGGTCGCCATGCGGACCCCTTCCGCCAACTCGACCACTGCCGCGACGAACGGGATTTCATGGGCAAACGCCGGGTGCAGCGCCTGGTGCGTGATCGTCCACGAAAACAGCGTGCCTTTGCCCGAGCTGGGCTGCCAGGCAAATTCGGGCGAGCCGCAACGCGCGCACATGTAACGCGGCAGGTGGCGCCAGGTGCCGCAGGATGAGCAGCGCTGGAAATGCAGCCGGCCATCCTGGCAGCGCTGCCAGAATTCCTGCTCGATCGGGTCCTGCGGGCGCGGGCGCGGCTTGGCTGGCCTGGCCTGTGCTTCGGCCCGCTGCCTGGGCGGAAGGTCGGCGTTGTCGCTCATGAGAATCTCCGCAGGATGGCGACACTGCCGTCGCCCAGATCGCCCCAGCCGGTGACCAAGCCGGTCCGGGCGTTTGCGACCTGCCGGTCGCCGCAATCGTGGCGCAGCTGCCGGACCGCCTCGACGACATGGTTAAGGCCCCAGACATGCGCCTCGCTGAGCAGTCCGCCGTGGGTATTGAGCGGGTAGCGCCCGCCAAGTTCGATCTGGCCGTCGCGGACGAAATCGAGCTGTCCGCCCGGCTCGCAGTATCCCAGCGCTTCCAGCTGCAGCAGGACGACGTAAGTGAAGCAATCGTAGATCTGGAGAAAGTCCATATCCTCGCGGGTCACGCCGGCCATCTCGAAGGCTTTGGGAGCAGCGTAGGACAGCCCGATCTTGAACGGATCGGGACGCGAGGGAATATCGTCGGCCGGATAGGGGTGCCCTTCCGCCGCCCCGGCAATCGTCACCGGCACATGGGGCATGTCGCGCGCGCGGTCGATCCGGGAAACCACCACCGCGCAGGCTCCGTCGGTCTCAAGGCAGCAGTCGTAAAGCCTGAACGGTTCCGATATCCAGCGCGATGACGCGTAAGTCTCCCAGTCGAGCGGACGGCCATTGGTGAAGGCCTTGGGGTTCATCTGCGCATGCTTGCGACAGGCCAGCGCCACCGCGCCCATCGCCTCTTCGCCAACCCCGAAAAGACGTGAATGGCGGGTCGCCAGCCAAGCATACATCTGCACCGGCAGAAACACTCCATAGGGAATGTAATAGCCCTGGATCGTATTGGTCAGCGTGGTCATGTTCATGGACCGGGTCGGCGGCGCGCCGGGTTTGGGGCGCAGCGCGGAAAACCCGTTCCAGCCAAGCGTCACAAGAACATGATCGCACAGGCCCGCTGCGATCGCCATTGCGGCGTTCTGCAGCGCTGTCGTCGGACTCGCGCCGCCCATGTGGACCGTGGCGGCAAAGCGCAGCACGTCGATCCCCAGGTTGGCGGCCAGTTCCTCGGAAGTCGTGTAAATCGGCGGCGGAACCATGCCGTCGATGTCGCCCGGCCTGAGCCCCGCGTCGGCAATCGCGCGTCGCGAGGCCTGAAGCATCATGTCGACCGCGCTGCGTTCGGTGCCCTTGACGAAATCGGTCTCGCCAATCCCCGTGATTGCGGCCTTGTCGGAAAATCCGGTCACGCGCCTCGCCCTCGATCAGCGGAAACGGCTGGCCAGTTCGAGCGCGCTTTCGGCATCGGAAACGAGCTCTGCCATGACTGCGGCGGCGGGGCGTACGGCATGGATCAAGCCGATGCCCTGTCCGGCGAAGCCCGGCAGAATGTCCTTGCGCCTGGCGGCGATGCCGGCCGCCATGACAGGACCGGAAATCATCGACTGGTACGGCATTGGCAAGGGCTCCTTGCCGGCCGCGACCCACGCGTCGGCCCACTTGTTGCGGATCATCCGCGCCGGCTTGCCGGTGATCGAGCGGCTGACCACGGTATCGGCATCGCCCCCTTCGACGATCGCTTCCTTCTGGAAGTCCTCGATTCCCGCCTCCCGTGTAGCAAGGAAAGCCGTGCCAACCCAGGCACCTTCGGCGCCGAGCATGAAGGCGGCAGCCACACCGCGCCCATCGGAAATGCCGCCCGCGCCCAGCACCGGCACCCGGTCGCCCACCGCGTCGACCACCTGCGGGATCAGCGAAATGGTCCCGATCGGCGAATTGTGCCCACCGCCGTCGTGGCCCTGGGCGACGATCACATCGATTCCACTCTCGACCACCTGCCGCGCGTGCTGGACCTTGCCAACCACCGCCATTACGACAGTCCCGTTCGCGTGAAGCCGGTCCATCCACGGGCCAGGATTGCCCAGCCCGGCGGCGTAGACCGGCACCTTTTCCTCGATCACAACTTCCATCTGCGCCTCGAAAAACTCCTTCGAGAACAGTGGCGGGCCGCCTTCGGCGTCCCGTCCGCCAATCGTGCGTTTCACGGCCTCGCCATCGGCCTTGACCAACCCTTCGCTGGCCATGAACTCCTCGGCAAACTGGCGGTATTCGGCCGCAAGCGCCATCGGATCGACCGGCGCTGCACCGCTTTGCGGCGGCTTGCCCCGACGGACCGAGGCTGGCAGCAGGGTATCGACCCCGAACGGCTTGTCGGTCAGTTCTCGGGTCTGGCGAATCCAGTCTCGCAGACGCTCGGGCGCGCAGGCAGCGGCACCCAGCACGCCAAGCCCGCCGGCATTCGAGACCGCAGCCGCCAGCGCCGGAACGCTTGCCCCGCCCATCCCGGCGAGGATGATCGGGTATTCGATCTTCAGCATGTCGCAGATGCGGCTGTTCAAGGCCATTGCCTCTCTCCCTTCAAGCTAGTCTACTTGCGTTTCCCCAGCGTACCTTTTGCGCGAGCAGATCGGGACTTCGCTCTGCCAGGTATTGGGTCGAACCGGCGATCAACCGCTCCATCTGGCGCCGCGCGCCCGCGGCATCGCGCATCCGAACGGCGTGCAGCACGCGGCCCAGGCACCGCAGCTGAGTGTCGCGTTCCTGGGCCGAATAGCCCAGACCGATCGACATGTTGCGAGTCAAAAGGTGCAGCGCCGAGACAAGCAGACCGAATGTGGGGTTGCCGCTGGCCCAGCCCAGCAAGTCGTGAAATCGGCGATTGGTTTCCTCGAATTCCGCACCGTCACGTTCTCCCTCAAGCCGCCCCAGGCAATCCTCGAGCGCAGCCAAATCGGCAACGGTAGCCATTTCTGCCGCCCGCGCCGCAACCGTCGGGGCAACTGCCTCGCGCAGTTCGAGCAGCGCCCGAAGATCGGTGTCCATGAATTGAAGAACCAACGCCATCGAACTGGCGAAATCAGCGGTCCGGGGTCGCGTGATCACCGGCCCGCCTCCCCGACCCTGGGCGAGATGGATGACGCCCTGCAATTCGAGAAAGCGCAATGCCTCGCGAAGCGTGGCCCGCGCCACATCGTAGCGCGCCAGCATGGCGTCTTCGGGAGGGAGCCGGTCGCCGGGTCCTTGCGCATTGCTTTCGATATCTTCGACAATTTCGCGGGCGAGTACCAACGCGCGCTTGGTCTTGGCCTGAATCTGGCCATTTTCGAGTGCGACAGGGCAGATGCGGTTAGACTGCATTTTACTCTGATAAGGTTTAGCGCGACAGGAGTCAATTCGCACCATGATTATCGTCGATTGGTAAACTTCAATGGCATAAATGCTTATACTATTATTGACGAATCGATGTGAATGCCTCATACGACGCAACACGCACAGAAAATGGAGCGACGCGGTCATGGCTACGCTAGCAATGCAGTCCGGTCTGGATCGTGAAGAACTCGTCCGCACAGTTGCCGGAATCCCGCTTGCGGAAATCGACGTGTCCCGCCCAAGCCTGTTCCAGAGCGACAAGATCGGAGCCTTCTTCGAGCGGTTGCGGCGCGAGGATCCGGTGCACTACTGCGCCGAAAGCTCGTACGGGCCCTACTGGTCGATCACCAAGTACAATGATATCATGGCGGTCGACACCAACCATAAGGTGTTTTCGTCCGAAGCCAAATTGGGTGGCATCGCCATCCAGGACATGCACAACGACGAGACCAATCTTGAGCTTGAGATGTTCATCGCGATGGACCAGCCCAAGCATGACGCGCAGCGCAAGGCTGTCACGCCGGCAGTGGCACCATCCAATCTGTTGTTGCTTGAGCCGGTGATTCGCGAAAGGGCGGGGGCGATTCTCGATGCGCTGCCGGTGGGCGAAGAAATCGACTGGGTGAAGAGTGTCTCAGTCGAACTGACCACGATGACGCTTGCGACCCTGTTCGATTTCCCTTGGGACGAACGGGCCAAGCTGACGCGCTGGTCGGACGTAACCACCGCAATACCAGGATCCGGCATCGTCGATAGCAACGAGCAGCGCCGCCAGGAACTGATCGAGTGCGCCATGTACTTCAAGGGGCTGTGGGATCAACGCATCGACCGCCCCGAGGGTAACGATCTGATTACGATGATGGCGAATTCGCCGGCCACGCGCGAAATGCCCTTCCTCGAATTTCTGGGCAACCTGCTGTTGCTGATTGTCGGCGGCAACGACACCACCCGCAACTCGATCAGCGGGGGGGTCATTGCGCTCAATCAGAACCCCGATCAATATGAGAAGCTGCGCCAGGATCACTCACTGATCGGCAGCATGGTTCCCGAAATCATCCGCTGGCAGACCCCGCTGACCCACATGCGCCGGACCGCGCTTGAGGATTGCGAGATCGGCGGAAAACGCATTGCCAAGGGAGACAAGGTGGTAATGTGGTATCTCTCGGGCAACCGTGACGAAACGGCGATCGACCGGCCGGAAGAGTTCATCATCGACCGCAAGAACCCGCGCCAGCACCTTTCATTTGGCTATGGCATCCATCGCTGCATGGGCAACCGCCTGGCCGAACTGCAACTGCGGATCATCTGGGAAGAAATCCACGAGCGCTTCCGCTTCGTCGAGGTGGTGGGAGAGCCTGAACGCCTGCTCTCCAACCTCGTTCGCGGCATCACCCGCCTGCCGGTCAAGCTTCACGCGCATTGATCAATGCGCCAGGGGAAGGTCACAGTCTTATGGTGAAGGTCACCTTTGTTGCCCACGATGGTCGCCGGTTTCCGGTTGAAATCGGAATTGGCATGACGGCGCGCGAAGCGGCGCTGTTCAACGAAGTTCCGGGCATCGACGGCGATTGTGGGGGCCAATGCGCCTGTGCCACATGCCATGTTCACGTCGATCCCGCCTGGATCGACCGGGTCGGGCGGCTTGCGGATGGCAGCATGGAAGCCGATCTGCTCCAGTTCGCCGAAGGGACCACGGCGGAAAGCCGGCTGGCCTGCCAGATCACGCTTGATGCCCAGCTTGACGGGATTGTGCTTCACCTTCCAGAGCAACAATATTGACCTTAGTATTTTTAGTCACTCCCTGATCTGCACCTCGACGGTGCAATGAGCCGCCCCGAAATTGCCGGAGGCCATTTGGCTTGAGTAGGCTGCGATAGGTGTGTCGTCCAGTATGGCGTGGTATCGTTCTCGGCTTTGGCGGGCGGCATATTGCCGATCGGCTTGAGCAACCGCCTGTTGTTGAACCTGTCCCCCGTCAGAACATTTGGCACAGATCGCGGCGTAGGATTGCGGGGTACTCGCCTCGTCTGGTTTGATGTTTAGGCGGCGAGCCTGCGCTGTTGCAAGCGCCGATATTCGAGTGTCTTTCGCTTGATCCTTTCTCTTCGTTTGATGATGGATGGTGCGCTGCCGAAGTAGACATCGGCAGGCGTCACGTTGTTGAAACGCTGATGATTGGAAGGCTCGACGAAGGCCTCGACCTGTTGTTCAAGATCACCGGGTAGGAAGTAGTTTTCCAGCAGCACGCGGTTCTTGAGCGTCTGATGCCAGCGTTCGATCTTGCCCTGGGTCTGCGGTTGGAACGGCGCACCACGCACGTGGCTCATGTTCTTCCCATCGAGATAGTCGGCAAGATCGCTCGCGATGTAACTCGGGCCATGGTGGCGCTCCGCGTCGTCTTCGACTCCGCTGAGCAGAGGCAGTCTTTACAGCATATTGGCGTGATCGCAGCCCGAAGCGTCGAGTGCCATGTCGAGCGTGTCGGTGACGTCTTCAGCTTTCGCCGTCGTGCATAGCTTCCAGGCGATGATGTAGCGGGAGTAATCGTTGAGTACGGTGGACAGATACATCCAGCCCCACCCGATGATCTTGAAGTAGGTGAAGTGTCCTCCGGCTTCGCCTCCGTTCAGCTGCACTTTCGGTCTGCCATATCTCGTTGGGTTAGGTGGTCTTGTGCTGGAACTCGTTGGCAGCCTCGATCACCATGTAGACCGGACTGGGTCCTCGTCGGGCAGCGCGACACTCACACGACCAAGGAAGTGACCGCCTAAACCCTCAAGTCGTCTGATCTCGATCTCCCCGAGTGGATTGGCTTCGAGCGAAGCCGCGATTTTGCGGAGTAGCGTAGGCGTGAGCATGGAGAGAACCTGGTCACTCCGGTTAAGAACGCAACGCGGAGCAAGTTCAAATCGCTTCGTCAGACATCCTCATTCTGATCCACTCATCAATGTCGGCATCGGCCCAAGCAACTGTATAGCCACCAAGTTGAACCGGCTTCGGAAACTTACCCTCGGCCATCCAGCGATAGATCGTCGAACGGCCAAGCCCGACACGATGTTGAACCTCGGGCAGGCGAATGAGCCGGGTGACTCGGCGGGCTTCGGTCGCTCCCTTGTCGATCTCTTCACCCACGATGGCCTCCTTCGACACCGGCAAAGACGTCGCCGAGCATCGCATCCTTGCGTTCGAGTTCGTCGATGTGGTCGGAGAGCAGGCGGGCGACGCGATGCGCCGTGCCCTTTGCCCAGCGCGGCTTCACGTCATGCACTTGATTGCCCAGGACACGCTCGAGCGCAGAAGGCAGTTCGCCGGAAAAGTCCTCGAAGAACTGCGCGAGGTCCGATTGCAGCCACGCAATCGCGTGATCGCCGCTGCTGACGAGGAACAGAAGCAGATGTGCGTGCGGCGCGACGCCGCTTGCGGCAAGAATGCGCAAGGCTTCACCGAGGCTGGCCGAGCGTTCGCCGGCAAGGACGCGGCGCAGGGCATCCTTATGGATCTGCGCGTCGCGCGCGATGTCGCAGCGGGCCCTTCCGCTGGCTTCAACGGCAGCCAGTAAAAGCTTGGCGAGGTCGGCGCGAACCTGTTGTTCGGCAAAGAGCGCCATGTCAGTCATCGACGAATCCCTTTCTCTAGTGGTGATCGATTCACTGGCTAGCTCGAAAGGAAACCTGTAGGAAAACGAAAAGAACAATTAGAGAACATAAAGGAAGTCGCGAATCAGCTTCCTCCGACGACTCGCGCGAATTTCGGCCGCCGGCGCGCATAGCGCGGCTCGCTTCGCTCAGAAGCCGGCGCAGTCGGCGCTGGTTCGCGATCAACCTGCGCGAATCCCGGCCTGCGCACCTTCAGATGTCGCTTTTTGCTTGGCCGCCAGCCCCAAAATCCAGTTCCCGATTTCCTACAGCCCGGCTCCGGAGAGAGGAAAGAACATACAGCGAACGCATCGCTGGCTGATGTTCAATTCCTCGAAAGGTTCCATCCATGACCACCAAGACTGCCCTTCCGGCCCTGCAGCGCACGCTCAACCGTGCTCGTGGCCGCGACTACATTCTTCCCGCCTGCGTGGCGCTGGCCTGCGCCGGGGCCGCCTTCGCCGGCGCCGACACCACCTTCGATCCCGCGCTGACCAAGTTCACCGACTTCCTCGAAGGCTCGGGCGGCAAGATCATCACCGTGCTCAGCCTTGCGGGCGGTCTGATCGGTCTCGCCTCCGGGCGCTTCTCGCTCGGCCAGGTCGCGGTGCCGGTCGGCGTCGGGATCGGTGTCGGCACCGGCGTGCCGATCGTCACCTCGGTCGTGACCGCAGTCATCTGATCAGCGGATCCGGTCACGACAGGAGGGCGGCATGGCCGACAGGTACCTCGTTCCACGGCGGCTCGACGACCCGGAGCTCATCGGCTTCTGGACCATCGACGAGTTTGCAGGGATTCTCATTCCCTTCGCCTGGGGCATTCTCTCGCAGCATATCTTCATCGGTATCGGCCTGGCCGCCGGGGCCTGGCTTGCCTTGCGGAAGGCAAAGGCACGCGGCGCCGGTTCGGCACTGGTGCATGCTGCGTACTGGTACCTGCCCGGGAGCTTCCTCGGGCTGAAGGCCACGCCGCCCTCCCATTGCCGCCTGTTGGCGGGCTGAGGGAGGCGACCCATGCGAGCAGAATTCGCGCACGAACAGGCGCAGACCTACCTGCGGCAACGCAACCGCTTTGCCGTGCTGGCAGGTGTCCTCGGCCTGACCACGCTGGTCAGCCTCGGCGCCGCGGTCACCCGCGACGAGCAGGTGGTGCTGGTGCCGATTACCGCCGAGCGGATCACCGTCTCGAGCGGTGGGATCGATGCGCCCTGGGCCATGCTCAAGGGCGGGTCGATGGGCGAGTTCGTCGAAACCTATGCCCGCACTGCCCGCAAGTACGGCGGCGCGCTCGCCACCGCGACCCAGTCCCTCAATGATTATTACAAGTCCGACGGCGCGCGCGCCGCGCTCGAGAATAGCGACTGGATGCTGGTACTTCAGCAGAAGGCCGAGACGATCGCCGATTTCAGGGCGAACGCGCGGCTCGACATGGACGACCGCACCGAGACGCTGATCCGCAGCCTCAAGCGTTCGGGTACCGAGTACAGCGAGGTCTTCATCAAGGGCCCCGAGACCGAAGCGGTCGGCCGGCTCGTGCTCGATCCCTTCTCGGCGACGATCTACTCCTCCGATCCCGACACCTATGCCGCGATCCAGGACTGCGAGCGGCGTGGGCACAGCCTCGCCGATGCCATTCGCATCGTGGCGGGAGGCGGACAATGATGGTCTCGCATCTCGCCGACCGGACCCCTCCGGCCAACCTCCGCAGCCTGATGCCGTTCCTGCAAGGGAGCTGCTTCGTCCTCATCGAGACCGCACGCTTTGCGGCGACTTCGCTGCTGATCGTGCTGGGATTGCCGCTTGCGCTGTTCCTGTTCGTTGCGGGCTGGGACCTCGGCGGCCTCTTCACCCAGCTCGCCAATCTGTCGGACCGCTACCTCGAAGCCGACGGGCTGCGTCGCAGCCTGTTCAGCCAGGACCTCAAGGGCTGCTTCCTCATCCTCGCTGGCGCGGTGACGCTGTTTCGCATGCCGCGCTTCCTGAAGCGGCTCGCGGCCGATCTCGACAACCATCCGGCCCGGGAGGCAAACCGTGATTGAGACGCGCAGATTACAATCTTTTAATCGCCCGCTGTTGCTGAGAATTCTTGGCGTGCTCTCGCTCGTGGCCATGCTGCTCTGGGCAGCCTGGGTCAGCCGCGAACTGTCCGAACCGCGCCAGCAGATCGTCACTGTCCGGCTTGCCGAGACCATCGCGGGTTTCGTCGATGCCGAAGCGCGCGGGGCACAGGATCCCGAAGCAAGCCAGGCGCGCGTGCTTGCCTTCCTCCAGGCGTCCGAGCGCGCCGTTGCAGAAATGGGGACCGGTGGCCGCGTGGTGCTGGTCGGCGAAGCGGTGCTCGCGGGCGATGCCCCCGATGCCACTGACGAACTGCGCGCACGGATCGCCCGCCAGCTTGAGCAGGGAGGCGGTCAGTGACGCACTTTGCCTCTCGTCTTGTCCGCACGATCAAACGGCCGCTCGTCCTGACCGGACTGGTGCTGCTACCCCTCGGATGGGGCGCGGTCGACGCCTTCGCGAAAGACCATGCCTTCCTCATCAATGCCAGCCCGAGCCTGCCCAACTGGGCGTTCTGGCTCGACAAGCACGCGCGGATCGAGCGCGGCAGCCTGATCTTCTTCGAGCCGCCGGCAAGCAGACTCGTCGAAGTGCATTTCGGGAAAGGCGCGCAGCTCTTCGGCAAGCGGGTGCTGGGCGTGCCGGGCGATGTCGTGAGCCACCGTGGCCACGAGGTCTTCATCAACGGTCGCAAGATCGCCGCGCGGCTCGATGAGACCCGTCTCGGCATTGCGCTTCACAAGGGCCCCGAAGGACCGATCCCCGACGGCTGCTTCTACACCGGGACCAGCCATCCCCGCGGCCTCGACAGCCGCTACGCCGAGATCGGCTTCGTCTGCCGCGGCCAGATCCTCGGCAGCGGGAGGGCGATCCTGTGAGCAAGCTCATCCTCCCTGCAGCGCTACTTGCAGTCCTGCTCTGCCCTGCCCAGGTGCTGGCGCGCGACTATGTGAAGTCCTTCAGGTTGGTCTGCCCAAGCTTGCTTTTCCAGATCACGACGTTCTGGGCGGATGTGTTCACGCCCTCGATGATCGAAGATGTCGAGATTATGCTGTCGAACCCTTTCTCATGCTCGAACAGAAGAACCTGAAGCTGGCTGAGACGGCGACCGCCGGCCTCGACCTCGAACTTGCCGCGCTTTCCTTTGCGCACGACGAGGTTTTGCAGCAGGCCGCGCGCGGCGATGTCTGCCCGCAACTGGAGGTCGGCCAGCACGTCACTCGACTTGCGAACGTTGCGCGGGCTCGGGACGAGCTTCTTCAAAGGAATCGACTGGATCATGGGTGTTCTCCTGATGGAATGAAGGCGCAGGTGAGGATCACGAGGCCCACAAGCCCAAAGGGCTCCCTCCACTCTCATTTTGGGATTGGGGTCTGCCCGAGGGATCAGGCGGCAAGCGCGGGGAGAACCGACGAGGCATTCGACACCGGGACGAACAGGCGCGTGCGGTAGCGGATGATCTCGGTGAAGCAGCCTTTGCCCTTGTACCAGTCGAGCCGATCGGGCGAGAACCCGGTCAGTTCGAGGCGCTGTTCGCCGCCGACCAGCGATCGCTTGACGGTCAAGGCATCGTGGCTTGCGAGACCGTCTCGTCTTGCCGGATCGATCTCGTTGAGGAGCAGCGAAGCGTTCTGGAGGCAACCCCAGAGAGCAAGGGCACCATTGCCTGCGGACGGTTCGAGGAGCGTGTCTTCCGCGCAGACAGCTGCGGCCTTCGCCATCAGACAGGCCAGCATTGGCGGGGTCGAGAACTGCTGGAGCTCGACCTGTGCTTCGCTGCGAACGTGCCGTGGCGGCAAGGCTGCTTCGAGCCAGTCGAACCGCGCTTCGGCTTCGTGTACATTCGTCGCCAGATCGATCCGTGAGGACTCTCGAAGCCAGAGTAGTGCGCCGATCTCGACCGCGCTGTTGTAGTCGTCGATCGTCCAGGCACCTCCCCAGTCCAGAACACCGGTCTCTTCGGCGAACAGCCCGGAAATGTCGGTACGGGTAAGATGACGTCCCGAAGCAAGAAGCGCGGCAACTCGGGTGCCAATGGCATAGGCCAAGGGCATGGACGGCAACTGCTCGCCGGCGGGAAACAGGTCTGATTGGAACATGGCAATTCGTCCTCCTGATGAGGGCATCGGGACACGCCCTCTGCCGGATCAGGAATTCGAACAGCCCCCTCTCCTCTACCGCGCCGCTTTGCGGCGCAGCCATGCTGTCAGCTCATCGTTCCAGTCTGTGTCGCGTGACGATGGCTTGCGAACGTGGATCGTCCGCCCATCGCGGGCATAGGCGGCCAGGGCACGCGACGCGGCCAGCTCGCCGCCAGCATCGTGATCGACGAAGAGGTGAAGCTCGGTCACGCTCTCAGGCACGCTGACGAGACCGAAGCGCTCATTGCCCAGGGTTGCCCAGACGGGAATGCCGGTGAGAGCATAGGCCGACATCGCGCTCTCGACCCCCTCGGCAAGGCCAAGCTTGCCGGAAACTGGAGCGAAGAGACGAACGGCAGCTTCACCGAGCGCGCCGAGCGCGCGTTTCGGCTTTTCGAAAGCGGCCTTGCCTGAAGCCTCGGTAGACAGGAACGTGCGGTGGATGGCGATCGGGCCCTCGTCGAGGCTGACTGCCGCGATCATGGCGGGCAGAAAGCGGGCCCGTCCTTTCGGGCCAAGCGGCGTTCGTGGATGGAAGCGGAGCGCCGGAGATGCGGCGAGGATGCCGCGGCTTTCAAGATATGCCTTTACCGGACTGGCACGCAGTGGCTGTGCATCGCGCCAGATCCTCAGCGCTACCGCCGAGGGTTTGCGGGTGCTGGTCGATTCGGGTTCGTTGGTGGTCGCAGAACCTGAAAAAAGCGCCGGTGCCTCGAAACCTTCACGCGCCAATGCAGACAATACGCTCTGCTGATCGCATCCCGCAAAGCAATGGAAAAGGATGGCCTGTCGGCCGAGCGACACACCGAGTGACGGCGTGCGGTCATCATGCGCGGGGCAACAGGGCACGCTCGATTGCATCCGGGTTCCAAAGGCCCGATTCGTTCAGGAATGTCGATGCTGTCGCACGGAGTCCGTGCGCGGTGACTTCTTCTTTCGAGTATCCCATGCGACGGAATGCGGCATTGAGCGTGTTTTCACTCATGGGACGCTTGGAGCTGCGCGCAGATGGGAAAACATATCCTTCGCGGCCGAGCATCTCGGCCAGATCAGTGAGATAGCCTCTAACCTGTTTGGAAAGCGGGACGGCATGCGCTCGGCGCGCTTTCATTTTACCGGCAGGGATCTTCCAGACCCCATCGACGAGGTCGATCTCATGCCATTCGGCGTGCCGGAGTTCGCCGGGGCGTACGAACACATGCGGCGCGATCTGCAAAGCTAACTTCGTCACCATGTAGCCAGTGAAGTCGTCGATGGCGCGCAGCAGCCCGCCAAGCTCGGTGGGCTCGAGGATTGCAGCATAATGCGTGGCTCTCGGCGTTACGAGAGCACCCTTCAGCATACTGGTCGGATCGGATTTGCAGCGGGTCGTGGCGACACCGTAGCGAAACACGCGGCCTGCGAATGAACGGCATTTCTTCGCAGTCTCGTGCTTACCAGTGGCTTCCAGCCGTTTGAGAGGAGCCAGGACTTCGAACGGCTCGATCTCGCTTATGGGTCGGTTCCCGATGGCAGGCGCAAGCTTGTCGAGGAAATAATTGGCCTTGACGATCGTGCCATCGGCGCGGCCATTCTGGACCATCATCTGTTCAATATACTCACGTGCGACTGCCTCGAACGTCTGTGCAGAAAGGAACTCTGCGCGGATTTTCTGCTTCCGCTTCTCAAAGGCCGGGTCGCCCCCTGAAGCAACTGCTCGTCGTGCCTCGTAGGCCACGTCTCGAGCTTGCTTGAGGCTGATTTCGGGATAGCTGCCGATGCAGAGCTTCTTTTGCGCACCGCCGATCCGGTATCGGAATCGCCAAAGTTTGCCGCCGGTGGGCGTGACCTCAACATATAGGCCGCGCTCATCGGTTACCTTGTACGGCTTGTCCTTGGGCTTGAGAGCGCGGAGGCGAGTATCTGTCAGCGGCATGTGGGGGCCTTTTCATCTGGGCCTTTGCGAAACGGCCTCAAAAGGCCCACAAAAGTGTCTGGAACCCCCGAGAACAAGCGGGACGATCCGGAACGATCCAAGGGCCAAATCCCTAGGATTTCTGCGGGTTTTATAGATTATTTGGGAGAACGTGAGAAGAACAAATGGTGCCCAGAAGAGGACTCGAACCTCCACGCCCTTGCGAGCGCCAGCACCTGAAGCTGGTGCGTCTACCAATTCCGCCATCTGGGCACGGGGTAGGAGCGCGCCTCTAGCCGGAGTGGTTGCAGGCGTCAACCGCCTCTGGCCACATTCTTCAAAGAAAATTGCCCTCGCCTTCAAACCAACCCGCAAAAGCGCAACTGGGGCGTTGCGCGCTGCGTTCGGGTGTTGCAAAGGCGGGAGCGGAGACGCATCGGCCATCGGTCCTGCGCGCCTTATTGGCAGCGCGGCACCCGGCTGAAGAGAATCACGGGACGTAACACATGCGCGACACACTGATCACGATTTTCGGCGGCGGCGGCTTTCTGGGGCGGCATATCACCCAGCATCTGACCGCAGCGGGCGCGCGCGTGCGCATCGCGCAGCGCAACATCCGCATCGCGCAGGACGTCAAGCCGCTCGGCAATCTGGGCCAGACCCAGCTGATCGCCGCCGACATCCGCAAGCCCGAGACCGTCGCACGCGCGGTGCATGGCGCCGATGCGGTGATCAATCTGGTCGGCATCCTCAAGGGCGATTTCAACGCGTTCCACCATGAGGGCGCGGCCAATGTCGCGCGTGCGGCAGCGGCCGCAGGCGCGCAGGCGCTGGTGCATGTATCGGCCATTGGTGCCGATGCGGGATCGAAAAGCGCCTATGGCCGCAGCAAGGCCGAAGGCGAAGCCGCCGTGCGCGCCGCCTTCCCGCAGGCAACGATCCTGCGCCCCTCGATCGTGTTCGGCCGCGAGGACCAGTTCGTCAACCGTTTCGCCGGGTTGATCGCATCGCTGCCCATCGTGCCGATCATCGGCGGCAAGGCACGCTTCCAGCCGGTCTATGTCGATGACGTGGCCGAGGCGGTGAAGCAGAGCCTTTCCGACCCTGCGCGATTTGGTGGGCGCACCTTCGAGCTCGGCGGCCCCGAAACGATCAGCATGGCCGAGCTCAACAAGCGCATCGCCAAGGAAATCGGCGAGGATCCGAGCTTTGTCGACATGCCCGATTCGCTGTCGGGCCTGATAGCGGGCCTGACCGGCTGGCTGCCCGGCGCGCCGATCACGCGCGACCAATGGGCGATGCTGCAGAGCGACAATGTCGTGGCCGATGGCGCAGACGGGCTCGAGGCGTTCGGCATCACGCCGACCCCGATGGCGGCGGTGATCGGCGATTATCTGGTGCGCTTCCGCAAGCACGGCCGGTTCGGCGCGCGCGCCAAGCGCGTGGGCTGATCCGCAGCGGCAGCCCGGTTCACACCGGCTGCCCCTCCTGCCAGCTGAGCAGCGACGCGATCAGCTGCTTTTCCGCGATCGCGCGTCCCGTGTCGCGATCGAGCCCCAGCGCGCCTGCCAGTTGCGCACCCATCAGCGCGTCGCCCAGCGCCATCGTGCACAGCGACAGTGTATCCTCGTGCAGCGTGCGGCCCTCGGGCGCATGTTCGGCGAGCTCGTCGACCAGCTGATGGATCGCCTCGACGATCGGATCGAGCGCATCCTCGTTGCCCGACAGCAGCATCCAGCAGGCGAGCGCCCCTGCCCCCTCGCGGTCAAACGCATCGAACGCCATGTCGACAATATCGCGCGGCGTGCCCTCACCGTTGCGCAGGCGGATCACCGCCGCGCCGATCATCTGGCAGATCGATTGCGCGAGATATTCCGCCAGTGCCTTTTGCAGGCCCGAGGCCGATCCGAAATGGTGGAGCAGATTGGCATGCGTCCGCCCGATCCGGCCGCTCACCGCCTTCAGCGTCACCGCCTGGGGTCCGGTTTCGATCAGCAGCTCGCGCGCGGCGGCCAGGGCCGCGGTGCGGCTCTGTTCGGGGCTCAGCCGTCTTTTCGCTATTGACATCTATGTAAGTAACCTTATTGTCATCAGTGTAAACAACACCCCTGCATTATGGACCCCGCCATGAACGCTCCGCAATCCTTTTCGAACGCCGATTCCATTGATCGCAAGCACACGCCTGCCGATCTGGAACTGATCATCCGCGACAGCAAGATGCGCCGCTGGTGGATGGGCGGCGATCCGATCGGCACCGCCTTCTACAACGCGCTGTCGGTCACCTTCCCCAAGGGCGAAGCCTTTTTTATCGAAAGCGTGAAGGAATTCCGCGAAGGCACCTCCGAGCGGCTGGCGAGCGAAATCCGGGCCTTTGTGAAGCAGGAGATCAATCACACGCGCGAGCATGTTGCGTTCAATCGTCGCGTGGTGGATGCAGGTTACGACGTCAAGCGGCTCGAGGAAGATGTCGACAAGGCGCTGGCGCTGACCAAGGGCCGTCCGAAGATCGCCAACCTGGCATCGACCATGGCACTCGAACATTTCACTGCGATCCTGGCGCAGCAGCTGCTCGCCAATCCGAAGCATCTCGAGACCGCCGACGCCGATTCGCGTGATCTGTGGCGCTGGCACGCGATGGAAGAGATCGAGCACAAGGGCGTCGCGTTCGACACCTGGATGCACGCGACGAAGGACTGGAGCCGCTGGCAGCGCTGGAAGGTCAAGTCGCTGGTGATGCTGGTCGTCACCAAGAACTTCCTGCACCATCGCGCGGTCGGCATGCTCGAACTGCTGCGCCAGGATGGCCTGACCGGCCCCAAGGTCTGGGCGCAACTCTTCTG
The DNA here is from genome assembly GCF_001557175.1 of Blastomonas sp. CCH9-A1. Classification (NCBI taxonomy): domain Bacteria; kingdom Pseudomonadati; phylum Pseudomonadota; class Alphaproteobacteria; order Sphingomonadales; family Blastomonadaceae; genus Blastomonas; species Blastomonas sp. CCH9-A1. The sequence continues at coordinate 215,664 of NZ_LSHM01000012.1, forward strand.
GTACGCGTTTGGCAACCCCGGCATGGCGCGCAAGATCATCCTGCCCTGGATGACCTATTTCCTGCCCGGCTTCCACCCGTGGAAGCATGACGACCGCCACCTGATCCAGCTCGCCGAGAGCGACTATCAGGATGCGGTGATGGCGAAAGCAGAGCCCGCGCTGGTTCCGGCGGAGTAAGGGCACCGCTCTCCTCTGCAAGGCGCCCCCCCCCCCGCGCAGGCGGGGGTCCCGCTTCTTGGGCAATGGTCTGCAGTAGAGCGGGATTCCCGCTTTCGCGCGAAGGACGGGAACACACGGGGGAAGCGCCCCTAGACCACCGGCTTCCTCGCTCTGAGCGCCTGTGCCAGCGTCCCTTCGTCGAGATAATCCAGCTCGCCGCCCATCGGCAGGCCCTGGGCGAGCTGGGTGAGGCGCACGGGATAGCCCTCGAGCCGTTCGGCCAGATAATGCGCCGTGGTCTGCCCCTCGAGCGTCGCGTTCATTGCCAGCACCACCTCGTCGATACCGCCTTCGGCAACGCGCGCGATCAGCGAGGCGACGCCCAGATCCTCCGGCCCGATGCCGTCGAGCGCGGACAACCGTCCCCCCAGCACGTGATAGCGCCCGACGAACAGCCGCGACCGGTCGAGCGCCCAGAGGTCCGACACCTCTTCGACCACACACAGGCTGCGCGGATCGCGGCGCGGATCGGTGCAGATGCCGCACGGGTTCTGCGTATCGACATTGCCGCAGATGTCGCAGGTCGAGAGGTTCGCGCGGACGCGTTCCATCGCCTCGACCAGCGGCGTGAACGCGCTCTCGCGCTTCTTGAGCAGGTACAGGACGGCCCGGCGCGCCGAGCGCGGCCCCAGCCCCGGCAAACGGGCCAGCGCGGCGGCCAGGTCCTCAATCTCTTGCGATGCCATGGCCTGAGCTTTACGGAGCCGCATCGCCCCAAGCAAAAGAAAAGTCCGTCATGCGCCTCGCCTTCATGGGAACCCCCGATTTTGCCGTGCCGACCCTGCGCGCGCTGGTGGAGGCCGGGCACGAGATTGCAGTGGTCTACAGCCAGCCGCCGCGCCCGGCGCATCGCGGCAAGAAGCTGACCCCCTCGCCCATACACCAGCTGGCCGAGGAATTGGGGCTGGAGGTGCGCACACCAGTCTCGCTCAAGGGCGACGACGAAAAGGCCGCGTTCGCTGCGCTCGACCTCGATGCCTGTATCGTCGCCGCCTATGGCCTGATCCTGCCGCGCGCGGTGCTCGATGCGCCGCGTCATGGCTGCCTCAACGTGCACGGATCGTTGCTGCCGCGCTGGCGCGGGGCCGCGCCGGTGCAGCGTGCAATCCTCGCCGGAGATGAGTTCACGGGCGTCACGATCATGCAGATGGAGGCCGGGCTCGATACCGGGCCGATGCTGCTCAAGGGCGAGACCCCGGTTGCGGGCAAAACGGCGGGCGAGCTGACGACCGAGATCGCCGAACTGGGCGCGCGGCTGATGGTGCAGGTGCTGGGCGACCTTGCCAGCTATCCGCCGGTGGTGCAGCCGGACGAGGGCGTGACCTATGCCGCCAAGATCGACAAGGCCGAGGCGCGGCTGGATGTCTCGCAAGGCGCCGAACAGGTCGAACGCCAGGTGCGCGCCTTCAACCCGATGCCCGGCGCGTTTTTCGAGCTGGGTGGCGAGCGCTTCCGGGTGCATGCCGCAGAGATCGTCGCCGGCAGTGGCGCGCCATCCGGGACCATTCTCGACGACCATCTCACCATCGCCTGCGCCGTTGGCGCGATCCGGCCCACTATCATCCAGCGCGCGGGCCGGCCCGCCATGCCGCTCGAAGACTTTCTCCGTGGCTTTGCCATCGCACCCGGAACGTCCATCGCATGACGCGCTTTGCCCTGACGCTGGAGTTTGACGGCGGCCCGTTCATGGGGCTGCAACGCCAGGCGCATGGCCCCAGCGTGCAGCAGCATGTCGAGGACGCAGTCCAGGCGATCACCGGCGAAGAGGCGATCATGCACGCCGCCGGACGCACCGACGCTGGGGTCCATGCTCTCGCGATGCGCGCGCATGTCGATATTGCCAAGCGCATCGAGCCGTTTCGGCTGATGGAGGCGCTGAACGCGAAACTCAGGCCTGAGCCCATCGCAGTGCTCGCCTGCGAGATCGTGCCAGATGACTGGCACGCGCGGTTCAGCTGCACCGGTCGGTCCTATATCTACCGCATTACCAACCGCCGCGCGCCGCTGACGCTGGAACGCGGCAAGGCGTGGCAGGTGTCCGCGCCGCTCGACGTGCCCGCGATGCATGCCGCCGCGCAGCATCTGGTCGGGCATCACGATTTCACCACCTTCCGCTCGGTGCACTGCCAGGCGGCGAGCCCGGTCAAGACGCTCGATCGGCTCGACGTTGTCCGCGATGGCGACGAGATCGACATTCACGCCGCCGCGCGCTCGTTCCTGCACCATCAGGTGCGCTCGATGGTCGGCTGTCTGGTGCTGGTCGGGCGCGGAAAATGGTCGGGCGAGGATCTGAAGGCTGCGCTCGACGCGCGCGACCGCGCGGCTCTGGGCTTCAACGCGCCGCCCGATGGGCTCTATTTCGCAGGCGCGACCTACGCTTAAGCTGCACGCGGCAGGCGCAGGCGCACCAGCAGTCCGCCCAAGTCCTCGCTCTCGTCGAGCTCGACCTTGCCACCGTAAATCTCCGCGACATCGCGGACGATCGCGAGCCCCAGGCCCGTGCCCGGCTTGCCGGTATCGAGCCGCGCGCCGCGATCGAAGATGCGCTCGCGCTCCTTTTCCGGGATGCCGGTGCCATCGTCCTCGATCCAGATATCGACCAGCTTCGGGTCCGCCGCACCCTTGGGATCGATGGTGACGAACACGCTGCCGCCGCCATATTTGCCGGCATTTTCGACGAGATTGCCGAGCATTTCTTCCAGATCCTGCCGCTCGATCGCGACCTCGGCGATCTTGCTGCCATCGAGGTCGCAGCGGACATGCGGATAAAGACGGACGACAGCGCGTTCCACCGCCTGCGCGCTTTCCCACACGTTCGCGCGGGCCAGCGCCTGGCCGCGCCGTCCGACAGCGCGCGCACGGGCGAGATGATGGTCCACTTGCCGCCGCATGACCGCCGCCTCGCGGATCACGGTATCGGCAAGGTCATCGGCGCGTGCGGTGGCGCTGTTCATCACCACGGTGAGCGGCGTCTTGAGCGCATGCGCCAGATTGCCCGCATGCCGCCGCGCCTCTTCGGCCTGTTTCTCGTTATGCTCGAGCAACGCGTTCAGCTCCTCGACCATCGGCATCACCTCGATCGGCATGGGATCGCGCACCCGGTCCATGCGGCCCGTGCGCATCGCCTGAATCGCCTCCTTGACCTTGCGCAGCGGCCACAGGCCATAGAGCGTCTGAAGCCCTGCCATCATGATCAGACCTAAGGCGAGCAACGCGAAACTATAGCCCAGCGTCTCGCGCAACTGGCGCAACTGCAGGTCCATCTCGGCGCGCGACTGCGCCACCATGAAGCGCCAGCGCACCTTGGAGCCGGGCAGATAGATCGACTGCTCGATGATGCGCAGTTCGTGATCGGGGAACTGGTCGCTGTCGTAGATATGCGGCTGCGCATCGCTGTGCGCGGTCTCAATCTTCAGCGCGCGGTCCCACAGCGATCGCGAGGTGAAATCGGCATGGCCCTGGCCGCTGATCTGCCAGTAGAGCCCGCTATTGGGCTCCAGAAAGCGTTGGTCGCCGAGCGGGCGGTTGAAGAATACCTCGCCATCGGGGCCGATCTCCGCCGAGGAGATCATCGCGGTCAGCACATATTCGAGCTGGTCGTCGAAGCTGGTGGTGATGGTGTTGGTGAGGATGCGGTCGAGCGCGAGGCCACCGCTCAGCAGCAGCACGAAAATCCATGCCGCCGCAATGCCGATCATGCGGCGGCTGAGCGAACCCGTATTGGGCAGCGGCGCGGGCGCGGCGACCTGGTCTGCCGCGCCCGGCTGCAGGGCTTCAGCTGCTGACACGCTCGGCAGGGTCTTCAAGGCTGTAACCCAGGCCCCGGATCGTCGTGATCACATCAGGGCCCAGCTTCTTGCGGATGCGCGTAACAAACACCTCGATCGTGTTGGAATCGCGATCGAAATCCTGATCGTAGATATGCTCGATCAGCTCGGTACGGCTGATGACCTTGCCCTTGTGGTGGAGCAGATACGACAGCAGCTTGTATTCCTGCGCGGTGAGCTTCACCGGCTCGCCGTTCAATGACACCTTGCCCGAGCGCGTGTCGAGCCGGACATCGCCCGCGATCAGCTCGCTCGAGGCATTGCCTGAGGCGCGGCGGATCAGCGCGCGCAGCCGGGCGATCAGCTCTTCGGTCTGGAAGGGTTTGGCGAGATAGTCGTCCGCGCCGGCATCGAGCCCAGCGACCTTGTCCGACCAGCTGTCGCGCGCGGTCAACACCAGCACCGGGAAGGTCCGCCCTTCCTTGCGCCACATGCCCAGCACGGTCAGGCCGTCGATCTCGGGCAGGCCGAGGTCCAGGATCACCGCGTCATAATCCTCGGTTGAGCCCATGAAATGCCCGTCCTCGCCATCGGTGGACAGATCGACGGCATAGCCGGTCGCCTCGAGCGTGGACTTGAGCTGTTTGCCAAGGGTCGGTTCATCCTCGACGATCAGAATGCGCATGGGCAACTCCTGGAATACGGGTGCAATGCCGGGCGGCGGACGCTGCCCTTATGGAAAGCCCCCCATATCGGGGAAATGAACAGGGGTTACAAGGCGAGAAGAAACCGGGGGCCGATCAACCCGCCTGACGCAGGATCGCTCCGGTGCGGGCATCGACATCGACAAAGATCACCCTGCCATTGTCGAGGAACTTCAGCCGGTAGACCTGTGTATCGGCGTCATATTCCGGACCCAGATACTGCATCCCGCGCATTCGGGGGAGGATGCGGCCCTCGATCTCGCGCAGCGACTTGACCTGTCCGGCCATGAACTGCTCGCGCGCCTCGCTCTGCTCGCCCCGGCGCTTGCCGTCTAGCGCATCGGCCTGGGGCGCGCTGGAGGCCAGAGCGACCGAAGCCAGCGCCAGTGCAGAAAGAGTGGAAGAGAGCAGGTTCATGATGCGTATCTAGCCCGGTTTCATTGAATAACCGCTGAATACCCCGCTAACGCCTTGTGCAGCCTTTGGCCAGTGGTTCGAGCGCCTTTCCCGCCCCCCTCCCCGTCATTCCCGCGAGAGCGGGAATCCCGCTTCTGCGCCGGAGTCAGCGACGAAGCGGGACCCCCGCGTGCGCGGGGGTGACGAGATTGGATTGGCTAGATGCTACCGCTCAGCGCGTCATCTGATAGGTGACGTTGACCGTGACGCTGGTGCCGACCTGCCCCCCTTCGACAGGCGCCGCGGCTTCTGCCATCACCACGCCACGCGGTGCCATCTTCATATCCGCACCGCCAAAGGGCGAGGCGTTGTACGTCGCTTCCGACACCGCAAGCACCTGCACGCCGGTAAAGCCGACGCGCTTGGCATAATCCAGCGCCTGCATCTGCGCGCGCTTCATCGCCTTGTCGCGCGCCTCGGCCTGCGCGGCGCTGTCATCGTCAATGCTGAAGAAGGGGCCGGAAATATTGTTCGCACCCTGCGACACGACCGAATCGAGGATCGCACCCAGACGGTCGACCTGGCGCACCTTCACCGTCACCGTGTTGGTCACCTGGTAACCGATGAAGCGCGGCGCACGGCCATCGGTGCCATATTCATAGTCCATGTTCAGGTTGATGCCCGAGGTCTGGATGTCCTCGCGCTTGATGCCCAATGCCACGATCTGCTTGATCACCTTGTCCATGTCCGCCGAGTTCTGGCGCAGCGCCGCAGACGCGGTCGGCGCCTTGCTGGTCACACCGGTGCTGAAGGTCGCGGTATCGGGCGCGCCGAGCACGGTTTCGGTGACGCTGAGCTCGACGACCGGCGCACCGGCGCTGGGGGTGATCTCGACAGCGGCGACAGCGGGCGTCGCGGCGGCGGCAAGGATCGCTAGGGGAAGCGCGCGGACGAGCGGGGTGGTCATGGGGTAATTCTCCAGATGTGTTCAACGTGTTCCGGCGAACGCCGGAACCCAGAGGCGGTTGCAGTCTAGGGTTGCCCCTGGACTCCGGCTTGCGCCGGAGAACGGCCTGGCTATGAAACAAAACGCTTTGCCGCAGGCTGAACGATCGGATCAGCCCCCCGACAGGAATGTAAACCTTTAACCCTGCGCGCGGGCATGGTCGACATAGGCCTTGCGCAGCGCCATCGTCTCGATGCCCGGACGCCCATCGCCGACGCTGAGCCCGTCGATCTCGACCACCGGCGTCACGAACAGCGAGGCCGAGGTGACGAAGGCCTCGGCCGCGCCCTGCGCCTCGGCGATCGTGAACGGCCGTTCTTCCACCGTGATGCCGCTTTCCCGTGCGATGTCGATGAGGCTGAGCCGTGTCACGCCCGGCAGGATGTGATGCCCCAGATCACGCGTCACCAGATGCCCGTTCGGGGTGATGATGCAGGCGTTCTGCGAGGTCCCTTCGGTGACGACATCCCCCTCGACCAGCCAGACATCGTCGACGCCCGCCGCCTTGGCCTCCATCTTCATCATGCTGGCATAGAGCAACTGCACCGTCTTGATGTCGCGCCGCCCCCAGCGCCGATCGGGCCGGGTGATGATGCGCATGCCCCGCTCGGCCATCGGATTGGCGACCAGCGACCGGCTCTGCGTGAAGGCGAACACGGTCGCCGGCGTGTCCGCCTTCGGAAACAGGAAATCGCGATCCGCCGCGCCGCGGCTGACCTGCAGGTAGATCGTCCCCTCGGTCAGCGCGTTGCGCTCGATCAGGGTCGCGATGATGCCGGGCCAGTCTGCCGCGCTGCAATCATAGTCGATCGTCATCTCGGCGAGCGAGCGCTCGAGCCGCATCATATGTGCGGCATAATCGATGACCCGCCCGTCGAGCACCGAGAAGACCTCGTACACCGCATCGGCGAACAGCAGCCCGCGATCGAAGATCGAGACATGTGCCGCATCTTCCGCGACGAACTGGCCGTTGATGTAAACCGTACGCATGCGCGACCCTTTCTCGGCGATTTTCCCTGCGTCTTGCGCCCGCGCTGCGCCTGCGGTCAAGCCGGATATGCTGCTGAGGGCGGGGATTGCGCCCTGCCCCGCCCCCGCCTAAGTGGCGGGCATGTCCACTCCCCCCGTCCTTTCGTACGAAGACCTTGGCCTGGTCCAGGGCACCGGCTGGTTGTTCCGCGATATCAACCTCCATATCGGCCCGCGCGACCGGCTGGCGCTGATCGGGCGCAACGGGGCGGGCAAGACGACGATGCTGCGGCTGATCGCGGGCGAGATCGAGGCCGACCGCGGACGTCGCACCGTGCAGCCGGGCGTCCGCGTGGTGATGCTGGCGCAGGACCCGGATTTCAAGGGCTTTGCGACGCTGAGCGACTGGGCACTGGCGGGCGATGACGCCCCGCCCGCGCACGAGGTCGCCGCGATCGCCGACCAGATCGGCATCGACCTTTCGCGCGATGCGGCCACCGCCAGCGGGGGCGAACGCCGCCGCGCCGCGATCTGCCGCGCGCTGGCCAGCGAACCCGATGTGCTGCTGCTCGACGAGCCCACCAACCATCTCGACCTCGCCGCGATCGACTGGCTCGAAAGCTGGCTCGGTCGCTTCAACGGCGCGTTCGTCGTCATCAGCCATGACCGCACGTTCCTCGAGCGGCTGACCCGCCAGACGCTTTGGCTCGACCGCGGCAATCTGCGCCGTCAGGAAATCGGCTTTGGCGGCTATGAGGCCTGGATGGAGCAGGTCTATGCCGAAGAGGCGCGCGCCGCCGACAAGCTCGATGCCAAGCTGAAGATCGAGGCGCACTGGCTGGAGCGCGGCGTCACCGCACGGCGCAAGCGCAACCAGGGGCGCCTCGCCAAGCTGTGGGAGATGCGCGCGCAACGCGCCTCTATGCTCGGTCCGCAAGGCACAGCCAAGCTGGAGGCGGTGAGCGACAACAGCAAGACCAAGTCGGTGATCGTCGCCGACCGCGTGTTCAAGAGCTTCGGCGAGGGCGAAGCGAAGCGCACGATCATCAAGGACTTCTCGCTGCGCGTGCAGCGCGGCGACCGGATCGGCATCGTGGGCTCCAACGGCGCGGGCAAGACGACGCTGATCCGCCTGCTCACCGGCGAGCTCGAGCCCGATAGCGGCACGATCACCCTCGCCAAGACGCTCGACGGCGTCATCATCGACCAGCAACGCAAGCTGATGCAGCCCGAAAAGCGCGTGCGCGACGTGCTGGCCGAGGGCGGCGACTGGATCGATGTGCGCGGGGTGCGAAAGCACATCCAGGGCTATCTCAAGGAATTCCTGTTCGATCCCGGCCTGGTCGAAGCGCGGATCGGGACGCTTTCGGGCGGAGAGCGCTCGCGCCTGCTGCTGGCGCGCGAATTTGCCCGCGCCTCGAACCTGCTGGTGCTCGACGAGCCGACCAACGATCTCGATCTGGAAACGCTCGACCTGCTGCAGGAGGTAATTTCGGATTATGACGGCACCGTGCTGATCGTCAGCCATGACCGCGACTTTCTCGATCGCACGGTGACGGTGACGCTGGGGCTCGACGGATCGGGCACGGTCGATGTCGTCGCGGGCGGCTATGCCGACTGGGAGAAGCAGCGCAAGCAGCGCATGGCGAACTGGGTCAAGTCGGGCGCGTCGAAAGCCGCAGCCACTGCGGCTGCCGCTGCGGCGCCTCCGCCGCCGCCCAGGCCCCAGCGCGCCAAGCTCAGCTACAAGGACCAGCGCGATTACGACACGTTGCCCGAGCGGATCGAGGCGATCGAAGCGGCGATCGCGCGCGACGAGGCGGCTTTGTCGGACCCCGATCTCTACACCCGCGATCCGGCGAAATTCGCCGCGCTGACCAAGGCGATCGAGAAGGCGCGCGACGAGAAGGACGCGGCGGAAATGCGCTGGCTGGAACTCGCGGAAATGGTCGAGGCGATGGGCTGACCGCCTGGCGTTCAGCGCCGCAGCAATTCCCAGTGCTCGCCTTCATAGGCGATCGAGGCTTCGACCAGCCGGTCCCAGAAATCGCCGATCAGGCCGACGGGAACGCCGAGCTCGAACGCTGCAGCCTTGGCCTGGGCGATCACCTGCGCCTTGCGCGCCTCGTCGCGGACCATCGAGCGGTCGGGCTTGATCCGGGCGGCGGCGCGCATATAGCCGAAACGCCGCGCGAACAGTTCGATGAGCTCGCGATCGAGCGCATCGACGCCCGCGCGCACCTCGGCCATGGTCGCGCAGTCTTCCGGTGCTTTGACAGTGTCTGACATGGCCTCCGGATAGCCGCGCCCGCAGCGCCTGTCGAGCGCGCGGCGCGACTTGACTCTCGCAGCCACCTTCGCCATAGGCCGCGCTTCGCAATTGGCCCTGCACCCCGGTGAAGCAGCGGCCGCATGGCGCATTATCGGCACCATGGCGCGATTCCGGGACTGGAAGCCGCAGCATTCAGGCTGTGGTTCGTCTGACACTCAGACAGCAAATTGGAGAATGACGCGTGTCCAAACGCAACAGTGCAAAGTACAAGCTCGATCGCCGCATGGGCGAGAACATCTGGGGTCGCCCCAAGTCGCCCGTCAACAAGCGCGAATACGGCCCCGGCCAGCACGGCCAGCGCCGCAAGGGCAAGATGTCCGACTTCGGCCTGCAGCTCCGCGCCAAGCAGAAGCTCAAGGGCTATTACGGCGAAATCACCGAGAAGCAGTTCAAGAAGAACTATACCGAAGCCAGCCGCATGAAGGGCGACACCAGCCAGAACCTGATCGGTCTGCTGGAACAGCGCCTCGACATGGTCGTCTATCGCGCCAAGTTCGCGCCGACCATCTTCGCTGCGCGCCAGATCGTCAGCCACGGCCACATCCGCGTCAACGGCGTGAAGTGCAACATCGCCTCGCGCAAGGTGAAGCCGGGTGACGTCGTGTCGCTGGGCAAGAAGGCGCAGGAAATGGCGCTGGTCATCGAAGCCCAGGGCCTGGCCGAGCGCGACATCCCCGATTATGTCGCTCCCGACGGCACCGACAAGGTCACCTTCACGCGCATTCCGACGCTGGACGAAGTGCCCTATCCGGTGAAGATGGAACCCAATCTGGTCGTCGAATTCTATTCGCGCTGATCGGTTTCATCACCGAAACAGATACGAAAAAGGCGGGCCGCAAAGCCCGCCTTTTTTGTTGCATCATTGGCCCGCAAACGCCTTTTCCATGAACGCGGCGCTGGTGCGCAAAAGTTCGGCGCGGATCTCGCCATCTTCCAGATAATGGTCGCGGTTCTTGTAGATGTGCAGCTCTGAACTGCGCCCGGCATCCTTCAGCTTGGCGTCCATGAGCTTGGCATGCCCCACGTCGACATTGCGGTCGATATCGCCATGGAACATCAGCACCGGCGCCTTGAACGCGGCGGCATTCTGCGCGGGTGAGCCTTCCTTGATATGCTTTCCCTCGCCAAGAAAATCGCGGACATAGGCATAGTCGCCCCAGCCATAGCTGTCGCTGCGCAGCAGGGCGAGGTCGGTCACCGGCGCGACCGCGACGACCGCCTTGAACAGGTCCGGCTCCAGCACATTGGATTGCAGCGCCGCGTAGCCGCCATAGGACCAGCCAAAAATGGCCATGCGTTTTGCGTCCGCGCCCTGCCTGGCCAGCCAGTGGGCGCCATCGTTGACATCACCGATCGCAAGTTGCCAGTCCTGGAATGCATTGCGCTTGAGCCAGCTCTGGCCATAGCCAGCCGATCCCCGGAAGTTGGGCTGCAGCACCGCATAGCCGCGCTGCGCAAAGAACTGGGGCAGCCAGTCGAATCCCCAACTGTCGCGCGCCTCCGGCCCGCCATGCGGCATCACCACCACAGGCAGCCCTGACGCACTGGTCTTGCCTGGTGGAAGCGTCAGATAGGCCGGTATCTGGGTTCCGTCGCGGGCCGGATAGGTTATCGACTGCATCTTGCCGAGCGCTACCTGTTCCAGGCCCGGCCGCATCGCGAGGAGATTGGCCAGCGTCTTGGCATCCCGGTCGAACAGGAAGAAGCGACCAGCATTGGTATCGCTGCCCGCCCAGATCAGCATCTTGCGCTCATCCTCGCTCGATTCGACCACCTCGACGATCGGCAGATGCGGGATCGCCTTGGCGAGTTGATCGACCATCTTCTGCACATCGGCATCGATATAGTGAATTTCGCCGGCGTCGGTCGTGTAACGCACGCCGATCACGCGCCCGCGCCGACCGATCCGAGCAAAACCGCTGACGTCGACCTCAGGGTGCGCGAACACCAGTGTTTCGGCATTGCTGCCATCGAGCGAGCGCCGAAAGGCTGCCAGCCGCCCGTCCACGCGGTTCAGGCCGTAGACGACATTCAGCTTGGGGTCGACGGCATAGGGGTCGAATCCCTGTCGGCTCTTGTCCACGGTGCTCAATGGCAGCCAGTCCTTGCTGTCGGGCTTGCGATAATAATAGCGGCGCAGGCCCAGCTCGGCATTCTCGCGCGAGGACATCGTGCCCTTGATCCGCACTCTTCCATAACCGTCGGAGATGAACTCCATGGCTTCGAGATCGGGCTGCTCGACAATCTTGCTACGCAGGGTGCGCGTATCGACCAGATCGACTCCGGTGCCGGATTTCTTCTGCGCGATCAGCGTGCCGGAGCCGGACGAACTGACCGCCTCCTGCGGAATATATTCGCGCACCATCAGAATGTTGCCATCTTCGGATGGGTTCCAGTCGATGACATTGCCGCCGCTCAGCGCCACGCCGAGGCGCATGCCCGTACCGCCCTTGCGGACATTGATGACCTTGACCTCACCTCCGGCCGCATCGACCGCGATCAGGCGCGAGGCATAAAGCGGCCTGCCCTCCAGCATTACCGATGCGATGAGCATGCAGACGAGCCGATCGTTGCCCGACCAATGGCAGGATTCGATACGCTCCGGCTCACCATCGACCCGGAAGACCCCCCGCGGCGTCTGCGGGGTTGGCACCAGGTCGGCCACCATGACAGCGACACCCTGTCCACGGGTCGGCGAAAGATAGACCAGTTTGGTGCCGTCGGGCGAAAGGCTTGCGTTGGTCACCATTTCGCGGGCGCCGAATTGTTCCGCCATGTCGATCGATGGGGCGGCATCCCCAGTTTGCGCTGACAAGATAGCTGACGTCGATGCCATCATCAGACTGGCAAGGATGCCAGCCACCCGGATAGAAAAACGCATCGCAGATCCACTCCCCAAACTCGATCGAGACAAAAATTGCCGTGAATACAAGCAGGAGGCAAGTGTGATCTGTTGATCGCAAAGAAAAAGGCGGACCACAGGCCCGCCTTTAACATCGCATCAAAATACATCCAAAATGGATTCAAATTCGCGATTACACCGTTTCGGGATCGAAGAAGAACAGGGCCTGGCTGATCGCCGCGCGCACCGTGTTGCGGTGGAAAGGCTTGGTGATCAGGAAGGCCGGCTCCGGACGCTCGCCGGTGAGCAGGCGTTCGGGGAAGGCGGTGATGAAGATCACGGGCACGTCGATCTCGCGCAGGATGTCGGCAACCGCATCGATACCCGAACTGTCATCGGCAAGCTGGATGTCGGCAAGGACCAGGCCCGGCTTGTCGCGGCGGGCCTGCTCGACCGCCTCGTCACGGGTTACGGCGATGCCGGTCACGTCATGGCCGAGGTCGCGCACGATCGTCTCGATATCCATCGCGATGATCGGCTCGTCCTCGATGATCAGAACCTTGGCCTTGATCTGGCTGTCGATCTCGCTCAGCGCCTCGCTGACCAGACTGGAGACGGTACGATCGTCCAGGCCCATCAGATAGGCGGTATCGGCGTTCGAGAAACCCTCCATCGCGGTCAGCAGCAGCGCCTGGCGCGACAGCGGCGGAATGCGCCGCAGACGCTGCTCGGCGAGCAGACGGCGCGAATCGTCATCGGCATCGGGATAGGCATCGAAGCTGTCGGCTTCCTCGCGGTCGTCATGCGTCGAACCCCAGATCACCTGGAACACGCGGTACAGACCCAGACGGGCATCGACATCGCTCGGGAACTGGTCGGGCGCGGCGATGATGGCCTGAAGCGTCGCCTTCACATAGGCATCGCCATGATGCTGATCGCCGGCGAGCGCCCGGCTGTAGCGCCGCAACAGGGGTAGATGGGGAGCGAGCGTCTGGCCCAGGGACATGCAATGAAACTCCTTTATCGGCTGGCGCCGTGTCTATGGCCTTCCGCCCCCCGTGTCAAAACCGGGGGCGCAAAGGGATGCCGGATGTGAAAGCAGACAAACCGAACCTCGGCTAAGGAACAATCCGCGCCGCAGTTTGTTTCCTTAAGCGAGACGTTTATGCACAATCCCGCACGATTTTGCGGGCTTGGCAGGGTTGGGACGGCTTGCTAAGCCCATTTCGGGACGGAATTTCAACAGGCGGGATGGGATGCTCGTGCATCGTGACAATGACGATCAGTCCGGCGGCAACAAGCCTGTGAAGGGCCGCGCCGGTACCAAGCCGCATCTGGTAAGCGAAAATCCGGCGCCGGGTGATCCGGCTGCGGCCGATCAACCCGGTGGTGACGACGGCAAGACCCACCTTATCGGGGATGCGCTGAAGTCGGTCTATCAGCGCACGCTTGAGGAGGAGATCCCGGACGACTTTCTGGATTTGCTCAAGCAGTTGAAATAATGCGCAAGGCAGACCGGGCGAAGTTCCCGTTTCTGGCGCCGATCACGCGCCTGTCGATCGGCACCCGCCTTTTCCTCATTCTTGCCATCGCCCTGCTGCCGCTCGCGCTCGGCGCAGTTGTTGCCAACCGCAGTCTGGCCGATACGGCGAACGAGGAGCGCAGCCGCCTGCTCCAGAAGAATGTCGACGATGCGGCCCTGCGGCTCAACTCGGCGATCGACAACGATCTTGCCATCCTCAGCGCCGCCGCATCGCAAATCGCGCTCGGCGAAGATCCGGCCAAGATCTGCCTCAACCTGCGCGAGCAGCTGGGGGCCAAGCAGACGCGCTTTGCCGCCCTGCTCTATGCCAATAATGCGGGACCTCCCGCATGCCAGATCGGGGCAGTGCCGCGCATATTGCGCGAGGTGGGCGCAGATCCCGCTCCGCCGCGCGTCACCCTGGCTATCCCCGCCAAGGGCGCGATCTTTGTCACCCGGGGCCGGGTCTCGGTTGCGCGCGCCGCCGCCTATTACTCGTCCGACAGCCTGTTTGCGCTGGCTGATCCAGTGGATGATGTTCCGCTCTCGCAATTCGAGCTGCGCTCGCGCGACGATGTGCTGCCGCTGACGGAAATTCCCCCCAACTGGCAGCGCAGCCTGAATGCGCTGATGACCGCGCGGCGCATGGTGGCGGGCATCAATCTGGACCTGCGATATGTCCGGCCGAAACAGTCGCCGCCCGAATTCCTGGCCCAGATCATTCCATTCATCACCCTGCTGGCAGCCGCGATCATCGGCTGGCTGGTGGTCAACATCATGCTCATCCGTCCGCTGACGCTGCTGCAGCGCAAGGTGCGCCAGTACGAGATCGGCGAGCAGATGGCACCGATGGACAGGACCGCGTTCAACGCCAGCGAGATCGAGGAGCTCGACCAGGGCTTTGTCGCGCTGGCGCACAAGGTGTCGGTGGACCGCGAGGCGCTGGACGAGGGTCTGAAGCAGCAGGTGCTGCTGACGCGGGAAGTGCATCACCGCGTGAAGAACAACCTGCAGATCATCGCCAGCCTGATCAACCTGCACGCTCGCACGGCCGATTCCGATCCGGCCAAGCTCGCTTATGGCAAGATCCAGCGGCGCGTCGACGCGCTGGCGGTCGTCCATCGCAACCATTTTGCCGGCAACGAGCGCAACGAGGGCATCAATCTGCGCGCGCTGGTGGGCGAGCTGGCGGGCAGCTTCGAACATGCCGACAATGTGCACGGCGGCGACGGGCCCGATATCATGATCGATATCGACAATGTCCATGTCAGCCAGGATGTCGGCGTGCCGATCGCCTTTCTGCTGACCGAGATCCTCGAGCTGATCCACCTGACCCGGCCCGACGCGCCGATCCGCATCTCCGCCGTTCGCAAGAGCGACGATCCGGCCAAGATCGTGCTGCGCGTCGCGTCCCCGGCGCTTGGCCCCAATCCGGCGCTGGAGGAAATGCTGGGCGATGGCATCGACCGGGTGATGACCGGACTTGCCCGCCAGCTGCGCGCGCCGCTGGAGCGCGACACTGCGTTCGAGTGCATCGCGATTGCCGTGCCGGTCTTCGTTCCGGCGAAGGTCTGACGCGATATTGACTGGCCCGTCACGCTCACGCAGGCGCGAATGACGATCTAGCCACCCTTTGCGTAATAGCGTGCGCGGAAGTCGTCGCCGAACTGCGCCATCCGGCCATCGCCGATCGCCGCGCGCATGCCCGCCATCAGGTCCTGATAGAAGCGCAGATTGTGCTCGGTCATCAGCATCGCGCCGAGCATCTCGCCCGATTTGACAAGGTGATGCAGATAGGCGCGGCTGAACCGGGTGCAGGCGGTGCAACCGCAAGCCTCGTCCAATGGTCCCTGGTCCTCGGCATGCCGCGCATTGCGGATGTTGATCGGCCCGTCCCAGGTGAACGCCTGGCCGTTGCGCCCCGATCGTGTCGGCAGCACGCAGTCGAACATGTCGACACCGCGCTCGACCGCGCCGACCAGATCGTCAGGCTTGCCCACGCCCATCAGATAGCGCGGGCGATCCTCGGGCAGCTGGCCGGGCGCATAATCGAGCACGGCGAACATCGCCTCCTGCCCCTCGCCCACCGCGAGGCCGCCGATCGCATAACCATCAAAGCCTATGTCGCGCAGCGCATCGGCGGATTGCTGGCGCAGTTGCTCATCGAGCGAGCCCTGCTGGATGCCGAACAGGGCAGCACGCTCGGCATGATCGCCGCCGCTGTCGAAGCCCTCGCGCGAGCGGCGCGCCCAGCGCATCGATCGCTCCATCGCGGCGGCCTGAACATCGCGCGTCGCGGTGGCGGGCACCAGTTCGTCGAACGCCATGACGATATCCGACCCCAGCAGCCGCTGGATCTCCATCGAGCGTTCGGGGCTCAGCATATGCTTCGACCCATCCAGATGGCTGCGGAACGCGACGCCCTCCTCGGTCACTTTGGTCAGCGCCGAAAGGCTCATCACCTGATAGCCGCCGCTGTCGGTCAGGATCGGGCGCGGCCAGTCCATGAACTTGTGCAGCCCGCCGAGCCGCGCCACCCGCTCCGCACCGGGGCGCAGCATCAGGTGATAGGTATTGCCCAGGATGATGTCCGCACCGAGCTCGCGCACCTCGGCAGGCTTCATACCCTTGACCGTGGCAGCGGTACCCACCGGCATGAACGCGGGCGTGCGGATGGTGCCGCGCTTCATGGCGAGCTCGCCCAGCCGGGCCTTGCCATCGCGCGCGGTGATCGAAAAGGCGAATCTGGGCGGGGTCTCGGTCATGGCGGCGCGCTCTAGCGGCTTTGGCCGCGCGGAGCAAAGGTTTGAAAGGCGCGAGGGGTTTGACGACTCGGCGGGCCTGTGTCAGCGATAGGGCCGGATCCAACCCCACAGGAAAGCCGCAGAATGTCGCACAGCCCAAGCCTCACCGCTCTTGCCTCGGCGCTGATCGCTGCGGCCTCGCTCGCGGCCTGTTCGCAGGACAAGCCGGCCGAGGCCGAGCAGACCAGCAGCAAGGCGATCGAAAAGGCGGCGACCGAATTGGCCGCGCAGGAAAAATGCTATGGTATCGCGCTCGCCAAGCAGAATGACTGCGCCGCCGGGCCCGGCACCAGCTGTGCGGGCACGTCGAATGTCGACTATCAGGGCAATGCCTGGAAGTTCACCGAGGCGGGCGAGTGCGAGAAACTGGGCGGATCGCTGACCGAAGTGGCCGACAACGATCCGCCGGTTCCGCCCAAGGGCTAGACCCTGTTCGCTTTTGATGGAATCAAAAGCTGGGTCTAGCTTTCTGTTTTGCCGTGATTTCCGAGCCGTGAAATGTTCCATTTCACTCGAAATCACTCTAGGCGATCAGAACACCGCTTTCGGGGTTTTCTCCTCCATCATCGCCGCGCGCACCATCGGCACCGGCGGTCCGCCATAGGATAGGAAGGCATCGTGGAACGCCTTCCACGCCTCGCGCCCGCCCTTGCCTGCGGTCCAGTCGGCGCGCAGCTTGCGGATCATCAGCTTGCCGAGCGTATAGTTGAGATAGCCCGGATCATATGTGCCGCGCAGCGCCTGCTGCCGGGCATTGCCCTCGTCGACATAGCATTGGTCGCGGAACAGCGCGATCGACTGGTCGACGCTCATGCCGCCGGTATGCAGGCCGATGGCCGACAGATAGCGGCAGTTGCGCAGCAGCGCGTTGGCAAGCTGGCCGATATGCACTTCCGGATCGCCCTTGCCGAGCCCGGCCTCCCACATCATCTCCTCGGTATAATGCGCCCAGCCTTCGGCATAGGCATAGCCGACGAACAGCCGGCCGAAGAACGACTTGGCGCGGTTGGCGTGGAGGAAGTTGAGGAAATGGCCGGGCCAGACCTCGTGCACGCTGGTGAACAGCAGGTCTTTCCTGGGCGGAATATATTCGGCCTGAACTTCCGGTGCCCATGACGGGTCGGGCGGCGAGATGTAATAGACCGACGGCAGGCCTTTCTCGTACGGCCCCGGAATATCGATATAGGCCGAATTCTGCCGGTTATAGGGCGGCGATTCCTCGACCTTGGCCTCTTCGGTGCCGGGGATCGAGACCAGATCCTTGTCGACCAGAAAGGCGCGCAGCTCGGGCAGCTGCCGCCGCGCCTCGGCGACCGGGCCATCTTCGGGCTTGTCCTTGGCAAGCTTGGCCATGCAATCGGGCATGGTCGCGCCCGGCGCGAATTGCGCGCAGGCGGTGGCGAGCGCCTGCTGGTTGCGTTTCAGATCCGTCTCGCCGATTGCCTCCAATTCGGCCAACGGCAGATCGACCATCTCGGTATCCACCAGCATCTGCGAGAACAGCTGGGGTCCGATGGCATAGCCGACCCTTGCCGTGGCCTTCTCGGCCTTGAGCCAGTCGGCAAGGCCCTGCATCGCCTTGCTCGCTTCGGCCGTGGCGGCTTCGAGATCCTTCTTGACCGCTTCGTCGGTCACCTCGGCAAAGGCCGCGCGCGCGTCGCCGGTAAAGAAGCTGGCATAGCCGCCGAAGGCGTTGACGCCATAATCGATCGCATAGGGATCGAGCGGCGATTTGAGATTGGCCCTGATCTGCTCCGCCGCCTTGGGCACGGCGCGCGCATAGGCGATGAACGCCTTGGCGCGCGTGGTCACATCGGCATAGGGCCGCGTCACATAGACCGACGGATCGAGCGTGCCGGTATAGAAGGCCGGGTTGCGGTGCGGCCAGTCGGCGGCCTTGAGCCAGAACAGCTCCCCCTTGACCACAGCGATCAGATAGTCGCGCTCAAACTTCTGGTCCTCGTCCAACTTGGCGGGGTCCATCGCCTGCGCATCGGCGAGCGTCTTGTCGAGAAACGCGATCTGGTCCGCCAGCCCCTCTTCCGACCAGTCGGGCAGCTTCCCGTCGAATTCGTGCCGCCCCTGATAGACCGCGAAATCGGGATTGCGCGGGAAATAGCCGGTCAGGAAACCGTCGAGGAACTTGCCCCATTCGCTGCCGGTATCGATGCCGGTGCCCTTTTCCGCCGGCTCCGAGGGAGCACCGCCGCTGCACGAGACAGCGAGTGTCGCCAGCGAGACGGCGGCTAGAATGCGTTTGGCAAGATGCATATGGGCGACCTCTTGGATTTCCGGTTTCCGCCCTTGCTGGCACCCTTGCACGCGGTTGGAAAGAGGCATTTTTTTGCAGGCGCACAACAGCCTGTGCATGGTTCGGCCAAGTTCATCTTGCTTGCCGCACGGCACCGCCTGGCCTACCGACGCGGCCATGGAATCCGTAGCCGCTCCGCATCCGTTCACCATTGCCAATTACCGCGCCTATTGGCTGACGCGCCTGGCGTCGATGCTGGCGCTCTACTGCATGATGCTGATCGTCGGCTGGCAGGCCTATAATATCGCGCGCGAGACGATGGACATCGCCGCCAGTTCGGCGCGGCTCGGGATGATCGGGCTGTTGCAGTTCGCGCCGCTGTTCGTGCTCACTCCGCTGGTCGGCTGGATAGCGGACCGGATGGACCGCCGCCTCGTGGCCCGGATTGTACTGTTCTGCCAGGCCGGTATCGCGGCGACGCTGGCCTGGACGACGGCGCAAGGCCTGATCAGCCTGCCGATCCTGTACATCATCGCTGCGATGCTGGGGACCGCGCGCGCGTTCCTGGGCCCGTCGCTGAGCGCGCTCGCGCCCAATCTGGTACCCAAGGCCTCGCTGCCGACCGCGATCGCGCTGTCCTCGATCGCCTGGCAATCGGGCATGCTGATCGGCCCTGCCATGGCCGGACCGCTTTATGCCATCCGGCCCGACCTGCCCTATATCGTCAGCGCCTGTCTCTATGCGCTGGCGGGCCTCGCCATGCTGACCGTCGGCCCCGTGCCGCGCACGATCATGGACAGGGGCAAGGGACCGATCGCGCAGATCATCGACGGCATGGCCTATGTCGGCCAGAACAAGCTGGTGCTGGGCGTGATCACGCTCGATCTCTTCGCGGTGTTCCTGGCCGGCTCCACCGCTTTGCTGCCGGTGTTCGCGCGCGACATATTGAAGGTCGGCGAACAGGGCCTGTCGCTGCTCGCCTCCTCCCCGGCTGCCGGCGCAGCCCTGGTGGCGTTCGTCTTCTCGTTCCGCCCGATCCGGACCAATGTCGGCAACAAGATGCTGGTCAGCGTGCTGCTGTTCGGTCTTGTGACGGTGATCTTCGGCTTCAGCCGTATTCTCGTCGTCTCGATGGCCTGCCTGTTCGTCGCAGGCGCAGCGGACATGTTCAGCGTCTATGTCCGCCAGTCGCTGATCCAGCTCAACACGCCCGACGACAAGCGCGGGCGGGTTTCGGCGGTCTCGCTGCTGACGGTCTCCGCCTCGAACGAACTCGGCGATGCCTTTTCGGGCATGCTCGCCTGGCTGATCGGCCCGGTGGCAGCGGTTGTGGCGGGCGGCGGCGGCGCTATATTGATCACGGCGCTCTGGTCCCGGCTGTTCCCGCAGATCGGGGCCGCGCGCAGCTTCGATCCTGCCGAGGAAGAAGCCTGATCCCCATTTGACAGCGCCAGACATACAGGCGCGCTGAAGCAGGAGACACTTCGACATGATCGCTGCCAATATTCTCGAAACCATCGGCAAGACCCCGCATGTCCGCATCAACCGGCTGTTCGGCGACGCGCAGGTATGGATCAAGTCCGAACGCTCGAACCCGGGCGGATCGATCAAGGACCGAATCGCGCTAGCGATGATCGAGGCGGCGGAGGCCGATGGCTCGCTCAAGCCCGGCGGCACGATCATCGAGCCGACATCGGGCAATACCGGCGTGGGCCTGGCGATGGTCGCGGCGGTCAAGGGCTATAAGCTCGTTCTCGTGATGCCCGAAAGCATGTCGATCGAACGGCGGCGGCTGATGCTGGCTTATGGCGCGACCTTCGACCTGACGCCGCGCGAAAAGGGCATGAAGGGCGCGATCGAGCGCGCGCAGGAGCTGATCGAGCAGACCCCCGGCGCATGGATGCCGCAGCAGTTCGAGAATGCCGCGAACATCTCGGTGCATGTGCGGACCACCGCGCAGGAGATTCTCAACGATTTTGCCGATTCGCCGATCGACGTGATGATCACGGGTGTCGGCACGGGCGGTCACATCACCGGATGCGCCGAGGAGTTGAAAAAGCACTGGCCCGCGCTCAAGGTCTATGCGGTCGAGCCGACTCTTTCCCCCGTGATTTCGGGCGGTCAGCCCGGACCGCACCCGATCCAGGGCATCGGCGCGGGCTTCATCCCCGGCAACCTGCACACGCGGCTGCTCGATGGCGTAATCCAGGTCGATCCCGCCGATGCCAAGCAGATGGCGCGCCGCTCCGCCAGCGAAGAGGGCATGCTGGTCGGTATCTCGTCCGGCGCTACGCTGGCCGCGATCGCGCAGAAGCTCTCCGATCTGCCTGCAGGATCGCGCGTGCTGGGCTTCAATTATGATACCGGCGAGCGCTATCTGTCGGTACCCGATTTCCTGCCCGAATAAGGCTCGCGCAACCCGCCACATGAGCGCCTGCGCCATTCCCGGCGAATCGATCCGATCCGCCGGGCAGCTGCATGACCTTTTCATCCAATACTGGCACAATCCGTCCTGCAAACCTTCCGACTGCACCGGAACGGACGCAACTAGCGCGTCCTGACCGGGAATCATTCCATTCCGGCTCGAGTTGAGATATATCCGAAGTGAAGGTTAATGTATCCAAAGTGGATATACCGTCAAATCGGGGGGATATCTTGGAGCCAAGTCGCATAGAATTGACCGACGTGCAGGTCAGTTGTCTGCGCCTTGTGGCAGATGGCTATACTTCCAAGCAGATCGCCAAGAAATTGGGGCTGACCCCAATGACGGTCGACCAATATCTTCAGCGCGCCAAGACGGCGATGGGCGCGCCCGATCGACGCACGGCCGCGCGCTGGCTCGCCGAAAGCCAGCAAATTCCGCCATTCAAGTCTTTTGAACTCAAACCGCCGCCGGTTGTCGAGCCGGCCAATGATGTGACACCTCCTGTGGCGTCGGCAGCGGATATGCCGAACGCTGAAGCCACCGGCCAGTGGCAGATGCGGTTCGGATATCCTCCTGTCGGCGGCATCAGAACATCGCTGGACGCAAGCCAGAAGACGACGACTATCCTGCGGATCGCAGGCCTGTCGCTCATCTATACGACGGCATTTGCGCTGGTGCTTGGCGGGGCGCTCAGGGCGTTCAGCTGATCTGGTGCCTGGATCGCCAACCCGTGCACCGTGACCGGTGCGAGAAGGAGAAGACCCATGCACATCGATGGTAACGCCGTCCGCATTGTCGCCCAGGATACCCGCTCGTCCTTTGCCAGCTATGATCGCGCCATTCTCGACGCGGCCCGGCTTTCGATGACCATGCTGGAAGCGAACGCGCTTTCCGAAGTGCCTGCTCGCGACTCGCAGATCGCCCTGCGCGCCATCCATGAAAGCACCGGCCATCTTATTTCTGCACGCGGCAGCATGGTGAAGCTGGTCGGCCATCTGAACTCGGTCAAGCGCCGCAGCGATCAGGCCCCGATGAACGTCGGCTGCCCTGGTCCCACGCCTCTCGGGTCGCTCCAGGACGAGGCGTCGGAAGCCGAACCCGCGTTCGGATGACCGCCGGTCGGCAATGCGTTGAGCCACGACCATGATCACGATCATCTTCTGGCTCTTCGCATTGCTGAGCGGCGGCTTCGTCTGGCTGCACGGAAAGTCTGAAGGCAGACGCGCAATCCTGCTGTTTCTGGCCGCAACGCTGCTGACCGCGGCCGTTCAGGTGCTGCACACCCGGTGGCAGCAGACGCATTGGCCGCTGATGGCGGTCGATACCGCCTATCTGGTCGCCGCCTATGTCTTCGCGTTGCGCAGCGACCGTTACTGGCCGCTCTGGATCGCCGCCTTTCAGCTTCTCACCGTAGCCACCCATTTCGCGACGATCATCGCTCCGGATTATCTGCCGAAGATATACTCGGCGATTGCCACCTTCTGGGTAGTTCCCCTGCTGCTCAGCATGGTTGCCGGGGTGTATCTCGATCACCGCGCACTCAAACGCTTGGTGCCCCCCCAATGACCCAATTCTATTGCCTCATCCTCGTCCCCGAAACCGGCGAGGCGACACCACCCCAGCCGCTGCTCGACGCCAACGAACCCTGGAAGGCGCGCGCCGAAGCGGCCAGCCGCTATCTCAAGCTGCGCAGCCAGCGCGACGCCATTGCTGGCCCCAGCCTGTTGTCCGATCCCGCCTGGGACATGCTGCTCGATCTCTTCGTCGGCCATATCACCGGGCGCGATGTTTCGGTGACCAGCGCCTGTCTCGCCTCGCGCCGCCCGGCCACCACGTCGCTGCGCTATATCGAGCGCATGGCGAAACAGGGGCTGATCCGCCGCGAGAAAGACTGCAACGACAATCGCAAGGTCTATCTGCGGATGACCGAAAAGGCATTCCGCGCGGTGGCGAAATGGATCGATGCACTGCGCGACGAGCTGATCACCGCGTGAGAGCTTCGCCTTTGCCCTGCGCAATGGGCTGAAACTGTGTCATCATGCGCTGCCCGAACCGATGGAGCAGCGCATGGTGACCAGACCGCTTCTGCGGGAACTGCATGACGAGGTGATCGAAACGGTCGCCGCCGACGGCAAGCGCATCTGCCTGCGCTCGATCCGCCAGTCGGATGAGGACCGCATGCGCGAAGGCATAAAGCGGCTGTCCGAACAGTCGCGCTACATGCGCTTCTTCTCGGTCCAGCCGATGCCCTCCGATCCGGTGATCGACAGGCTGCTCGATGCCGACGGGCACGATCATATCGCCTGGGGAGCGATCCATCTCGACGGCATGGACAATCCTGCCGTCGGTGCCGTCCATGCGATTCGCAGCGAAGATCACCCGCATGCCGGCGAATTCTCGGTCGCGGTGCTCGATGATTATCACGGGCTCGGCCTCGCCCGCATGCTGACCACGGTGCTTCTGATTCATTGCGAGGTCGAGGCAATGTGCGAGCTGGAAGTCCAGACGCTCGCGGAGAACATGCCCGCCATTCGGTTCATTCTTTCCATCGGTGCCCAGCGGCGCGAGAGCGAGGCTGGCATTATCAGCTTCCGACTACCGGTCAGGCCCGCAATCCGGCAGATTTCCGCCACTTCCGATCTGCAAGGCGTGCGGGACATCCTCAGTGCGCTCGCCCGCTATATCCCGACGGACGACAGTCCCTGTGCCGCTTTGGGACAATGAAGCCGGCGCTTTGCAGTGCGCCTCCAACTAGCGCAGATCCCCGCCGGCAAGCCCGTTGACGCACCGCACCGCCTGTGGCCGGCACCGCATAGTTATGATTTGCATTTCATCCATAACGGACTAATAGTCCCGCCAGTTTGGATCAATCGGCTAAGCAGGTGCGACTATGGAAGATGTGGAAACCTTGATTTCTTTGACGGCTGATATTGTCGTTGCGCATTTGAGCAACAACAAAGTGGCCAATTCGGACATTCCGCAGCTGATTTCCTCGGTCCATGCCGCGCTCCACAGCATCAACCAGCCTGCAGTTCCCGAGCCTGAAGCTCCCAAGGAGCCTGCGGTTCCGATCCGCTCGTCGATCAAGCCCGATCATCTCGTCTGCCTGGAAGACGGCAAGAAGCTTCGCATGCTCAAGCGCCATCTGATGGTGCACTACAACATGACACCCGATGACTATCGCGCGAAATGGGGCCTGCCCAAGGATTACCCGATGGTCGCCCCCAATTATGCCGAGCGCCGCCGCGAGCTGGCGCTGCAGATTGGCCTCGGCAAGCAGGGCCGCGGCGGCGGTCGCAAGAAAAAGGTCTGATCGACCGACACTTCAGTCTGACATAGCGGACTGGGCAAGGGGGCGTCTTCGGGAGGAGCCGTCCCCTTGTTTGTTTCTGGCCCCTTCGTGTTTGCGCAGCACCCTCAACGCGCGGTGTAGAGTTCCGCAATCGACAGCGATCCCCTGCCCCGCGCGCGGCAAGCCACCGGGCAGGTGAATATCTGGACACGAATGAACCCCCTGAAACTTGGTTTGACGGACAGGTCAGAGCGCTTCACTATCGTCGCAGTAGCCCCTACCCACGTGACCAAACATGCACTTTCGGGGCGTCGTGCGCGTGTGGCAAATTGTCGCAAACGGTCACAAATCGGCGCCTGTTCAATAACTTATATGCTTTTATGTTAATTTACCCCTGATTTGGGGATTTGCCGAGCGGACTCCCATCCATGCCTCATCATCTGCCTGCGCTATCCCGCACCAGCGTCATCGCGATCAGTTTTGCCGCGATGATCCTGCTCGGGGGGCTGCTCCGTCAGACCGGCGAAGCGCTGGGTGGGATGCTCGATCTGACCCTGACCGGGGCGGAGGCGCGTGCGCTGCTGGATAGGCTCACGCCTTGGCAGCGGGATCTGCATGCGCACGCGACCCTGCTGTATGACGGCCTCTATCCGCTCGCTTATGGCGCATTCTTCGCCGGGCTCGCGGTTCGTCTGGGCGGTGCGAAGGCGCGCTGGATCGCGCTGGTGATGCTGGGCGGCATGGTCGCCGATTATGCCGAGAACATCGTGCAGCTGCTCGCGCTCAGCGGGCGGGCGGATTGGCTCGATGCCAAGGCGGTGCTGACGCCGATCAAGTTCGCGCTGACCGGCACCGCAGTGCTGGCGACGCTGGTGCTGGCGATCAGGGCGACATGGGCCAGAGTGCGGCGCTAGCGCGCGACCGCCTTGCCACGAAAAGGCCAGCTACCGATCTGCTCCCACGGCCCGCCGCGATAGCGATGCAGCGCAAGGCCCGTGATCGCCAGCGGGCGGGGTATGAAGGTGGTAGACAGCGCAGCGTGCAAGGCGCGCGCGGCGGCGGCTTCTACCTTGTTCTGCACGGTTATGTGCAGCCGGGGCACGCCTTGGTCCTGCGCGGTGAGCAGGCCGTGCAGGCCTTCCGCCATCATCGCGCGGATCGCCAGCAAGCCGGGTGAATGAATGCGCAAGGCGACGCCATTGCCCATGCGCATGACCTCGCTCAGCCTGGCATCGGGGCAGGCGAATTCTCGCGCCAGCGCCCGCGTCCGCTCGACGATCTCACCCTCGCAATGGCCAGGCAGATGGTGAAAGAGCGTGACATGCGCCTCGACCACATTCCGGTCGGCAGGATAATGCGCGCGGCGCAGCGCATCGGCCCAGGCCTGATCGGCTGCGCCCATTGTCGCTGTCATGATGATCGGTTCGCGCCGCATCTCAGCTTCCTAGCGGGGATCGGCGGACACACAAAGGGGCGCGGTGCATTGCTGCACCGCGCCCCCGCTTGCGACCCGTCTAGGGATCTCGTCTGTCAGTCGGCTCAGGCCAGTTCGGGCTGCTTCGCCTTGATCTTGGCCAGAACGTTTTCCGGGGCGGTTTCGCCATAGGGATCGTTGTCCAGACCGTGGTCGTTGATGCCCGGCTCTTCGAACCAGTCGGTGATCACGCCATTGTCGACGACCATCGCATAGCGCCAGCTGCGTTCACCGAAACCGACATGGTCCTTGCGGATCAGCATGCCCATGCGGCGGGTGAAGTCGGCCGAACCATCGGGAAGCAGCTTGACCTTCTCGACGCCCAGCGACTTGCCCCACTGGTACATCACGAACGCGTCGTTGACCGACACGCAGTAGATTTCGTCGATGCCTTCGGCGCGAAAATCGTCATACATGGCTTCGAAGCCCGGAACCTGCGAGTTCGAGCAGGTCGGGGTGAACGCGCCGGGCAGCGAGAAGATGACCACGCGCTTGCCAGCGACCAGATCGCCGGTGAGCTTGTCTTCCCAACGGAAGGGGTTGGGGCCTTCGATGCTGTCGTCGCGCACGCGCGTCTTGAGGCAGACATTGGGAACCTGACGTCCGATCATGGGAAACTCCTTGAACGATGGGGGACTATGTTTTGCAGTGCAGCATCTAGGCAAGCGCAGCCGCCAAGTGAAATGAAAACATTCGTGTGCCGTGATCGCTTTTTTCGATGATTTGGTCGCATTGGCCATGACACTCGATTGGACCGCGCGCAGAACGGCGTGACATGGTTGCAATAGTCACAGAATATCTTCACCTTGAATGCATCTGGAGGGAGCCTCAATGATCCTGTCACGGCCCTTGGGCTGGTTCTGGCTGCTGGCCATCGTTCTGCTGGCGTGGAACGTCATCGGCCTCGTCGCCCTGCTGTTCGACCCCGTGTTGGGCCTGGGCGATGTTTCGAAGCTCGCCCCGGAACAGCAGGCTCTGTACGCAGCGCGCCCCGCCATCGCCTTTTACGGCTTCGTACTGGCGACGGTGGCAGGGACGGCAGGTGCGATCGCTCTGCTGCTGCGGCGTAACTTTGCTCTCTGGCTGTTCATCGCGTCGGCGGTCGGGCTGGTGCTGCAGAACGCCTGGCTGTTCGCTGACCCTTCGCGCCTGGATGCCGGCGTGCTCGGCTTCCAGGCGCTGGTCGCCGGATCGATCGTGCTGGAAATCTGGCTGACGCTCACCGCAAAAAAGCGCCGCTGGAGCCGTTGATTACATCTCGCCCCGGGCGCGGCGGATGGCGAACCATTTTTCGACATTGCGGTTATGGTCGGCCAGCGTGCTGGCAAACACGTGCCCGCCGGTGCCATCGGCCACGAAGTACAACGCATCGGTGCGCGCCGGGTTGAGCACCGCCTCGATCGAGGCGCGGCCGGGATTGGTGATCGGCCCCTTGGGCAGGCCGGTCATCGCATAGGTATTATAATCGTTCACCGCCGAGATTTCGGATTGGCGGATGCGACGCCCCAGCGGCTTGCCGCGCGTGATCGGGTAGATGATCGTCGGGTCCGCCTGCAGCATCATGCCCTTGCGGATTCGGTTGCTGTACACGCCCGCGATCATCCGCCGCTCGGACGCCTTGCCGGTCTCTTTCTCGACGATCGCCGCCAGGGTGACCGCTTCCTGCGGCGTCTTGGCGACCGTATCGGGCGAACGGTTGGGCCAGAGTTCGGCGATCGTGTCCTGCATCGCCTTCTGCATCCGCAACATCACCGCGATGCGCTTTTCGCCACGTTCGAAGCTGTAGCTTTCGGGAAGAATGGTGCCCTCTTCCGGGACGGGCACGTCGCCGGTGAGCAGCTTTTCCGCCATCAGCTTTTCGTGCACCAGGATGCTCGGCATGCCTTCGGGTACGGTGACCATCCGGCGGATGACCGCCCCGCCCTGCAGGATATCGAGGATCTGCGCGTTGCTCGCGCCTGCGGGAATGACGAATTCGCCCGCCTTGATCGGATCGCTGCCGCCGAACACCTTAGCGCGGTTGAGGAATGCGCCGGCCGAGCTGATCGCGCCCTTTTCCTCGAGCACTTTCGCCGCGCTGGCGAGCGAACTGCCCGCCGGGATGACCACGGACAGCTCTTCGGGCGCGGGGCCGGACGCGGTCCAGCCCCAGTAGAAATTGCCGCCGATCAGCAGCACCAGCGCCGCAGCGCCTGCCAGAACAATGCATCCCAGACGGCGCAGCATGATAAGCTCAGACCGCCTTCATGATCAGGCTGGCATTGGTGCCGCCAAAGCCGAAGCTGTTGTTGAGCACGGCCTTCACCTGCCGCTTCTTCGCGACATGCGGCACGAGATCCACGCCTTCGGTGCCTTCGTCGGGATTGTCCAGGTTGAGCGTCGGCGGGACGATCTGGTCGCGGATGGCGAGGATGCAGAAAATGCTCTCCACCGCGCCTGCGCCGCCGAGCAGATGCCCGATGGCCGATTTGGTCGAGCTCATCGAAACCCCGCCGATGGCGTCGCCGAACAGCCGCTTGACCGCGCCGAGCTCGATCGTGTCGGCCATGGTCGAGGTGCCGTGTGCGTTGATGTAATCGATATCGGCCGGTGTCATTCCCGCCTTTTTGAGTGCCATTTGCATCGAGCGATAGGCACCATCGCCTTCGGGATGCGGTGCCGTCACGTGATAGGCATCGCCCGACAGGCCATAGCCCACGACCTCGGCATAAATCTTGGCACCGCGCGCCTTGGCGTGCTCATATTCCTCCAGCACGACAATGCCCGCACCTTCGCCCATGACAAAGCCGTCGCGGTCCTTGTCATAGGGGCGGCTGGCCTGTTCGGGCCGGTCGTTATAGCTCATGTTGAGCGCGCGGGCCTGCGCGAACCCGGCTATGCCCAGCGGATTGACGGTGCTCTCCGCGCCGCCCGCCAGCATGATATCGGCGTCATCGTCGCGGATCATCCGTGCCGCATCGCCGATGCTGTGCGCCCCGGTGGAGCAGGCGGTGACGACCGCATGGTTCGGCCCCTTCAGACCATATTTGATGCTGACCTGACCCGAGATCAGGTTGATCAGCCGACCATGCACGAAATGCGGAGAAACGCGGCCCGGCCCCTTTTCCGCCAGCAGCAGCGACTCGCTCTCGATCCCCGGCAATCCGCCGATGCCCGATCCGATCGAGCAGCCCGTACGCAGCTTGGTCGCTTCGTCCATCTCGGCAAGGCCGGCATCTTCCAGTGCCTGGCCGGCGGCATCGATTCCGTAGATGATGAAGGGATCGACCTGACGCTGCACCTTGTGATCGACGCGCTTGTTGGGGTCGAAGCCATATTCGTGATCCGCTGGCTTGACCTCGCAGGCGATCTGGCACTTGTATTCGCTCGCATCGAAACGGGTGATGGTGCCCGCGCCGGACTTGCCGGCGAGCAGATTGCTCCATGACGTCTCGACATCGCCGCCCAACGGCGTGACCAGACCCAGACCCGTAATGACTACACGGCGCATTCGCCCCACTCCTGAAAAACCTGTTGCGACGTCTGCGGGCCCAAGCGCCCGCGAACGACGTTCGTCGAAAATGAAAAATGGCTTCCCCGCGTCGCCGAGACGACGATCAGGGAAGCCATCCTATCTTCACATGGTCGCAGCCAGATAGCAGCGACGCTGCCCACCGGACCCGGCCCGCCGATCGGTTTCGACGCGGTGCCTTGCCGGTGCGATGGGCCCCTGTGCCAGCAGCAAATCAGCCCTTGTGGCTGTCGATATATTCGATGGCATCGTTGACGGTGCTGATCTTCTCGGCAGCATCGTCGGGGATCTCGACGCCGAACTCTTCCTCGAACGCCATCACCAGCTCGACGATATCAAGGCTGTCAGCGCCCAGATCGTCGATGAAGCTTGCGTCTTCGGTGACCTTCTCGGCTTCCACGCCGAGATGCTCGATCACGATTTTTTTGACGCGGTCGCCAGTCTCACTCATTCAGAGTTCCTTCGATTTGTGTGTAACGAAAAATGCGAACTGAAATCACTGCCTCGCCCTAATGCCGCTTTTATCGGCTGGCAAGAGGGCTGCGTTACAGCATTGCCATGCCGCCATTGACGTGCAGCGTTTGGCCGGTGACATAGCCCGCCTCGCGGCTGGCCAGATAGACCACCGCCGCTGCGACATCGTCCCCCTCGCCCAGCTTGCCCGCCGGAATGCGTCCCAGCAAGGCGGATTTCTGCGCTTCGGGCAGAACCTCGGTCATGGCCGATGCGATGAAACCCGGCGCGACGCAATTGACGGTGATGTTGCGGCTGGCGAGTTCCGCTGCCAGCGCCTTGGACATGCCGACCAGCCCCGCCTTGGACGCGGCATAATTGGCCTGGCCGGGATTGCCGGTCGCGCCGACCACGCTGGTGATCGAGATCATGCGGCCGAAGCGCGCCTTCATCATCGGCTTGGCGGCGGCGCGGCACAGGCGGAACGCAGCTTCCAGATTGACGCGGATCACGTCCGCCCATTCCTCGTCCTTCATCCGCATCGCGAGATTGTCGCGGGTGATGCCGGCATTGTTGACCAGGATGTCGAGCGATCCCAGCGCCTCGACCGCCTGCGGGACGAGCGCATCGACGGCGGCAGCATCCGACAGGTCGCAGGTCAGCGCGACATGATCGCCACCGAGCGAGGCTGCAAAATCCTTGAGCTTGGCCTCGTTGCTGCCCGAAAGCGCCAGCCGCGCCCCATGCGCCGCAAGGCCGCGCGCGATGGCCGACCCGATGCCCCCGCTCGCGCCGGTGACCAGAGCGGTCATGCCTGTAAGATCGAACATTCGGTATCTCCTGTCATGCGCCTCTCCCCTACCCTGCCCCGCTCAGCCTGAGCCTGTCGAAGGCCACGCAAAATGGCCAGCGTGGGCGCGGGACCTTCGACAAGCTCAGGTTGAGCGGACGTTATGGGCGAGTTTGCTCCAAGCCTCAAACCGCTTCGAGCAGGCTGTCGATATCGCCCATCTCGACGATGCTCTCGCTGTCGACATCCTCGACGATGCGCTTGATCATGGGAACGAGCACCTTGCCGCCCAGTTCGATGAAATGATCGACGCCCGCATCGCGCATCGCGATCACCGATTCCCGCCAGCGCACCATGCCGGTCACCTGATCGACCAGCAGCGTGCGGATCGTGCCCGCATCGCCGACCGGTGCGGCGGTGACATTGGCGAACAGCGGAACGATGGGATCCCTGATCTCGGTCGCGGCCAGCGCCTCGGCCATGCGTTCGGCGGCGGGCTGCATCAGCGCGCAATGGAAAGGCGCGGACACGGGCAGCATCATCGCCTTGCGCGCCCCCATTTCCTTGGCGATCGGCAGGCAGCGCTCGACTGCGGCAACATGGCCAGAGATCACCGCCTGGCCGAAGGCATTGTCGTTGGCGACGGCGCAGACCTGGTCCCCCGCCGCCTGCTCGGCAGCCTTGACCGCTTCTTCGAACTCGATGCCGAGCAGCGCGGCCATCGCGCCCTCGCCCACCGGCACCGCCGCCTGCATCGCCTGGCCGCGCAGCTTGAGCAGCCGGGCGGTGGTGGCAAGGTCGATCGACCCTGCGGCGCACAGCGCGCTATATTCGCCCAGGCTGTGCCCGGCGACATAGGCAAAGCTGACCGGCACATCGCCCGCCTGCCCCTGAAGCGCACGGAACACGGCGATCGCGTTCGCCATGATCGCGGGCTGTGCGTTCTCGGTCAGCTGCAGTTCGTCGGCCGGACCTTCGGTCATCAGCTTGAACAGGTTCTGGCCGAGCGCCTCGTCGACCTCCTGAAACACGGCGCGCGCCTCGGCGCTCGCTTCGGCCAAGGCCTTGCCCATGCCGACCTTCTGACTGCCCTGTCCCGGAAAAATGAATGCGCGTGTCATGACTGTCGTCGTCCCTCGCCCCACAAGATCGCGCCGGCGCCCTCCAGCCCCTGCGTCAAGCGCCGCCCGTTAATCCTGTTGCCCCATAGTTGCAAGGCACTTGCTGCCAAGCGGCTTGCGACGATTTAATCGATCGATTAACACCAGGGCATGGATGATACCGCATTTGCCGAGAGGCTGGAAACGCTTTGCCGCTCGAAGCTGGGCGGCACCGGGCCGCTCGCCGAGCTCAAACGGCTTTCCGGCGGCGCGAGCATGCAGAGCTGGCGCTTCGCCTGGGGCGGTGAGGCGCTTATCCTTCGGCGCATGCCCGAAGGATTGCGGGCGGATGACGCCGCGATCGATTCCGGCGCGCTCGATCTCGACGGCCAGGCCGATGTGATCGAAAGCGCGGGGGCACATGGCGTGATGGCGCCGGCAGTGCGCGCACGTTTGGCCCCGGAAGATGGCCTGGGCGAAGGCTTTGTCATGGCGTGCGCGCCCGGCGAAGCGCTGCCGCATGTGCTGCTGCGCGATCCGGCCTATGCAGGTGCACTCGAAAGCCTGCCGCAACAATGGGCCGAGCAGCTCGCGGCGATCCACGCGATTGCGCCTGCCAGCCTTCCCTCGTCACTGACCTATCGCACCCCGACCCAGATGCTGGCCGATCTCGAGCAACGCTGGCGCGATCTGGGCGGAATATCGCCCATCTACGCGCTCGCGTTCGGCTGGCTGGAGCGTGCATTGCCGGAGCCGGTAGAGCCGCGGCTGTGCCATGGCGATTTCCGCATGGGCAACCTGCTGATCACGCCTCAGGGTCTGTCCGCTGTGCTTGACTGGGAGCTGGCGCATCTGGGCGACCCGGTGCAGGACCTGGCCTTTGGCTGCATCCCCAGCTGGCGCTTCGGGCGCTACGACAGGGTGCTCGGCGGGTTTGCGCAGCCCGAGGACATGCTGGCGCATTACGAGGCGATCACCGGGGCGCCGGTCGACCGGGCGCGCTTCCGGTTCTGGCTGGTCTATTCGTGCCTGTGGTGGGGCATATGCTGCCTGATCATGGCCGATATCTGGCGGCGCGGCGACAAGGCCAATCCCGAACGGCTGGTCATCGGTCGCCGTGTGTCGGAGGTGGAGATCGATCTGCTGCTGATGCTGTCGGACGAACTGGTTGATGTCCCCGCGCCGATGGATTGGCCCATGGCGGACATCGCCGCTGAAAGCGGTGTGCCGACCGGTTCGGCGCTCACAAAGGCCGTCAGCCTCTGGCTCGATGGGAAGGTCGCCGCCACGGCACAGGGCCATGCGAAGTTCGAAGCGAAGGTCGCGGTGAACGCGCTGGGCATGGCAGCGCGCGATGCTGCGCTTGGCCCCGGGTTCCGCGCCAGTCAGATGAGGCGCCTCGAAATTCTGGGCTATGATGCCCCCGCTCTGGTCGCCGCGCTGCGCCAGGATCCGGCGCATGTCACTCCGGCGGTGCACCACCATCTCCGCCGGCTGGCAGCAGAGAATTGCCTGATCGATCAGCCGCGCTATGCAGGCCTTGCTGTAGCCCGCACCGCATGGAGCCAGACCCCTCGGACATCTGGAGAAAATTTATAATCTGGCGCAATTTAGTCGCTTAATCCGCCGCGTCCCCGGTCGTTAAGTCCAGTGAACGATCAATTAAGGACGATTGGGTCAACCGATGGCAGAACTCCAGGCAGCACGCGGCAATCTCAGGGACCGGATGAAACTCGCCGCGTCGATCCTGGCAGGCCAGGCCAAGGCCGAAGAGGAGGCTCCGAAGAAGGAGACCGTCTTCGAGAACATCAAGAAGCAGCACTATCTCAAGATCTTCTCGTTCCTTGAGCAGGTGCAGCTCGATCCGGTACCGGACAACTACAAGCTGGCCTGGGAATATCTGAACGGCGGCAACAACACGCTGCGCGCTGCCGTGGACCGCAAGCTCGATACCCAAGGGCGATTGTCTTCGGAAACCGTTGCGGAAATTCTCGACGAGTGCGAGGGCCAGATGAAGGTGCAGGACCTCAACGCCCTGGTCGCCGAGAGCGAGGCGCTGCTCGCCGGAGGCTTCAAGACGCTGAGCAAGAGCGGCAAGGAAAGCATGGCCTATGCCGAGGCGCTGCAGACCCGGCTCGACTGGATGCGCGAGCTCGATCCCGCCGAACAGGCCGACATGCCGATCGAGGCGCAGTTCAAGGCGCTGCTCAAGATCACCACGCAGATGATGCAATCGACCAAGAAGGCAAGCGAAAGCCTGGACGAGAGCACCAAGAAGCTGAGCCAGATGCGCAGCCGCCTCGACGAAGCCAATGAAAAGGCACAGCGCGACCAGCTGACCGGCCTGCCCAACCGCTGGGCGTTCGAACAGCAATTTTCGGCTGCGACCATCCGCGCCAAGGAACGGTTCGAGCCGCTCTCGGTCGCGTTCATCGATATCGACCATTTCAAGCAGGTCAACGACACGCATGGCCATGAGGCGGGCGACCGCGTGCTGCAGCTGGTCGCCAAGACGCTCGATGGCTTCACCCGCGGCAACTGCCATCTGGCACGCCATGGCGGCGAGGAATTCGTCATCGTGCTGGAAAACACCACCACCGCCGAAGCAAAGAAGCAGATTGATGCGGTGCGCGAGGACCTGGCCGAACGCTCGCTGGTCAACAAGGAGAATGGCGAGCCCATCGGCCGCATCACCTTTTCTGCCGGGGTTGCGCCGTTCATTCCGGGCGAGGCCAACCGCCAGGTGCTGCGCAACGCCGATGCCGCGCTGTACGAAGCCAAGAATACCGGGCGCAACCAGGTGCTGATCTATCACGGGGGCTGAGCCTGCGGGCTGGCCAATGCCTGGGGCATTTGCACCCTTCCTTCGTCATTCCCGCGAAAGCGGGAATCCCGCTATCTGCACTGACGTCCGTCCAGAAGCGGGACCCCCGCCTTCGCGGGGGTGACGGAAAAGAGTATAAACTGGACTTGGAGCTCACCGCCACCATGCCGCTTTTTCTCGTCTCGGCGCTTGCTTTCTTCCGGCTTTTGGGTATTAGCCCGCGCTTGCCCTCGGACGAGTGACCCTCGACCCTGGCATGAAGAAAGCCGGAGGGGTGTGTCGCATGGGGCGCGCATCAGCGATCGGCAGATGAGTAAAGGAAGCCAACATGCCGATGTACGAGCATGTGTTTCTGGCGCGCCAGGACCTGTCCCAGGCCCAGGTGGACGCGCTGGCCCAGACCGCAACCGAGATTGTCGAACAGAACGAAGGCAAGGTCACCAAGACCGAAACCTGGGGTCTGCGCAACCTCGCCTACAAGATTCAGAAGAACCGCAAGGCGCACTTCGTTCTGCTGAACATCGAAGCCCCCGCCGGCGTCGTCGCCGAGCTGGAGCGTCAGACTTCGATCAACGAAGACATCATCCGTTACCTGACCGTGCGCGTCGACGAGCTGGAAAGCGGCCCGTCGGTGATGATGCGCAAGCAGGACCGCGAACGGCGCCCGCGCCGCGACCGCGAAGCCTGAGACAGAAAGGGATAACGACACATGGCACGCCCATTTTTCCGCCGCCGCAAGTCCTGCCCGTTTTCGGGCAAGAACGCTCCCGCCATCGATTACAAGGATGTGCGCCTGCTTCAGGGCTTCATGTCCGAACGTGGCAAGATCGTCCCCAGCCGCATCACCGCGGTTTCCGGCAAGAAGCAGCGCGAGCTGTCCAAGGCCATCAAGCGCGCTCGCCATATCGGCCTGCTGCCGTACATCGTGAAGTAAGGAGCAAGGGACATGCAGATCATTTTGCTCGAACGGATCGAGAAGCTGGGTTCGATCGGTGACGTCGTCACCGTGAAGGACGGCTATGCCCGCAACTTCCTGTTGCCCAACAAGAAGGCGCTGCGCGCCAATGAAGCCAACCGCAAGGTGTTCGAGGCCAATCGCGAGCGCATCGAGGCCGAAAACCTCGCCAAGCGCGACGAAGCGGCCAAGCGCGCCGAGTCGGTCGACGGCATGCAGGTCGTCCTGATCCGCGCCTCGTCGAACAGCGGTCAGCTCTATGGTTCGGTGTCGGTCCGCGACATCGCCGACGCGCTCAACGCCGATGGTGCCAATGTCACCAAGGCGATGATCATCCTGGAGCGCCCGATCAAGACGCTGGGCGTGTTCCCGGTCAAGATCGCGCTGCACCCGGAAGTGTCGGTCAGCGTTACCGTCAACGTCGCGCGCAGCGACGACGAAGCCGAGCTGCAGAAGGCCGGCGTCGACGTGATGGCGCAGATGTTCGAGGAAGACCAGGCACCCGCCGGCTTCGTCGAAAAGTTCGACCCCAATGCCGAGCCGGGCACCATCCCGGTTGACGAGCCCGAAGAAGGCGAAGGCGAAGACGCCGCCGCCTGATCGAAAGGTCACGGTTCATCAAGAAGGCCGGGTTCCAGCGTTGGAGCCCGGCCTTTTTTTGGTCATGGGCAATGCTCATCCAGACTCCCCTCCCTCTCAAGGGAGGGGTTGGGGGTGGGTGAGCGAGATTGCGCATAGCTGGGCGCAAACGACCCACCCCTTACCCATCCCTGGCCAGGGAGGGGAACGCGTCCAGCGCCGTCCGCCGCTATACGCCTCACTGCGCTGGCGGGCTCACCACTTCCTGGTTGAAGCGCTGCGCCAGCACGACGAAA
Source organism: Blastomonas sp. CCH9-A1 (assembly GCF_001557175.1). Taxonomy (NCBI): domain Bacteria; kingdom Pseudomonadati; phylum Pseudomonadota; class Alphaproteobacteria; order Sphingomonadales; family Blastomonadaceae; genus Blastomonas; species Blastomonas sp. CCH9-A1. The sequence goes on from NZ_LSHM01000012.1 coordinate 252,176, forward strand.
TTGGTCACCTCGCGCCGCAACGTGCCGCGCTTCACGCCGAAATCGCTAATCAGATAGCGCGCGACAAAGGGTTCGCCGGCCACCGATACGCCCGCCTTGCTGAACTCGTACAGCCGGTTGAAGTCGCCTGCAGCCTGCGCAAGATTCTGCGGATTGCGCTCTGCCGGCTTGGGCCAGAAGGCGAGCATGTACAGGCCCTGGCACTGGGTCGGCTGGTTCGGCGGACAGGCGGTGAAGAACATGTTGATGCGCAATTGGCCAAAACTTGCCTCGACATACGGGCGGCCCTCGGGCGTCTGGCGGTCGGCGATGGTCACGCCATTGCCGAATGGGGCCAGGATTTCGCGCACGCTGGTCGGGGTGAAGGCGTTCACCTCTATCCGGTCGTCGGCATTGCCTTGCTGCTGCTGCGCCGTTCCCGGCGCCGAGACCGCCAGCGCCAGCGCTGCTGCCAATAAGGGGCCGCCCCTGCGAATCGTCCTGCCCGTGCCTGTCATCCGTCACTCCATCCCGCGCCAACCGACCCTAAGCCATCATAAGCGGCGCGAGGCGGCGCTTGCAACCGCCTGAAATCTTGCGCTCGCCGGGGCGCAGACAACAGTAATGACAGTGCCATCTGGAGTCGTTAAGAGCTTAACATGAGCACTATCGAAACGATCATCACCCAGCTTGCCGACCATTACGAACAGTCGGTCCACACTCTCCAGACCGCGATCCGCGCCTTTGTCGAGAACGGCACGCCGCCCGATCCGGCGCTGCGCACGAACGGCGCGTTCAGCTATCCCTGCCTGCGCATCGAATATGGCGGCAACGAACGCGGGGCGGCGCCAGGCCTGTCCTTCGGCCGCCTCAACGCGCAGGGCGTGTACACCACCACGGTCACCCGCCCGCGCATGTTCGCCGACTATCTGACCGAGCAGCTGACCCTGCTCAGCGACAATTACGATGTCGTCATGTCGGTGGGGCCGAGCGACCAGGAAATCCCCTTCCCTTACGTGCTCGACGGCATTTCCGGGCCGGAACTGGGCGGCATCACCCCGCTCGAGCTGGCACGCTATTTCCCGACCACCGAGCTCGCCGATATCGGTGACGAGATTGCCGACGGCTTCCTGTCGTCCGGCTATGGCGGCGAGCGGCCCTTGTCGTTGTTCGACGGGCTGCGCACCGATTTCTCGCTGGCGCGGCTGCGGCACTATACCGGCACCCCACCCGAGCATGTCCAGCGCTTCATCCTGTTCACCAACTATCACCGCTATGTCGATGAATTCGTGGGCTGGGCGTGCAGCCAGATCGGCAAGGGCCATTATACCGCGCTATCGGGCGCGGGCGGGCTCTACACCGATCAGCCGGGCGCCGACCCCAGCCAGCTGGTCGCCGACAGCGCCTGGCGCCGGCACCAGATGCCCGCCTATCACCTGATCGCGCCCGATTTCGGCGGCATCACCCTGGTCAATATCGGCGTCGGTCCGTCGAACGCCAAGACGATCACCGATCACCTCGCGGTGCTGCGCCCCGAGGTATGGCTGATGATCGGCCATTGCGGCGGCCTTCGCCCCACCCAGCGGATCGGCGATTATGTGCTCGCGCATGCCTATCTGCGCGACGACCACATCATGGACGAGGTGCTGCCCCCCGAAATCCCGATCCCGCCGATCGCGGAGATCCAGCAGGCCCTGGCAGAAGCGGCGGAGGAAATTTCCGGGACCAGCGGCGCGGACCTCAAGCGGCGGATGCGCACCGGCACCGTCGTCACCACCGACGACCGCAACTGGGAGTTGCGCTATTCGACCAGCGCGCTGCGCTTCTCGCAGTCGCGCGCGGTCGCGATCGACATGGAAAGCGCCACGATCGCCGCGCAGGGCTATCGCTTCCGCGTACCGTACGGAACGCTGCTCTGCGTGTCGGACAAGCCGCTGCATGGTGAGCTCAAGCTCCCCGGCCAGGCGAATCGCTTCTACGAGGAGGCGATCGCGGCGCACATGCAGATCGGTATCCGCACCTGCGAGATGCTGCGCAACGAGAGCAATTCGCTGCACAGCCGCAAGCTGCGCGCGTTCAATGAGCCGCCGTTCCGCTGACCACCTGCACTGAACAGAGTTTCTGTACCACTAGGGCCGCATTGGGGTGAGCGCCGCTCAAACCATTGCGGCCCTTGCTTTTTCTGAACCGCCGTTACCGTAACATCTGCATATATTTGCAGGTATGTATTGACCTAGTTTAGCGGATAGCCATACTCGATGGCATGCCGCACCGTGTTCCAGTCGCCCGCGAACTCGCCGAGGTCTTCAAGCTGATCGCGCATCCGGACCGGATTCGCCTGATCGAGGAGCTTCGCACCGGCGAATGCGATGTCACCACGCTTGCGGAAAAGCTGAACCTGCCGCCGACGCGCCTTTCCCAGCATCTCAGCCTGCTGCGCACCGCACGCATGGTCGAGGAACGGCGCAATGGCCGTCAGCATCTCTATCGCCTGGCCCAGCCGCAGATTGCCGGCTGGATCACCGACGGGCTCGCCTTTGTCGAAGCCCGTGCCCCTGCGGCCTTGGCCGGAGATTAGCGCGAGGTGCGTGAACTCTGGTCCTGATCAAACCACCCCTTAAGCCTCAACAAGGAGCCTCCCCATGCCCCATTTCGCCGCCGGCGTCGTCCGCTTCCAGACCGAAGTCTTTCCCGAGAAGCAGGAGCTGTTCGAAAGCCTGGCCAAGGGCCAGTCGCCCGAAGCGCTGTTCATCACCTGCTCGGACTCGCGCATCGAAACCGCGATGATCACCCAGACCGATCCGGGTGAACTGTTCATCTGCCGCAACGCGGGCAATATCGTCCCCCCGCACACCCAGCAGACCGGCGGCATGACCGCGTCGATCGAGTTCGCGGTCGCCGCACTCAAGGTCCCTCATATCGTGGTCTGCGGCCATACCGAATGCGGCGCGATGAAGGGCGCGATGAACCCCGAAGGTCTCGACAGCCTGCCGCACGTCCGCGAATGGTTGGGCTATTCGCGTGCGGCAGTCGAGGTGGTCAAGCATCTGGGCGCCGATCTGGACGATGATGCGAAGATGAAGATGCTGCTCGAACAGAACGTCATTCTGCAGCTCAACCATCTGAAGACGCACCCTTCCGTCGCGGTGCGGCTGGCCGCAGGCGAGCTGCAGCTGCACGGTTGGGTTTACGACATCCGCACCGGTGACGTGACCGCCTATGACGAGGCCACGGGCAAGTTCAATCCGGTGCACGAGCATTATGCGAGCGAAATGGCCGCGCTGGCGCTCGAAAAGCATCAGTGCGCCGCCTGATCGGAACCTGAGAATCGCCTCATGCAAGGACACTGGTCATGACTGCAGCAACCGCCCAGATGGGTGAATTCGAGACGATGAAGCGGAGCTGGCCACAGGACCTGCTCGCCTCGGTCGTCGTCTTTCTGGTGGCGCTTCCGCTCTGCCTTGGCGTCGCCATCGCATCGGGCGCGCCCCCCGCGCTCGGTCTGATCACCGGCATTATCGGCGGCCTGGTCGTCGGCACTCTGGCGGGCTCGCCGCTGCAGGTCAGCGGCCCTGCCGCAGGCCTGGCAGTGCTCTGCTATCAACTGGTCCAGGAACAGGGCCTGATCATGATGGGTGTCGTCGGCCTGATCGCCGGCGCGCTCCAGCTGATCGCGGGCATCGCCCGGCTCGGCCAGTGGTTCCGCGCTATCTCGCCATCGGTCATCCACGGCATGCTCGCCGGGATCGGCGTGCTCATCCTGGGCTCGCAGTTCCACGTGATGATCGATGACAGCCCGCGCGGCAGCGGCATCCAGAACCTGATCTCGATCCCCGAGGCGATCTACAAGGCCATCTTCCCGATGGCGATGGACAGCCATCATCTGGCTGCGATCACGGGCGTAGCGACCATCGCCGCGATCCTGCTGTGGAACCAGTTCAAGCCCAAGCAGCTGGCCGTGGTCCCCGCGCCGCTGATCGCGGTGATCGTCGGCACGATGGTCGCGGCCTTTGCCGGGTTCGACATCAAGCGCGTCACCGTACCCGACAATATCATCGCCTCGCTCAACATCCCGACCATGGAAGCGCTGCAGCGCGGCCTGACCATGGAAATCCTGCTGCTCGGCGTGGTCTTCGCCTTTGTCGCCAGTGCCGAAACGCTGCTGTGCGCCACGGCGGTCGATCAGATGCACACCGGCCCACGGACCAAGTACGACAAGGAACTGCGCGCGCAGGGCATCGGCAACATGCTCTGCGGCGCGGTCGGCGCGCTGCCGATGACGGGCGTGATCGTCCGCTCCTCGGCCAATGTGCAGGCGGGCGCAAAGTCGCGCATCTCGGCGATCATGCATGGCGGGTGGATTCTGGCGACCGTCGTCGCCCTGCCCTGGCTGCTGGCGCTGATCCCGACCGCAGCGCTCGCCGCGATCCTCGTCTATACCGGCTACAAGCTGGTCAACATCGCGCAGATCAAGAAGATCGCTTCCTATGGCCGTGTCGAACTGGCGATCTATTTCGCCACGCTGGGCGGCATCGTGGTGTTCGATCTGCTCACCGGCGTGATCATCGGCTTCGTGCTGGCGACGGCCAAGGTGGTCTATACCTTCACGCATGTCCGGGTCGATCTGGAGGATGACGAGATGGCGGGCCGCACCGACGTGTTCCTGCACGGATCGGCGACCTTCTTCTCGATCCCGCGCCTCGCCAGCGTGCTGGAGACCGTGAAGCCCGGCCGCGAGGTGCATGTCCATGTCGAGCATCTCGACCATATCGACCATGCCTGTCTCGACATGCTGGGTGCGTGGGAGAAGCAGCACAAGGCAACCGGCGGCAGCATGGTGATGGAGTGGCAGGATCTGCACGACCGCTATGCCTCGCCCTATCAGAAGATGCAGGATGCCGCGGACAGCCCCGGTACCGGCCCGGGAGACGGGCCAAAAAAAGCCAGGCCGGTGCTTGAGCCGGCGGCCTGATACCGGGTCTTACCCCAGCAGGAACAGATGCAGCGGCCGCCGGAGCAATCCGGTGGTCGTATGCATATCCAGTCGTCGAAAGAAATCGCACCCGGGTCGGATCGCGAGGGAACATTCTGCCTGTATCGGCGTAATCAATCCGGTGCAGGGGACCCAATTACCTTATTGTACAAGGAGATCACCATGAGTGATGCCATCAAGACCGCCGCCGAGCGGATCAAGACCGACGCATTGAACCTGGCCGAGCGTGCGCGCTCCGAAGCTGCCAGCGCCTTTGCCTCGGTCAATCAGAACCGTGACGAGCTTCGCGCCAAGGCGACCGAAACCGCCCGGCTGGCGGGTGAAGTGATCGCGGAAAATGCGCGCATCGCTTCCGATCTCGCCAAGCGCAATGCCTCGGCAGCCGCTGCCATCATCAGCGACAATGCCAAGTCGTTGACCACCGAAATGGGACCCTTGCGCGACAAGGCCGACGAACTGGCACAGAACGCCAGCGAACGGCTCTCCGTCGTGGCCCGCGAGCTGTCCGAAAAGGTCAGCGAAAACAGCCGCTATGCCGCCCAGCAGGCCAGGGCGCATCCGGCGCTGACGCTCGGTCTGGCAGCAGGTGGTATCGCGCTGATTGCAGCGGCGATCGCCCTGTCGCGCCGCGGCAAGCAGGCAGCTGCCACCGCTGCAGATGAAAATAGCGATTATGTCGATCAGAACGTTGTTCCCTCGACCACGAGCGCCGCAGGGGCGCCCTATAACGTTCATTGATTGACGGACCGTCAGGCGCAGCGCGCGATTCCCTCACGCGCGGTGTCTCGGGGCCTGTTTTCCAGATAGAGGCGCCCCCCGCTTCAGGAAGACAGGCCCCAAATTTTCCACTCCATCAACCAGCAAGGGCAAGCGAAACGGCCTTCCAGCCGCGTCGCTTGCCCTTGTTGCTAGATGATGGGGTTCTGAAAGGCGCGGCTCACCAGCCGCACTGCTTGCCCTTGTTCTGGTCCTTGAGCCAGGTCTGCAGCGGCGCAAAATATTCGACCAGCGCGCTGCCATCCATCTCGCGCGAACCGGTAAAGGCTTCGAGCGCATCGGGCCAGGGCTTGGATGCCCCCATTTCCAGCATCGCGTTCAGCCGGTTGCCCACTTCCTTGTTGCCATAGAAGCTGCAACGATGGAGCGGTCCCTTCCAGCCGGCGATGTCGCAGGCCGCCTTGTAGAACTGGAACTGCAGGATGCGCGCAAGGAAATAGCGCGTATAGGGCGTGTTGCCGGGGATATGGTATTTCGCGCCCGGATCGAACGCATTGTCCGGACGCTCCGCCGGAGGCACGATGCCCTGATATTGCAGGCGCAGCGCAGTCCACGCATCGTTGTAATCGGCGGGCTTGATCGAGCCGTCGAACACGCCCCAGCGCCAACGATCGACCAGCAGGCCGAAGGGCAGGAACGCCAGCTTGTCCATGCCCTGGCGCAGCAACAGGCCCAGATCCTTGTCCGCACCGGGCACCTTGGCTTTGTCGAGCAGGCCGATCTCGACGAGATAATCGGGCGTGATGGAAAGCGCCACCATGTCGCCGATCGCCTCGTGAAAGCCGTCATTCGCGCCGTCGAGATGCAGCGGATCCTGCTTGTTATAGGCCCGTTGATAATAATTGTGCCCCAGCTCGTGATGGATCGTGGTGAAGTCGTCGGCATTCACCTTGATGCACATCTTGATGCGGATATCGTCCTTGTTGTCGATGTCCCAGGCCGAGGCATGGCACACCACCTCGCGGTCCTGCGGCTTCACGAATTGCGAGCGCTGCCAGAAGGTCTCGGGCAGCGGCGCGAAGCCCAATGACGAGAAGAAGCCCTCGCCACCCTTCACCATCTTGAGCGGATCGTAATTCTTCGCCTTGAGCAATTCGGTCACGTCATAGCCGATATCGCCCGCGCCTGCGGGGGCCACAACGTCGTAGATGTTGCCCCATTCCTGCGCCCACATGTTGCCGAGCAGATCGGCGCGGATCGGGCCGGTCTTGGGCTGCACCGCATCGCCATATTTCTCGTTGAGCTTGGTGCGGGTGTAGCAGTGCAGATCGTCATAGAGCGGCTTGACCTGCTGCCACAGCTTCTCGGTGAGCGCCGCGAACTCGTCCGCGCTCATGTCATACTGGCCGCGCCACATCGCGCCGACATTCTTGAAGCCAAGCTCGCGCGCGCCCTGGTTGGCGATCTCGACCATGCGGGCGTAATCGTCCTTCATCGGCGCGCCGACATTGTCGTGCCAGCTGACCCACATTTCCTTGAGCTTCGCCGGATCGCGGACATCGCCCATCGCGGCTTCGATGTCCGAACCGCTGACCGACTTGCCATCGAGCGTGCCCTTGCCCTTGCCGTAGATCGACTGAAGCTCGGTGGCGATGGTGTTGAGCTCGGCCGCAGCGCCTTCGGTGGTCGGCGCGGGCAGGACGATGCCGCCGCGCAGCTTGTCGAGCTTGCGCCGCGTTTCCGCGCTCAGGCCCGGGACGTCGTTATACTTCGCCGCTTCGAGCGCGAAGCGCACCTGCATCTCGGTGCCCTTGGCCCCGACCTCGGCGGCGAGCGCGTTGGTATCGTCGGTCAGATAGGTCGAATTGATCCAGAACACCCGGCTGGCCGAGACCGTGTAATCGAAGCCCTCCTTCTCCGCCGCCGCGATAAAGGCCTCGGCATCGTCGGCGGTCGGCTTGGCGGCAGCGGTTTGCGGGGCGGCCTCTTCGGCAAAGGCCGGGGCGGCGACAGTCGCGACCGACAGCGCGATCACGGAAGCAAGCGATTTGAGCGATTTCATGCGGCTGGTCCTTGTGCGAACGGCAATTCGCGCGGGACGATGGAACCGCAGCGATGCAGCGTCAAGTGGTCAGAAATGAAACCATTTCTTCGGCCAGCGCCGGTTCGAGCACGCTCGACATGTGCGTACCCTTGATCTCGCGATAGGTCGCATGTTTCAGCTGGCGCGCCAGCTCGGGTGCGGAACCGTTGTCCTGGTCATCCGCCCCGCAGACCACCAGCACCGGGACGTCGCGCGCCACCAGTGCATCGGTATCGACCACACCGAAACTGTCGAGCAGCAGCCGCGCCGCTACCGGATCGATCCCCTGCGTCTTCATGAAGGCGACCGCCATGAAATGCGGGTCTCCGCGCTTCACCTCGTCGCGCCGATCGATCGCGGTGACAAAGAAATCGCGCCGACGCGTCCAGCCGGTCAGCCCTTCCCAGCCCATGCCCGCGAGGATCGCCTTGCCCGGCGTCACGCCCGCCGCCAGCAGCTTGGCCGTCGTTCGCGCGCCGAGTGAAAATCCGCCGAGATCGAAATCGTCGAGCCCGAGCGTGTCGATCAGCGACAGCGCATCATCGACCAGTACGTCGCGCGGATAGGCCGCCGGATCATGCGGCGCGCCGCTCTGCCCATGCGCGCGCAGATCGGGCATGATGACGCGAAAACCCGCCGCCGCGAGCTTCGCCGCGTGCCCGAACTTGATCCAGTTGGTCTCCGCGCTGGAAAACAGCCCATGCAGCAACAGCAGCGGCCTGCCCTCCCCCGTCTCGTGCAAGGCAAGTTCAGTGCCGTCGAAGGAGCGAATGCGGGTGGTGGTGATGCTGTTGGCTGAAGCGGTCATCCCCGCTCTTTAAGGCCTGCCTGCTCCATGCGCCAGATGGCAAGTCCGATGCGGTCCTGGCCGAAAAAGGGTTCGCCCTGGAAGACCAGGGTCGGAACGCCCCAATGGCCGGCCATTTCGAGCGCTTCCTGGTTCGCAGCGAGCTCGGCATCGAGCGCTTCGGCGTCGGCAACCGCGATAGCGTCGAGTTCGGCGAGGTCGAGCCCCGCGCGTTCGGCGGCATGCTTGAGGTGATCGCCCTCGTGCCAGTTTGCGGTCCCGCCCCAGATGAGCTGCGATACCTCATCGCAGAAGGCAAGGCTCATGCCCATGCGTGCTGCGGCCTGGCCCATGCGGGTAATGCGATAGATATAGGGCTGATCCGCCGCGATCGTCCGCGTGGCCATGTTCTGCACGATCGGATCGGGATTGGGCGGGAAGAACGGAATGCCGAGATATTGCGACAGGCGGAACACGTCGGTCAGCGTGTAGCGCAGCCAACCGGGATGGTTGCGCTCGAAGAAGGTCGGCTCGCGCACCGCCAGCGGATAGACCGGACGAAGGTTGAGCGTGAGGTCATATTGCTGTTCCATTGCACGATAGCGGCGCATCGCGAGATAGCTGTAGGGCGAGCGGAACGACCAGAAGATATCGGCTGTGAGTGTCATGTCACACAGACTGCCAAAAGATTGCGTTTAGCGCAAACGGAATTGTGCTGACTGCACTTCCATATAATGTCATATGCTATTATATCGCATGCCATGACAGACTCGGTAGGTTTTCTTCTCAACGACACCGCGCGGCTCTATCGCCGCACCCTTGATGGCATGTTGCGCGATCTGGGCATGACCAGCCTGCAATGGCGCACCGTTGCCCGGTTGAAGCGCGAACCGGGCATGCGGCAGAGCGAGCTGGCCGATCTGCTCGAGGTCGAGCCGATCACACTGTCGCGGATGATCGACCGGCTGGCCGATAGCGGCATGGTCTGTCGCAAGCCCGACCCCAATGACCGGCGCGCCTGGAACCTGTATCTCACCGACAAGGCGGACGGGCTGATCCGCCAGCTGGAAGTCGAAGCCAGGCGGGTCGAGGATCATGCCTTTGCCGGGCTCAGCGAAGACGAGCGCCAGGTGCTCGCCGGGCTGGTCGAGCGCGTTCGCGCCAATCTCTCGCGCAAGGAGGCCGTCGATGCTTGACCGCGACGAGCGCATATCGGTGGGCGAGGACATGATGGAAGTCGAATCGCCTCAGGGCGCACCCTCCCCTTCTCCCGTGCCGCCGCAGCCAGCGGAAAAGGCCCCGCGCAAGTGGCTGAAGCGGGTGGTGATGGTCTCGGTCCCGCTCGCGCTGGCGGTTGCGGGCGGCTATTACTGGATGTCAGGCGGCCGCTATGTCTCGACCGACAATGCCTATGTGCAGCAGGACAAGGTTGCGGTGACATCCGAGGTCGGCGGCCCGATCATCGACGTGCGGGTGCGCGAGAACATGGCGGTCAAGGCGGGCGACGTGCTGTTCCGCATCGATCCGCAGCCCTATGAACTCGCGGTGCGCCAGGCGGATGCGGATATTGCCGGGGCCGAAGTCTCGGTCGCAACGCTCGCCAGCGAGGCGCGCTCGACCGGCGTGGGCATCGCTGCCGCACAGGACGCGATCGATTATGCCAGGATCGATCTCGAGCGGCAGCAGGCGCTGATGGCGCGCGGTTTCACCACCAAGGCGCGGCTCGACGAGGCCGAACGTCGCGTGCAGATGGCGCGCGAACAGCTTCGGGCCGCGCAGGCCGATGCCGCCGATGCGCGCGCCAAGCTCGCCACCGGCAGCGCGGTGCCCGGGGTCAATCCCGCGATCGCCCAGGCGCGCGTGCGCCGCGAGACCGCTGCGCTCAACCTCGCCCGCACCGTCATCCGCGCGCCGGTCAGCGGCCGCGTCGTGCAGGCGGACCGGCTGCAAAAGGGGCAAGCCATGGTCGTCGGCCTCCCCGCGCTGACGCTGGTGGTCGATGACCGCAGCTGGATCGAGGCCAATTTCAAGGAAACCGATCTCGACCATATGCGCGTGGGCCAGCCCGCCGAGGTGACGCTCGACGCCTATCCCGATCTCAAGCTGTCCGGACGGGTCGAGAGCATCGGCGCAGGCACCGGCGCGGAATTCTCGGTGCTGCCCGCGCAGAATGCGACTGGCAACTGGGTGAAGGTGACGCAGCGCGTGCCGGTGCGGATCCGGCTCGACAAGCCAACTGACCGCCGCCTGATCGCGGGGCTCTCTGCCGAGGTCACGATCGACACCGGCGAGCGCAAGTAACCGGCAATGGCCAGCCGCGCCGCCCCTGCCCCCGCACGCCATGCCGCACCGCCGTCCGCTGCGCAGGGCGATTTTGCGACGCTGCCGGTCAAACACCACGGTTTGCTGACACTGGCGGTGATGATGGCGTCGATCATGCAGATTCTCGACACCACCATCGCCAATGTCGCGCTGCCGCACATGGAATCGAGCCTGGGCGCGACGTCGGAAACGGTGACCTGGGCGCTGACCAGCTATCTCGTCGCCTCGGCGATCGCGATCCCGATCACCGGCTGGCTGGCCGAGCGGATCGGATCACGCAACCTGTTCATCTGGGCGGTAATCGCCTTCACCGCGTCCTCGCTGCTTTGCGGCGCGGCGACGGGGCTGGGCGAGATGGTGCTGTTCCGCGCCTTTCAGGGGATCAGCGCCGCGTTCATCGGCCCGTTGTCGCAGACCGTGCTGATGGACATCAACCCGCCGAGCAAGCAGGCCAAGGCCATGGCGCTTTGGGGCATGGGCATCATGGTAGGGCCGATCATGGGACCGGTGATCGGTGGATGGCTCACCGAAAATTACAACTGGCGCTGGGTGTTCCTGATCAACGTGCCGCTCGGCATCGTCACGGTCATCCTGATGCTGTGGCTGCTGCCCAGCCGTCCGAAGACCGACCGGCGATTCGACCTGTTCGGCTTTTCGATGCTCGCGCTCGGGCTCGCCAGCATGCAGGTGATGCTCGACCGCGGCACCCAGCTCGACTGGCTGGACAGCACCGAAATCCTGATCGAAGGCGCCATTGCCATCGGCTGTCTGTGGATGTTCGCGGTCCATATGACCTGGGGCAGGCAACCGCTGTTCGACCGTTCGCTGCTGGGCAATCCCAACATGTCCGCCGCCCTGCTGTTCATGCTCGTCGTCGGCATGGTCATGTTCGCCAGCATGGCGCTGCTGCCACCGATGCTGCAGCAGCTGTTCGGCTATACCGTGCTCGACACCGGCCTGCTGCTCGCCCCGCGCGGTTTCGGCATTCTCGTATCGATGGCGATAGCCGGCCGCCTGGTGACGAAAATCGACCCGCGCTATCTGATGGTCACCGGTGCCTCGATCTCGACCTATTCGCTGTACATGATGACCGGCTGGTCACTCGAAATGAGCTGGCAGCCGATGGTCGTGGCCGGCCTGGTCCAGGGCCTGGGCATGGGGCTGGTGTTCATCCCGCTCAACATGACCGCGTTCGCCACCCTGCAGCCGCGCCATCGCACCGATGGGGCCAGCCTGCTCAACCTGTCGCGTAGCATCGGCGCATCGGTCGGCATCTCGGCCATGACCGCGCTGCTCGGCCGCAACATCCAGGTCAGCCATGGCGACCTTGCCTCGCATATCACCGACAGCTCGCTCTCCGCGATCGATTCCGGCACGATAGAAAGGTTCGGCGCGCTGGGCGATGCGGCGATGATGGCGATCAACGGCGAGGTGAACCGCCAGGCAGCGATGGTCGCCTATATCGACGATTTCCACGCGATGATGATCGTCAACCTGTGCGCCATCCCGCTGCTGCTGCTGCTCAAGCGACCCGCAAACATGGGCGGAGCGCCGGTGCATATCGGGGAATGAGCGGGTCAGGTGGGACTTTCGGGCATCGCATAGATGCCAAGATCGACAACCAGATCGGCATATTCCGAACCGGCCACCCGTTTCAGCAATTCCTTGTCCGCCGTGACCATCCTGCATCCCATTTGCCGGGCCAGCTCGATATAGAGGCAGTCATAAACCGGGTGTCGAACGTGAAAGGCGATGGCAAGAGCACCGCTGACCAGTCCGGGCGACGGATATAGACGGCTGAAGAACTCAGGCAGATCATTGAGATTCTGCTTGGCATTGCCTTCTGCCAGCTCCGCCGCCTTGACCTTGCGCCAAAAGGTGTTGGCGGCCTCGACGATCAACCAGTCAGGCGCAATCAGTGGGTCGGGCAAAGCGAAGAGCTGACGCGCCGCATCAGTATCGTGCTCGCGGACCAGCCATTTGACAGCTACGCTGGCGTCAACGACCAGCGTCATCGGTCCATTTGCCGTGCTGGGTGTCGCGATCTTCACGGACCATCATCGTACTGTCGCTACCCAGCGGCGCATCCGGCGCTGTCAAAGCCAGCGCTTTGTCCGAAAGTTGCCGCAACTGCGCAGCAGGCTTTTTCACCAGCGGACGGTGCGCCTCGATCAGATCGCGCAGTTCCGCCTCAAGCGATGTGCCCCGCTCACGCGCGAGGGCACGATAGCTTTCCAGCGTTTCATCGCTGATCTTGCGGATCAAGGCCTGTCCCATGCGCGCGATGATAGCAAAACGCTATCATCGCGGCAAGATCAGCCCTTTTTGAGGTGGCGGCGACCGAGCAGTTCGGCGATCTGCACCGCGTTGAGTGCGGCGCCCTTGCGCAGGTTGTCCGACACGCACCACAGCGAAATGCCGTTTTCGACCGTGCTGTCGTCGCGCACGCGGCTGATATAGGTCGCGCCATCGCCGACGCATTCGACCGGGGTCACGTATCCGCCGTCTTCGCGCTTGTCGACCAGCATGATGCCGGGGGCTTCGCGGAGGATCTTCTGTGCGTCTTCGGCGCTCAGCTCGTTCTCGAACTCGATGTTCACCGCTTCCGAATGGCCGACGAACACGGGCACACGCACGCAGGTCGCGGTCAGCTTGATCTTGGGGTCGAGGATCTTCTTGGTCTCGACCACCATCTTCCACTCTTCCTTGGTCGATCCATCGTCCAGGAACACGTCGATATGCGGAATGATGTTGAACGCGATCTGCTTGGTGAACTTCTTCGGCTCGGCGCTGTCACCGACAAAGATGTTGCGCGACTGCTCGAACAGCTCGTCCATGCCTTCCTTGCCCGCGCCCGACACCGACTGATAGGTGGCGACGACGACGCGCTTGATCGTCGCGGCATCGTGCAGCGGCTTCAGCGCGACGACCAGCTGCGCAGTCGAGCAATTGGGGTTGGCGATGATGTTGCGCTGCGTATAGCCGTCGATCGCATCGGGGTTCACTTCCGGCACGATCAGCGGCACGTCCGGCTCCATGCGATAGAGCGACGAGTTGTCGATCACCACACAGCCTTGCGAGGCAGCCTTGGGCGCATAGATCTTGGTTGCGGCCGAGCCTGCGGCGAACAGCGCGATGTCCCAGCCGGTGAAATCGAAATGCTCGATATTCTGGACTTTGAGCATTTTGCCGGTTTCGCCGAACTCGATCATCGATCCCGTCGAGCGCGGCGAGGCGACCGCCGCAATCTCGGCAATCGGAAACTCGCGCTCCGCCAGGATGGCGAGCATTTCGCGACCGACATTTCCGGTCGCGCCGACAACGGCAACACGATAACCCACTTGATCTAACCTCCAGTGCAAATGCACCGGCGCGCCTAGCCCTTTACCCCCGGCAATACAAGCCGCGAGTAACCCCAATGCGACAGTCTGTGGCTGACTATTTCAAACCGCCGGTTACCGGTGCAACTAAATGACCCACAAAACGCGAATTCACACCAGAATATTGTTCATCGAAAGCACCGCTTGGGGCATCGCATCAAATGCTACGGTCATGCGATGGGCGGCGCTCTCGAACGGCAGCGTTCCGTGCCACATATAGCTGGGGAAGATCACCAGCCGTCCTTCGGCAGGGGCAACTATCCTGCGGGGTGCAAGGTCCAGCCCGAACACGCTGTCGGGCACGCCGAACTGCAGCGCCCCCGCATTGTCATCGCCATGCGCGACTTCGGGCGGCAGGCTGATATAGCAGGCCGAGCTCAGCCAGCCCGCCGGATGGATATGGCTGACATGAAAACCCTCGCTCGCCAGCCGCACCGACCAGGAGCCGGCAAATCGGATATCGTCGCCCATCCGTCCAAGGAACGGATGATCCATGTCGAAAGTCAGCCCGGCGAGCTGGCTGGCGATCGCATGATGGATGGAAGCCTTGAGCCCCTGGATCGCGGGATGGCGCTTCTGGAACAGCAGGCCACGCGTCTGGGTGCCGCCGCGCAGCGTCTGTTCGGCCGGGTGCAACTGCGTCGTGTGCAGCGCCTCGAGCACGGGTTTCAGTTCGGCGAGGAAGCTCGGCATGTCGCTCCAGCCCTCGGGAGCAGCAAGATCGACCGGCATCACGAACCGATCGTAATCGGCCAGCCAGGCCTCGCGCGGATCGTCCAGCAGCCGCCAGATGATCGTCAGCAGCGACCAGGCGGACTGGTCGTCGCGATTCAGCCGCGACGCTTCCAGGGCATGCGTCTCGGCGCCCTTCGCATCGCCCTGCGCAAGCAGCACATGCGCCAGGTTGAGCTGCGCGCTATGGCTGTCCGGATGCGCGGCAACCAGCGCTTCCAGCCGGGGCCGTGCCGCGTGCCAGTCGCGCGCGGCAATATCGGCGGTGGCGCGCAGGAACAGCATGTCGGGCGTATCCCCAAACCGCGCCAGCGCCTCGTCGGCCCAGGCGCGCATCTGATCGATTTCGCCCAGCGCCTTGGCCGTCGCGATCGCCGACAGCCATAGCGGCCTGGACCCGGGCCGGTCACCCAGCGACGCCCGATAGCCGTTCAACGCCAGCGCACTGCCCCCTGTCAGCTGCGGCAGAAGCCGGGCGAAGGTCTCGTGCGCATCGAGAAACTCGGGAAAGCGGGCGATGACATCGCGATACTGGTCGATCGCCGCGTCGTAACGACCCAGCTCGGCCAGCAGATGCGCGCGCAACGTATGGGTTTCCGGCAGGTCGATCCGGTGCCGCAGGGCCTCATCCACCGCCGCCAGCGCCTCCTCGTGCCGATCGGTCTCGCGCAAGGACACCGCCAGATTGTGCAACGCGCGCCGGTCGTTCGACTTGGCGCCGAGCACCGCGCGAAATCCTTCGATCGCCGCATCATGGTCGCCGCGCGCCTGGGCCAGAGCGGCGCGGAGTGCAGGCAGCCGGGCATCGTCCGGCTTGACCCTGCCAAGGTTGACCAGCGCCTGCTCGGCGAGATCGAGTTCGCTCATCCGCATCGCCAGCGCCGCCATGTCATGCCACGCGTCGACATAACCCGGGGCAATGGCTGCGGCGCGGTCAACCGCGCGCAGCGCCTCGGCAGGGTTGCCCAGAGCGTCCAGCACTTCGGCATAGAGCTTCCACAGCTGCGGGATCATCGCGTCTGCCTCGATCGCGCTCGCCAGCGCCTGGCGGGCATCGTCGAGCCTTCCGAGCGCGCGATCGATCAGCGCCCGCACGAACAGGCAGTCGGGATGCGCCTGGTCAGCGGGCGGCAGGCCGTAAAAGGTCAGCCGGGCAGCGGCGGCATCACCCGCCTTGAGCTGCGCCATCGCGCGAGGAATGATCTGCTGTGCGGGTCCGGGAGGTAATGCCATCGCGCATCCCTGCGCAAAGCTGCGCCCGAGCGCAACGAAAAAGGGCGGCCCTTGCGGACCGCCCTCTTGCTTGTCTCAGGCTATGCCGAAAAGGGTTCAGCCCTCGGCATTTTCCTTTGCCGGACGGTTGTCGCGGCGCTCGGCGATACGAGCGCGCTTGCCGGTCAGGCCACGCAGATAATAGAGCTTCGCACGACGCACGACACCGCGACGGACGACGGTGATCGAATCGATGTTCGGCGAATAGAGCGGGAACACGCGCTCGACGCCCTCACCGAACGAGATCTTGCGCACGGTGAAGTTGGAGCCCAGGCCCCGGTTCGAACGTGCAATGCACACGCCTTCGTAATTCTGGACGCGGGTGCGGTCGCCTTCGACCACGCGCACGCCGACGCGAACGGTATCGCCAGCCCGGAAATCGGGGATGGACTTCTTCGACTTGAATTCCTCGATAGCTTCCGCTTCGAGCGTCTGGATAAGGTTCATCGACCTGTCCTCATGTCTTTCGCCGCGCACCAGAGGGCGACCGATCCGGAGTGCCCCCATGGCGCTCCCAAAGATCCGGCCGCCTTAGCCGTGTGATCTCCGCAGCCTGCGCTTCGCGCCAGGCCCGGATTTTCGCGTGATCCCCCGATCGCAGCACTTCGGGGATCGCACGCCCTTCCCAGATTTGAGGTCGGGTGTAGTGCGGATATTCGAGCAAACCGTTCTCGAACGATTCTTCGTCTCCGCTGGAAGACGCGCCCATTACATCGGGCAATAGCCGAACGCAAGCGTCAAGCAGCACCAAAGCCCCGGTTTCTCCGCCCGAAAGCACGTAATCGCCGATCGAAATCTCCTCGATCGGCCGCGCGTCGAACAGACGCTGGTCGAATCCCTCGAATCGCCCGCACAAGATGGTGACCCCCGGCCCCGCCGCCAGCTGTCGCACGCGGGCTTGCGTCAGCGGCGCGCCGCGCGGCGTCATCGCGATGACTGGGGCATGGGGAGAGCGTTCCAGCGCATGATCGACCGCGCTCGCAAGCACATCGGCGCGCAGCACCATCCCTGCCCCGCCGCCCGCCGGCGTATCATCGACGCTCCGGTGCTTGTCGGTCGCAAAATCGCGGATCTGGATGGCATCGAGCGACCACCGCCTCTCGGCAAGCGCCCGCCCGGCGAGGCTATGACCCAGCGGCCCGGGGAACATTTCCGGGTAGAGCGTGAGAACTTGGGCAGCGAAGGTCATAGCGTCCAGTTCTCGACCTTCAGGCCAGGGATATCGGCAAAATCGCCTTCGTTGTTCGTTACGATGGTCGCCCCGATGCTCAGCGCATGCGCAGCCAGCAGTCGGTCGAAACGGGCTCGCTTGAAGGGCAATTCAGCATAGGCTCTTGCCGCGGCCTCATCAAATGGCAGCAGAGGTATCTGCAGCAGAAACGCCTCGACCACCTCGACAGGCGGCGGTTTACCCTGCTTTGACCCCAGAAAAATCTCCGCAAAGGTAACGGCCGAAAGCGCGACCTCGCCGGGTTCGCATTGCTCAAGACGATGCCGCAACGGCTCGAACGTTGCTGTCATGGCATAGACGGCACAGTCCGAATCGATCAGATAATGAACGCTCACCGGCCCAATTTCGACCTAGCATCGATGGAGCTTGGCCGCTCTTCGAAATCCTCGCGAACAGGAACATGCAGGCCCGGTGCCTTGCCCCAGAAACCGCTGACATCGATTTTCTTGGCCTGCTCGGGGGCTGGCCCGATCACAAGCGCACCATCCTTTTCGACGATGGTCCACTCACGATCCGGCTCGATGCCCAGCGCGGCGGGCATGCGGATGGCGACGGAGTTGCCCGACTTGAAGCTCTTTGCGCGATATTCCTTGCCCATCAGAGCCTCCTGTATATACGTGCTGTATATACTATTCGGCCCAGACCGGGTCAATGACGACGCGGGTTTCGTCGATTTCCCCCGCGGTCACCGGCACCATGAAACTCTTGCCGTCTTCGCCCACGATGTCGAGCACATCGCCCGCGCCGAAATTCTCGACCGCGCGCACGGTGCCGAGCGCGGCGCCGATTTCAGACACCACGGGCAATCCGATCAGGTCGGCATGATAATATTCGCCCTCGCCCAGCGGCGGGAGCGCGGAACGGGGAACGGTGAGTTCGGTGCCGCGTGCGGCCTCTGCCGCATTGCGGTCGGCGATCTCGGCAAAGCGCGCGATGCCGAGATCCTTTTGCGGGCGCAGCGACTTGAGCGTCAGCGCGCCGTTGTTGAAGCTCTTGTGCGCCTTCAGCGCATCGATCCCCGAGCCGAAGAGCTTCACGCGCACCTCGCCGGTCACGCCATGCGCGCCGACGATCACGGCCAGGGTGATGGGGCGATCAGACATTGCAGAACCGGAACCGGAGTGGCCGGACAGGACCACTCCGGCTCAGTCGATCAGCCTTCGGCCTGTTCGGCAGCGGCTTCTTCAGCCGGAGCTTCTTCAGCAGCCGGAGCTTCGGCAGCGGCCTTGGCGGCTTCTTCGGCCTCAGCCAGCTTGGCGGCCTTTTCCTCGGCGCGTTCCTTGGCCTTTTCGCCCGGCTCGCCCTTCTTGGGGTTCACGGTAGCCTTGCGCTCCTTGAGGCCGGCGGCATCGAGGAAACGGGCCACGCGATCGGTGGGCTGCGCGCCGACCGACAGCCAGTGCTTGGCGCGCTCTTCGTTGATCTTCACGCGCTCGCCCGAATCCTTGGCGAGCAGCGGGTTGTAGGTGCCGATCTGCTCAAGATACTTGCCGTCGCGGGGCGCGCGGCTGTTGGCGACGACGATCTTGTAATAGGGGCGCTTCTTGGAACCGCCGCGCGACAGACGCATGGAAATCGACATTGTAGACCTTACCTTTCTGATGAATTTGAAAAACGAAATCACTTCTTCTTGTTGAAATTCTGAAAACCGGGGGGAAGTCCGCCCGGAAGACCCGGAAGCCCGCCGGCAATGCCCTTGCCGCCACCGCCGCCGAGCAGCCCGGCAATGTCGTCCTCGGTCGGCATCTTGCCGCCGCCAAGGCCGCCCATGCCGCCGTCTCCACCGCCGCCGCCGCCGAACATGGCAGCAAGGCCCTTCAATCCGCCCATCTTGCGGATCTTCTTCATCGCGCCTTCCATCTCCTGGTGCATCTTGATCACCCGGTTGACGTCCTGCACGGTGGTGCCCGATCCCTTGGCGATGCGGATCTTGCGCTTGGCATTCAGAAGGCCGGGCTTCTCGCGCTCCTTGGGCGTCATCGATCCGATGATCGCATCCATGTGCACCAGCACCTTGTCCTCGATGCCGCTCGCCTGCATCGCTGCCTTGGCCTTCTTCATGCCCGGCATCATGCCAGCCAGCGCGCCCAGCCCGCCCATCTTGGTCATCTGCCGCAGCTGGGTGCGCAGGTCGTTCATGTCGAACTGACCCTTGGCCATCTTGGCCGCAAGCTTGTCCGCGTCTTCCTTCTCGACCGTCGCCGCCGCCTTCTCGACCAGGCTGACGACATCGCCCATGCCCAGGATGCGGCCTGCGACCCGGCCCGGATGGAACGGCTCGATCGCGTCCATCTTCTCGCCCATGCCGACGAACTTGATCGGGCGGCCGGTGACAGCGCGCATCGATAGCGCCGCACCGCCGCGTGCATCGCCGTCCATGCGGGTCAGCACGACGCCGGTCAGCGGCACCTGATCAGAGAAGTTCTGCGCAACGTTGACCGCGTCCTGACCGGTCAGCGAGTCGACAACGAGCAGGATTTCCTTGGGGGTCGCCTCGGCGGCCACCGCCTTCATCTCGTCCATCAGCTGCTGATCGACATGCAGACGGCCTGCGGTATCGAGCATCACCACGTCGAACGACTGAAGCTTGGCCGATTGCAGCGCACGCCGCGCGATATCGACCGGCATCTGGCCCGCGACGATCGGCAGCGTAGCGACATTGACCTGCTCGCCCAGCACCTTGAGCTGCTCCTGCGCCGCCGGACGCTGCACGTCGAGCGAGGCCATCATCACCTTCTTGCCGTGCTTTTCCTTCAGCAGCTTGGCGATCTTGGCGGTGCTGGTGGTCTTGCCCGAACCCTGCAGGCCGACCATCATGATCACGGCGGGCGGCGCGACAGCGAGGTCGAGATCGCTGGCTTCGGAGCCCAGCATCTCGGTCAGCGCATCGTTGACGATCTTGACGACCTGCTGGCCGGGCGCGACCGACTTGAGCACCGTCTGGCCGACGGCCTGTTCGGTGACGGTGTTGATGAAATCGCGGACGACCGGGAGCGCGACATCGGCCTCGAGCAGCGCGATGCGCACCTCGCGCATCGCGGCGCGGACATCCTCTTCCTTCAGCGCGCCGCGCCCGCGCAGCCGGTCGAACACGCCGCCAAGGCGATCAGTCAGATTATCGAACATATCCGCGTCTCCTTCTGTCCGCCCAGATGGCTGCCCGCACCGGCCCGATCAAGGACACCCCGAACCGCCGCACGCCAAACGCAAAAATCGCCGGTGGGCGAAACCTCGCCGACCGGCGCGCGCATGAACCGACAATGCGGTATAAGCGGCTGAACTGGGTGCCATGAACGCAGAACCTGCGCGCAAGGCTGACGCGCCCCTAGAGCAGCTTGCCGCATTTGGCAAGCCCCGACTGCCGAGCGCCGAGCAACCCTGCCGCGCCGAAGCCAACGTTAACCGGCGGTTTACCACCACATCCCGCAGATTTCCGCGCCTCACCCCCATATTGGCGGTATTCGCATAAACACTCTTTTAACGATCCTTGCTTAGGCTGCCACCATTCGACCGGACTCCACGTCTCGGTTGAGGGGAATGATTGTGCCGCATGAGACCATCGCCAATCCCGGCAGCAGCCGCACCGACGACCTGAGCGGGCGCGTCACGCGCAGCCGCGATTTCGTCGCCGGCGGCATCATGACGGCGGCCATCGTCATGTTCATCGGCACGGCCGGCAGCATCATGCCCGATGCGATCCGGCACTATAACGGCGCCGCAGTCTCGCCCAACAGCATTGCAGTCAGCGCCTTGCTGCTCAACATCGCGCTGATCATCTTCGGCTGGCGACGCTATAGCGAACTGCACCGCGAGATCGCCCACCACAAGAATGCCGAGGAACAGGCCAAGACGCTCGCCGTCACCGATCCGCTGACCGGCTGCCTCAACCGTCGCGCGATCGGCGAGGCCACGGCCAGCCTGATCGCACAGGCGACGCGGCGCGACATGACCGTCGCCTACCTGATGCTCGATCTCGACAATTTCAAGAATATCAACGACATCCAAGGCCATGATGCGGGCGACAAGGTCCTGGTCGAGGTGGCACGGCGGCTCAAGGCGACGATGCCCCCCAACAGCCATGTCGCACGACTGGGCGGCGACGAGTTCGCCTGCACCTTCATCTTCGACGCGGACTTCCCCGAGACCGTGCAACGTGTGGCCGAAGACCTGATCGAACAGGTCAGCAAGCCGATCACGGGCCCTGCCAGCAGCGGCACCGCCGAACTCACCGTTACCGCCTCGATCGGCATCGCCCGCGCCGACCAGTGCGACAACAGCCTCGACGTTCTGATGCGCCGCGCCGACATCGCGATGTACGCCAGCAAGAAGCACGGACGGAACCGCTATTGCTGGTTCGATCCGCGCATGGAGAACGAGGTCCAGTTCCGCAACAAGATCGAATCGGGCATGCGCGTCGGCATCGGCCGCGGCGAGTTCGTGCCCTATTACGAGCAGCAGATCGATCTCAACACCGGCACGTTGATCGGGTTCGAGGTGCTGGCACGCTGGAATTCGCCCGAGCTCGGCCAGGTCTCGCCCGACATCTTCATCCCGATCGCCGAGGATACCGGCATGATCGGCGACCTTTCCGCCTGCGTCATCCGCCAGGCGATGGAAGATGCACGCGGCTGGGACCAGAGCCTGTCGATCTCGGTCAATATCTCGCCCGTGCAGCTGCGCGATCCGTGGCTGGCGCAGAAGATCGTCAAGCTGCTGGTCGAGACCGGCTTTCCGGCCAGCAGGCTCGAGATCGAAATCACCGAAAGCTGCCTGTTCGAGAATATGGGCCTGGCGCAGTCGATCATCGGCAGCCTCAAGAACCAGGGCGTGCGCGTCGCGCTCGACGATTTCGGCACCGGCTACAGCTCGCTGGCGCATCTGCGCGCGCTGCCGTTCGACCGGATCAAGATCGACCGCAGCTTCGTCACCTCGATGAACGAGAGCAAGGAAAGCCGCGCGATCGTCCAGACCATCGCGCTGCTCGGCGAGTCCATGGGCCTGCCGATCACCGCCGAAGGCATCGAGGATGGCGACTTGATCGCGCATCTTGCCGAGATCGGCTGCGCCAAGGGCCAGGGTTTCCATTTCGGCCAGCCGCTGTCGGTCGAACAGGCACGTCGCCTGCTGGCCGAGCGCAACCTGCTCGGCCTGGGCTGGACACCCCAGCCGACGGTCAGCGCGGAGCCCGAACAGTTCACCGAACCGCAGCTGCGCGCCGCGCGCGGCGAGTGATCGCGCTTCCCTCGCGGGCGCACCCGCGTTAAAGCGCCGCCATGGCGAAACACCGCTTCCACAAGATGCACGGGCTCGGCAATGACTTCGTCATTTTCGATGCGCGGAGCCACGATCTCGCGCTGAGCGGCGAGCAGGCGCGCGCGCTGTCCGACCGGCATCGCGGCATCGGCTGCGACCAGCTGATCGTGATGCGACCCTCGCAGCGCGCCGATTTCTTCATGCAGATCTTCAACCAGGACGGCAGCGAGGCCGCAGCCTGCGGCAATGCCACGCGCTGCGTCGTCGCGCTGGCGGGGCGCGATGTCACGATCGAGACCGCTGCGGGTCTGCTCGGCGGGACGATGGCCGATGGTGCCGTGACCATCGACATGGGTCCGCCGGGCCTCGACTGGAACGCCATTCCGCTGGCCTATGCCATGGACACGCTGACCATGCCGGTGGGCTGGGAAGAGCTGGCCGATCCTGTCGCGGTCAGCATGGGCAATCCGCACGTCATCTTCTTCGTGCCCGATGCCCATGCCGTCGAGCTCGACCGGCTGGGCCCGATCATCGAGCATGACCCGCTCTTTCCCGCACGCGTCAACGTCAACGTCGCGCATCTCGCAGACGATGGCCTGCACCTGCGGGTCTGGGAGCGCGGCGCAGGGCTGACCCAGGCCTGCGGAACGGGCGCGTGCGCTACCGCCGTCGCCGCGATTCGCCGCAAGCTGGTGACCGGACCGGTGCCCGTCCACCTGCCCGGCGGCACGCTGATCATCGACTGGCAGCCTGGCGGCCGTGTGCAGATGACCGGCCCCACCACCCATGTCTTTACCGGCGAGATCGACCTCTGACGATCATGGCCGATACCGCCGCCCCTGCCCGTGCCGGTCCCGAGATCATCTCGATGGGCTGCCGCCTCAACATTGCCGAGGGCGAGGCGATGCGCGCGCTGCTGGCGGGGCGCGACGACGTGGTCGTGATCAACAGCTGTGCCGTCACCAACGAGGCGGTGCGCCAGACCCGCCAGGCGATCCGCAAGGCGCGCAAGGCACGGCCCGATGCGCAGCTCGTGGTGACGGGGTGCGCGGCGCAGACCGACCCCGCGATGTTCGCCGCGATGCCCGAGGTGGACCGGGTGCTTGGGAATATCGACAAGCTCGATGCTACGAGCTTCGATCCGCGCGCCAATGCCAAGGCCCGTGTCTCCGACATCATGGCCGTGCGCCAGACCGCGCCGCACATGGTCACCAGCTTTGCCGAACATGCCCGCGCGTTCGTCGAGGTGCAGAACGGGTGCGACCATCGCTGCACCTTCTGCATAATCCCCTATGGCCGGGGGAACAGCCGCTCGGTGCCCGCAGGGGCCGTTGTCGATGCGGTGCGCGCGCTGGTCGATACCGGCTATGCGGAAGTGGTGCTGACCGGGGTAGACGTAACCAGCTATGGCCCCGACCTGCCCGGATCGCCGAGCCTTGGGCTCCTGATCGAACGCGTGCTCAAGCTCGTGCCCAACCTGAAGCGCCTGCGCCTCTCGTCGCTCGACGGGGTGGAGGTGGACGACCGGCTGTTCGACCTGATCACCGGCGAGCCGCGTATCATGCCGCACGTCCACCTCTCGCTGCAATCGGGCGACGACATGATCCTCAAGCGCATGAAGCGCCGCCATAGCCGCGCGCAGGCGATCGCATTGGTCGAGCGGATGAAGGCGAAGCGCCCCGAGATCGCCATCGGCGCGGACCTGATCGCGGGCTTCCCCACCGAAGATGCGGCGATGCACGCCAACAACCTCTCGATCCTCGACGCCTGCGATGTCGTACACGGCCATATCTTCCCCTTTTCGCCGCGCGCGGGAACGCCTGCCGCACGGATGCCGCAGCTCGATCGTGCGCTGGTCAAGGCGCGCGCCGCAAAGATGCGCGCTGCTGCCCAAGCGCGGGCCGCGCGCTGGCGCGCCTCGCTGGTCGGCACCCGGCAGAACCTGCTGGTCGAGCGCGACGGGCGCACCGGCCATGGCGAGAATTTCGTGCGCATCGCTTTGCCCGCACCCGATCCTTCCCATATCGGGCGGATCGTGCCAGTGGCGATCACGGGACAGAGCGGCGACATGCTGACAGCGGAGATTGAAACATGAGCGAGGGCAGCTGGAGCGAGCGCCTGCTGGGCGGCTTTCGCAAGACGTCCGACAAGCTGACCCAGAACCTGACGGGGCTGGTCACCAAGTCGCGGCTCGACGAGGACCAGCTCGACGAGATCGAGGAAGCGCTGATCGTCAGCGATCTGGGGCCACAGATGGCGGGCAAGGTGCGCGCGCGGCTTTCCGAAGGCCGGTTCGAGCGCGGGCTCGACGAGGATGGCTTGCGCGAGATTGTCGGCGAGGAAATCGCCAAGTCGCTGCGCACGGTGGCCGAGCCGCTCGACATCATCGCCTTTCCGCGCCCGCAGGTGATATTGGTGATCGGCGTCAACGGATCGGGCAAGACCACGACCATCGCCAAGCTGGCGCATCTGTTCCAGGAACAGGATTATGGCGTGATGCTGGCGGCGGGCGATACTTTCCGCGCCGCCGCGATCGGCCAGCTCAAAGTGTGGGCCGAGCGGCTGGGCATCCCCATCGTCAGCGGCAAGGAAGGCGGCGACGCGGCGGGCATCGTGTTCGATGCGGTCAAGCAGGCGACCGCCACCGGCATCGACGTGCTGATCGTCGACACCGCAGGCCGGTTGCAGAACAAGCGCGAGTTGATGGACGAGCTCGCCAAGATCCGCCGCGTGCTCGGCCGTCTCAACCCCGAAGCCCCGCATGACGTGGTGCTGGTGCTCGATGCGACCAACGGGCAGAACGCCCTGTCGCAGATCGAAACGTTCAAGGAGGTGGCGGGCGTTACAGGGCTCGTGATGACGAAACTCGATGGCACCGCGCGCGGCGGCATATTGGTGGCAGCGGCCGAGAAATTCGGCCTGCCCATCCACGCGATCGGCGTGGGCGAGACGATCGACGACCTCAGGCCCTTCGATCCCGAATATCTCGCGCATGTCATCGCCGGAGGCACCAAGTGAGCGAGGAAATGCCGCAGACTGCCGCCGCCGAAGCCGTGGCCGTGCCGAAGAAAAAGTCCGAGGGCAGCCTGCTGCCGCTGCTGCTCGATTTCGGCCCGCTGCTGGTGTTCTTCGCGGTGTTCAAGCTGACCCAGAGCGACGGCGCGGCGCTCGCCAGCACCCGTGCGGCGATCAATGGGACGCTCGCGTTCATGCTCGCGATCCTGGTCGCGGTGGCGGTGTCGAAATGGCGGCTGGGCCGCGTGTCGCCGATGCTGTGGCTGAGCGCGGTGCTGGTCGTCGGCTTCGGCGCGCTGACGGTCTATTTCAACGACGAACGCTTCATCCAGATCAAGCCGACGATCATCTATTCGGGCTTTGCCGCGCTGCTGCTCGGCGGCTGGATGATGGGCAAGCCGCTGCTGCGCTACCTGCTGCAAGCCGCCTATGACGGGCTGGACGAGACCGGCTGGCTCAAGCTCTCGCGCAACTGGGGGCTGTTCTTCGTCGTCATGGCGCTGATCAACGAGGGCCTGCGCCAGTTCCTGACCTTCGAGACCTGGCTAACGGTCAAGGTCTGGGGCGTCACCGCCTTGTCCTTCCTGTTCGCGATGAGCCAGATCCCGATGCTGATGAAGCATGGCCTGGCGCTTGAAGGTGCTGAAGCGAAAGATTAAAAGAGCGCGCTGCGGCCTCGGAACAACAAGGAATCGCGAGCCGGTCCGATGATCGGTGCAATGCGATCATGCTGGAATGATGAGGATGGCCAACAAGCTCTTTATATTTGCATCCCTTTTGGTCGTGTGTGTGCCGACATCGGGTTGGGCATCGCCCAAAGTCGATCGCGGCAACGGCTTTTTCTTCAACAAGCCCGGAGCAACTGCCGAACTTGCGACGCGCGAGACCGAAAGCTGTCGGAAGCTTGCGAGCGGCGCCGAATCACAGATCAACACCATCGATGTCCTGGCCGGGGGCCTTGCCGCAGTCTTTGGCGGTGCGCTTGCCGATGGCGACCAGAAGCGGATCAACACGGAAAACTGCATGCTGATCCGCGGCTGGAACCTCTATGCGATGACGCGCGAGGAAGGCCGGGCGTGGAAGGCCTTGCCACAGGCTGAGCGCAACGCTGAGCTCGCCATTCTGGTCGGCGCCGAAAAGCCGGCACGCGGCAGCCTGCTGCGCACCTGGCACAACGACTATGCGGAACCGGCGCTATGGCAAAAGAACTGATGGCCCTGTTCAGCCTTGCGCTGGCCACCCCGGCCATGGCGCAGCTTTCCGATCAGGTCGACCTCAAGAAGCCAGAAGGACCCGTGCCCGCAGCCAATGAGGCGATGATCGTGCTGCGTCCCCATGCGCTGGGCATGGTGGGCGACAACCGTATCCTGTTCTACCGCTATGACCCGGCCACCAGGAAGGTCGCGCTGGACGCACAGGGCAAGCCGGTCTGCACCAAGATCACGTACAGCTATACGGTTTTCGGCGGGAAGAAGGGCGAAAAGGCGCTGCGCGTGGCGATTGTCCCCGCGGGCGATTACGTGCTGGCAGGCCGGACGTTCAACATGACCTATACCGACGTCTTCTGCCTCGGCGCGCCGCACTTTCGCGTCGAGCCGGGCAGCGTCACCTATATCGGCGACTTCGAGATGCTCGCGCTGGAGAAGATGGCGGACGGAGGGCGACGCAACGCCATGCGCTATTCTGCGGACCTGGAAGGGACGCGCCAGCAATTTGCTGCGGCCTATCCCCAGCTGTCTGCGCAACTGGAAGGCTGGCAACCGGCAAACGGTGCAACCTTTCAGTGCCTGGGCGATGAGTTCGTTGCATATCGCGTCCCCACCAGCACCAAGCCCTGAAATGGAAAACGGGGCTGCGACATCGTCGTAGCCCCGCAATATTCCAGGCCTGGCTTGCTGTCCAAACTGCAAGCCAGGCTATTGGACCCGAGCGATCAACCTTCCTGGTCGGCGCGCTCGGTGCCCTTGCCGTCGAGGTTCTGCGCGACGAATTCCCAGTTGATCGCCTTGTCGAGCACGGTCGACAGGTAATCCGGGCGGGCGTTGCGATAGTCGATATAATAGGCGTGTTCCCACACATCGAGCGTCAGCAGCGGCTTCATGCCTTCGTGCGCGACCGGCGAGTCCGCGTCGTGCAGCGAGGTGATTTCCAGTTTGTCGCCGTTCAGCACCAGCCAGGCCCAGCCGCTGCCGAAATGGCCGACGGCCTCGGCCTTCAGCTTGTCCTTGAAATCGGCGACCGAGCCGAAATCGGCCTTGATGCGCTCTTCGAGCGAGCCGGGGATCGACTGGCCTTCGGGGCTGAGGCAGTGCCAGAAGAAGGTGTGGTTCCAGATCTGCGCAGCGTTGTTGAACAGGCCCTTGTTGCCCTTTTCCTTCGCGGCGACGATCACCTTGGAGAGGCTCGCGCCTTCCAGGTCCGTGCCCTTCACCATGTCGTTCGCCTTGCCGACATAGGCATTGTGATGCTTGCCGTGGTGATAGTCGAAGGTTTCCGCCGACATCACGTCGCCGAACGCGGTCTTTTCAAAGGGAAGCGGGGGAAGCACGAAAGCCATGGGTCATCTCCTGTTTTGGAAAAGCGTTGGAACGATTGCCGCAACGCATATGGGCAATTGCGTAGCCGGGTAAAGGGTCAATGCGCGGGGTTCCCGCAATTACGGGAAGCACCTCATTCGGTTGCGATGCGCCAGGGCGGATAGCGCCGGTTCTCGCCGCCGAAATAGAGGCACAGCACATTGCCCGCCGGA
The DNA here is from genome assembly GCF_001557175.1 of Blastomonas sp. CCH9-A1. Lineage (NCBI taxonomy): Bacteria > Pseudomonadati > Pseudomonadota > Alphaproteobacteria > Sphingomonadales > Blastomonadaceae > Blastomonas > Blastomonas sp. CCH9-A1. Next base: position 280,689 of record NZ_LSHM01000012.1, read on the forward strand.
TCGCTCAGCCGCGCCTCGCGCCAGCCCCAGCTTTCGTCTCGCGGAAACTGGTCGATGGCGAAGCCTTCCGAGGCGAGCGCGGTGACGCGCACGTCGAGATCGGCGCATTCGAGATAGACCATGGCCCCGCCCGCAGGTTCGCCGACATGGATCGAGAGCGTTGCGCCATTGTCCGCCTCGAACCTGGCATAGCCATTGTCCGGGCTGTCGACGATCTGGGTGAGGCCCAGCGCGCGGTAGAAGGCCACCGACGTGGCATAATCGGCCGCGCCCAGCGTCACCTGGTTGAGATGCCAGCCGGGGGCGAGCGCATCGTTGCGCACCGCCAAATGCCCCATCGGACCGTTCGCCTCGACCAGTCCTGGCGCATCGCGCAGCGCCAGCCGCACGAACAGGCGCGCGCGCTCGATCGCGGCTTCCATCGGAACACCCTGCCCCAGCAGCGTCGCGATAGCGCTGGAGAGCGTGCAACCGGTGCCGTGGCTGTGCGGACTGTCGATGCGCGGATCGCTCCAGCGCGCCACCTCGCCCTCGCGGGTTACCAGCCGGTCGGTGACGGTCTCGCCCCCCGCATGCCCGCCCTTGATCAGCAGCGCGGGCGCGCGGTCGAGCACCGCCGCCTCGCCGCCCAAAGCCGCGAGTTCGGGCAAGTTGGGCGTGACGAGCGTGGCGCAGGCCATCAAGCGCCGGAACGCCGCGATGGTGGCAGCATCCGCCAGCACTGCGCCGCTCGAGGCGATCATCACCGGATCGAAGATCACGGGAACGCCCGGGTGCGCGACAAGCCAGTCGGCCAGCGCCTCGGCGATCGCAGGCGACCCCAGCATACCGATCTTGATGGCGTCGAGCCCGAAATCGCGCGCAACAGCGTCGATCTGCGCAACGACCAGGCTTGCATCCAGCACCTCCACCGCCCCGACCCCGCGCGAATTCTGCGCGGTGATCGCGGTAATCGCGGTCATCGCATGGCCGCCCAGCATGGTGATGGTCTTGATATCGGCCTGAATGCCGGCTCCGCCGCCGGAATCGGAGCCTGCGATGGTCAGGATGCGCGCGGGCCGTTCACCCATGCTGCGTAAACTTGCGCTCGGTCGAGCCGGGGAATTTCTCGAGCAGCTTCTTGGGACGAACCGGGCGGTCGACCAGCTCGCCGCCGCAATTGGGGCAGCGGTCGTCGAGCTCCTCGGCGCATTCCGCGCAGAAGGTGCATTCGAACGAGCAGATGAACGCGCCAGGGTCCTGCGCTGGCGTATCCGCACCGCAGCGTTCGCAATCGGGGCGCATTTCCAGCATCAGAGCGCCACCTCCGCCACGACCGCGCAGATGCGGTCGACCACCGCCTCGACCTGCGCGGCATCGTCGCCTTCGGCCATCACGCGGATGACGGGCTCGGTGCCCGACGGCCGGATCACCAGCCGCCCCTTGCCCCGCAGTTCCTCATCGGCATCGGCGATGACCTTCTGCACCTTGGGGTTTTCCAGCGGCTTGCCGCCCGAGAAGCGCACGTTCTTGAGCAGCTGCGGCACCGGATCGAACAGATGGAGCAGCTCGCTTGCCGGTTTGCCCTCGCGCACCAGCTCGGCCAGCACCTGCAGCGCGGCGACCGTGCCGTCGCCGGTGGTGGCATGGTCGGTCAGGATCATATGCCCCGATTGTTCGCCGCCGACATTGTAACCGCCCGCGCGCATCGCGCCGAGCACATAACGGTCGCCCACCTTGGTGCGGACAAGCTCGAGCCCCTGGCCCTTGAGATAGCGTTCCAGCCCCAGGTTCGACATGACCGTCGCCACCACGCCGCCGCCGCGCAGCCGCCCCTGGCGCGCCCAGCTTCCGCCGATCAGCGCCATGATCTGGTCGCCATCGACGATGGTGCCCTTCTCGTCGACCACGATCAGCCGGTCGGCATCACCATCGAGCGCGATGCCGATATCCGCGCCCGACGCCACGACCCGCTCCTGCATTGCCTCGACATGGGTCGAACCGACCCGGTCGTTGATGTTGAGCCCGTTGGGATTGACGCCGATCGCGATCACCTCCGCGCCCAGTTCCCAAAACGCGGAAGGCGCGACCTGATAGGCGGCGCCGTGCGCGCAATCGACGACGATCTTGAGGCCGTCCAGGCGCACCTGATCGGGCAGCGAGGCCTTGACCGCGTGGATGTAGCGACCGCGCGCGTCCTCGATCCGGCGGGCGCGGCCAATGGCTTCAGACGCGGCGAGCTGCGGATTGCCCGCTTCGAGCATCGCCTCGATCTGCATCTCGTCCTCGTCGGAGAGCTTGAAGCCATCGGGACCGAACAGCTTGATGCCGTTATCCTGGAACGGGTTGTGGCTGGCCGAGATCATCACGCCCAGGTCCGCGCGCATCGAGCGGGTCAGCAGGGCGACCGCAGGGGTCGGCATCGGCCCCACCAGCACCACATCCATGCCGACGCTGGTGAAGCCCGCGACCAGCGCATTTTCCATCATGTAACCCGAAAGCCGGGTATCCTTGCCGATGACGACGCGGTGCTTGTGGCTGCCGCGCAGGAAATGCGCGCCCGCGGCCTGGCCTACCGCCATGGCCATCGCTGCGGTCATGAAACCCTGATTGGTGCGTCCCCTGATACCGTCGGTGCCGAAAAACTTGCGTGTCACGCGTGAACCCCTGCCTGGTTTTTTCGCGGCTTAGCGGATTGGGCCGGGACTTGCCAACTCTGTCGCCAGCGGTCATGTCAAATCCCGTCATGCTGGACCCGTTCCAGCATCCACCGCGCCCCCGCAGCCAAAGCCGCGAGAGGCGAAATGGACCCTGGATCAACTTCAGGGTGACGGATCGCGCAATCCGTGTTCATAAGAAATCAGGATCGCGAACCAAACAGAATCATGAAGATACAAGGGCCCTGACTGAATGTTGAAAACCCTTCTGGTCCTGGGTGCTCTGGCCGTCGGCATTGCGCTGGGGATGGCGATCGGCGGCAATGCGCCGGGCCTCGTCAACGGCGCGGATGTGGTCGGGTCGCTCTGGCTGCGCGGACTGCAGATGACCGTCGTGCCGCTGGTGGTCACGCTGCTGGTCACGGGCATACTTCGCACCGCGCAAATGGCAAGCGCCGGACGGCTCACGGTGCGCGCGATCGCGACGATGATCGTGCTGCTCTGGGCGTCGGCCGCAATGGCGGCGGTCGTTACCCCCGCGCTGCTCGCCGCCTTTCCGCTGCCCGAGGCCGCGCGCGCCGCGCTGAGAGGGGCGCTCGCTACCGCCCAGCCGACCGGCGAGGTGCCGCCCTTTACCGAATTCCTGCGCGCGCTGGTGCCCACCAATCCGGTCGCCGCGGCCGCCAATGACGCCATCCTGCCGCTGATCATCTTCACGCTGGCTTTCGCCTTCGCCCTGACCCGGCTCTCACCGGAGCAGCGTGCGCCGGTGCAGGGCCTGTTCGCGGCGATTGCCGATGCGATGATCATCCTGATCGGCTGGGTGCTCGCGCTCGCGCCGATCGGCGTGTTCGCGCTCGGGCTGGTGGTCGGCTCGCGCGCGGGCGTCGCCGCGTTCGGCGCGCTCGGCCATTATGTGCTGACGGTCACCAGCGTCGGCGGTGTCGTGTGGATATCGGGCTTCGCGCTCGCCTGGATCGGTGGCCGGGTCAATCCCCTCGCCTTCCTGCGGGCATCGATCCCGGCCCAGGCCGTGGCGATCTCGACGCAATCCTCGCTCGCCTCGTTGCCGGCGATGCTCACCGGGGTGCGCGCGCTCGGCGTCGGCGAGCGCATTGCCGATGTCGTTCTGCCGATCGCGGTCGCATTGTTCCGCGCGACGGGTCCGTGCATGAACCTGGCCGTCGCCATCTATGTCGCGCATCTGATGGGCGTGGAGCTCGGTCCGGTGGCCCTGGCCGCCGGCGTCGCCGCCGCCGCGATCACCACCATGGGCGCGGTGTCGCTGCCCGGATCGATCAGCTTCATCAGTTCGATCGCACCGATCTGTATTGCCATGGGCGTGCCGGTCGAACCGCTGGCACTTTTGTTGGCGATCGAAGTCTTCCCCGATATCATGCGCACCTTGAGTAATGTAACCATGGACATGGCGGTGACGACGACTATTGCCCGCGCCGAAGGAGACAAAAAATGATCTATCGCAAACTGGGCGGGCTGCAGGTTTCGGCGCTGGGCCTGGGCTGCATGCCGATGGCGGGCATCGGAGCGGCGATGTACGGCAAGGCCGATCATCGCGAGTCCATCGCCACGCTCGAACGCGCGATCGAACTGGGCGTCACGTTCTTCGACACCGCCGAAGTCTATGGCCCCTATGTCAACGAAGAGTTGCTGGGACAAGCCATCAAGGGCCGCCGCGACCGGCTGGTGATTGCCACCAAGTTCGGCTTCCGGATCGAGGACGGCGGCTATCGCGGCGTCGATTCGAGCCCCGAGAATGTGCGTCGCGCTTGCGAGGGTTCGTTGAAGCGCCTCGGCATCGACACGATCGACCTTTACTACCAGCACCGCGTCGACCCCAATGTGCCGATCGAGGAGACGATCGGGGCGATGTCGCGGCTCGTCGAAGAAGGCAAGGTGCGCTATCTCGGCCTGTCAGAGGCAGGCGCCGACACCATCCGCCGCGCCGACGCCACGCACCCCATCACCGCGCTGCAAAGCGAATATTCGCTCTGGGAGCGCGGGGTGGAAGAGGAGATCCTGCCCTTGTGCCAGGACCTCGGCATCGGCTTCGTCCCCTACAGCCCGCTGGGCCGCGGCTTCCTGACCGGCCTGATCAGCCAACGTTCGGATCTGCCCGAAGGCGACTATCGCCTCAACGATCCGCGCTATTCGGAAGAGAATTTCGCGATCAACATGGGCGTGGTCGATGTGGTCGAGCAGATCGCCGTCGCGCACCGCGTCTCGCCTGCGCAGATCGCGCTCGCCTGGCTGCTGGCCCAGGGCGAGGATATCGTCCCGATCCCGGGGTCGAAGCGCCGTGCCACGCTTGAGGATTCGATGGCGGCTGTGAACGTGTCGCTGAGCGCCGCCGATCTCGACGCACTCGATGCCGCCGCGCCGCCGGGATCGACCGCCGGAGCGCGCTATGGCGAAATGGGCATGAAGATGGTCCGGCTCTGAACGATACAGCCCGGCGGCTTCCGTCGCGTCCGCCGGGCGATTGTCGCGATGTTACAAAACGAATTCCGAAACGCCATCAATCTGTAATTGTTGCGACGCACAAAAGACGCCGCTCGGATGCAGAGGGCGCGCATTCCACTCAATCTGAGGACATGCGCAATGCCCCGTTTTCCCCTTCGCGTCTCGCTCTTCTCGCTCGCCATCGCCCTGTCGGTGAGCCCTGCCCTCGCCCAGGATCAGGCCGATGCCGAGAGCGGCAGCGACAACACCATCATCGTGACTGCGCAGAAGCGCGAGCAGTCGATCCAGGACGTGCCGCTGACCGTCTCGGCGATCAATGGCGAGCAGATGGACAAGATCGGCATTGACGAGTTCGACGAGCTGTCCGCCTATATTCCCGGGCTCAACATTCAGGAGCAGAGCGCGAACAATCCCGGCTTCGTCATCCGCGGCATCACTTCGGATTCGGGCAGCGCGCAGATCGCGCCGCGCGTCACCATCTACCTCAACGGCATCGACGTCTCGCGCTCGCGCGGATCGTATTTCGACCTGTTCGACATCGACCGGGTGGAGGTGGTCAAGGGCCCGCAGGCAACGCTGTTCGGCACCGCCGCGACCATCGGCGCGATCTCGGTCATTACTGCCAAGCCCGAGCCGGGTTTCTCCGCCGACCTGCGCGGCAGCTACGGCAATTTCAACCTTTATGAGGGCCGCGCGATGATCAATGTCGGCAACGACAAGATCGCCGGGCGCATCGCTGCGTCCTACAAGAAGCGCGACGGCTATGTCCGCAACATCGCAGGCGAGCCCGGCACGACTTCGGCGCGCACCACCGGCAACACTCAGGCGGATCTCAACGGCATCGACCAGTTCGCCATTCGCGGATCGCTGCGCATCTGGCCGACCGCCGAGAGCACGATGGATTTCGTGTTCAACTACGAGCAGCAGCGCAACCCCGGCACCGCGTTCAAGTCCGGTTCGATCGCGCCCACCGGCGGCACCACCAGCCCGTACACGTTCGCCGAACTGGGCGGCGCGCCGGCCGATCTCAGCCGCGCGATCCTGGGCCTGCCCAAGCTCGGACTCAACCGCGAGGTCTATGATGCCAGCGTCACCTTCCAGACGCCCATGGGCGATGGCTGGTCGCTGACCTCGATCACCGGCTATCGCAAGTTCGACAGCCTCGAGACCTTCGACGCCGACGGCACCGCATTGTTCTTCCTCGAATTTGCCGAGGACGCACAGGGCGAGCAGATGAGCCACGAGACCCGCTTCGCCTATGACAGCGACCGGCTGCGCGGCTTTTTCGGCTTCAACGTGTTTCATGAAGAGGGCACGCAGGCCGTGCCGTTCCTGACCGATGAGGGCACCTATATCAGCTGCGCGCCCTTCCCTGCCTTTGCGCCGGTGCGCAACAATGTCGCCGCAGTGCTCGGCGTACCCGGCGCCTCGACCTGCGCCGCGCTCAACAGCCCGAATCCGGCGCGCAATGCCACCGCGATCCTGACGCGCGGCGCGGCGACCGTACTGCCTTATAGCAGCACCTTCACCAATGGCGGCAAGAACACGGTCTATTCGGGCTTTGCCGATCTGACCTTCGACATTTCCGACCGGTTCGAGCTGTCGGCGGGCGTGCGCTATCTCTACGAGGAGCGCGCCTCGACCTATACGGCCGTGCAGCCCGGCAGCCAGATCTTCGCCTCCTTGGGCGTGCGCGGCGTCTCGCTGCTCGGCGCGGTCGATACCGCAGGCCAGGTGTTCCGCGTCCGCGACAATTTCGATGCCTGGCTGCCGCGCTTCAACGCATTGTACCGCGTCACCGACGATGTGAACGTCTATGCCACCATCTCCAAGGGCCGCCGCTCGCCGGTGCTGAACCTCAGCGCCAGCGCGACGGCGGCTGGGCCGGTGCCCAATTTCACGCTCGTGGCAGAAGAAAAGATCTGGAACTACGAGGGCGGCGTCAAGGCGACGTTCGGCGGATTCTCGGGCTCGATCGGCGCCTTCTACCAGGATTATTCGAACTTCCAGACCAGCTTCTTCAACCAGCAGGGCCAGACCGTGCCGGTGAACGCAGGCAATGCCGGGAATTTCGGCGTGGAAGTCGAAGGCGCGCTGCGGATCGGCAACAACGTCCGCCTGTTCGCCAACTATGCCTATATCGATGCCAAGATCGAATCGCCCAATCCGGCATTCCAGGACAACCGTTTCCGCCTGCAGTCCAAGCACAAGGCGGCGGCAGGCATCGACGTGACGCTGCCGGTGGGCGACAGCGCCGAGCTGTTCTTCTTCCCGACGGTCACCTATTCGAGCAAGCAGTTCTTCGAAATCCCGAACAGCGAGCGGCTGAGCGAAGACGGCTATGTGTTGATCAACGCGCGCGCAGGTGTGCGCTTCGACGAGGGCCGCTACGAGATCACCGCCTTTGCCCGCAACCTTGCCAATGAGGATTATCTGATTGACGCAGGGAATACCGGCGGCGCGTTCGGCACCGCCACCTTCATCGCGGGCGAACCGCGCCTCTATGGCGTCCAGGTCGCGGCGAAGTTCTGATTGCTGCGTGTTGACGTGAAAAGCCCTCCCCCTCGATGGGGGAGGGTTGGGTGGGGGTGATCTTTCGGGATCGTGGTTCGGTTGGAATGATCTGCTGCTGGCTTCCGACCAACACCCTCACCCCACCGCTGCGACATAGGCAGCAAGCTGCCAAGTCTTCGCTGCCTCCCCCATCGAGGGGGAGGAAAGGATTTTAAGGCGTGAGGGCTGTGATGCCCCCCATATAGGGCACCAGCACTTCCGGCACGCGGACCGAGCCATCGGCCTGCTGGTAATTCTCCACGATCGCGACCAAGGTCCGCCCGATCGCCAGCGCAGAACCGTTGAGCGTGTGGACGAACTCGGTGCCCTTCTCGCCCTCGGGGCGGTAGCGGGTGTTCATCCGCCGCGCCTGATAGTCGCCGCAGTTCGAGATGCTGGCAATCTCGCGATAGGCATTCTGTCCGGGCAGCCAGACCTCGAGGTCATAGGTCTTGCGGCTCGCCTGGCCCATATCGCCCGCGCACAGCAGCATCTTGCGATAGGGCAACCCCAGCGCCTGCAGGATCGCCTCGGATGCGGCGCACATGCGCTCGTGCTCGGCCTCGGATTGGTCGGGCGCGGCGATGGTGACCAGCTCCACCTTCTCGAACTGGTGCTGGCGGATGAGGCCGCGCGTATCGCGCCCGGCGGACCCTGCTTCGGAGCGGAAGCATGGCGTCAGCGCGGTCAGCCGGATCGGTAGCTCGGCCGCGGTCAGGATCTGCTCGCGCACGCTGTTGGTGAGACTGACCTCGGAGGTGGAGATCAGCCAGCGGCCGTCGGTGGTCTGGAACAGGTCCTCGGCGAACTTGGGCAGCTGGCCCACGCCGAACACGGCCTCGTCGCGCACCAGATAGGGTGTCGCGCATTCGGCATAGCCTCGCGCGACCTGGGCATCGAGCATGAACTGGCCGAGCGCCCTGTTCATCCGCGCGATGCCGCCGCGCAGGAAGGTGAAGCGCGCGCCGGAAATCTTGGCCGCCGTCTCGAAATCCATGCCGAGTGCAGGCCCGATATCGGCATGTTCCTTGGGCTCGAAATCGAACTGCGGCTGATCGCCCCAGCGGACGAGTTCGACATTGCCGGTCTCGTCTTCGCCATCGGGCACATCGGCAGCAGGCAGATTGGGAAGCGCGGCGAGCCGCTCGGCCAGCGCGGCATCGCCTGCGCGCGCCTGCTCCTCGAGCTCGCTCAGCCGGGTCTTGAGCTCGGCCACCTCCGCCTTGAGCGCCTCGGCCTTTGCCGCATCCTTCTGCGCCATCGCCTGGCCGATCAGCTTCGACGCCTCGTTGCGCCGTGCCTGCGCCGCCTGCGATTCGTTCAGCGCCTCGCGCCGCTTGGCGTCGAGCGCGATGATTTCGGCTGCGACCGGCGGCTGCCCCTTGCGGACCAGCGCTGCGTCAAAGGCTTCGGGGTTTTCGCGGATGAATTTGATGTCGTGCATGGGCTGAGCCTATGCCCTGCCCGCCCGCCCCGATGCAATCCGCAATCGTGCGCCTGTCCATGCAAAAAGGGCGACCCCAAGGGATCGCCCTTTCCGCTAACGGTCGATGGCGGGCAGCGGTGACGGTCGCTGCCGGGCCGATCAGGCCGCGTTGCGCTTTGCGTCTTCCTTGCGCTTGGCGAAGCGGCGACGCGCTGCCAGTGCAACCGCACCTGCACCGAAGAGCAGGATGGCCGGCGGCGCAGGCACGTCGGTGCCGCCATCGGGCGGCGGCGGACCACCGCTCGAACCCGAAGAGGTGCTCGACGAGGAGGAAGACGAAGACGACGAACTGGAGCTCGACGAACCCGAGGAGCCGGTGCTGGTGCTCGACCCGGTGCTGGTGCCGCCAAAGCTCGACGAGGTGCTGCTCGAGGTGGCACCCGAAGAGGTGCTGGACGAGGTCGAACTGGACGAGCTGGAGCTGCTCGACGACGAGGACGAACCGCTCGAACCGCTCGAACCCGAGGACCCGGTCGATCCGCTCGACCCAGTAGAGCCTGACGATCCGGTCGAACCCGTGGACCCTGTCGAACCGCTCGAACCCGAAGAACCGCTGCTGGTCGACGAGCTGGAAGAGCTGCTCGACGACGACGAGGACGAGCCGCTGGAGCCCGAGGAACCGCTCGAGCCCGACGAGCCCGAGGAACCGCTAGAACCCGACGAGCCCGACGAACCGCTGGAACCGCCAGGCTTGCCCGGGTGACCGGGCTTGCCGGGATAGCCGGGCTTGTCGCCGCCTGACGAGGACGAACTCGAAGAGGAGGAACTGGACGAGGACGAGCTCGACGAGGAAGAGGACGACGAGGAGCTGGACGAGCTGACATTGCCCGAAGACGAGGAAACGTTGCCCGAGGACGTGCTGACGCCGCCCGTCGAGGTCGAAACGCCACCGGTCGAGGTGCTGACGCCGCCGGTCGAAGTGCTCACGCCGCCGGTCGAGGTCGAGATACCACCCGTCGAGATGTTGCCCGACGAGGTGCTGGTCGATCCGCCCGTGCTGGTGAAACCACCGGTCGAGGTGCTGGTCGATCCGCCGGTGCTGGTAAAGCCGCCGGTCGAGGTGCTGGTCGATCCGGTCGACGAGATCACGACGCTGCCGCCGCCACCGCCGCCGCCACCAAAGAAGCCGCCGAAGAAACCGCCGCCGAAGCCGCCACCGAAACCACCGAGGCCGCCGCCGACGACCACGGGGAAGCCGCCACCGCCGCCCGAGAAGCCACCCGAATCCTGCTGCGGATACGCGGGCAGAGGCAGCGGGATCGGCGCCTGCTGCGTCGTCACGGTCACGACCTGGGGCGTGGCCTGAACCGGCGTGCGGGCAACCATCCGGCGCGCGCGCTTGACCTTGCGGACCGGTGCCTTGGCCATCTGACGACCGCGAATCGGCTTGGTCGTCTTCGTCTGGCGATATTGCTTGACCTGGGCAGGCGGGGTGTCGGCGACATGGACAGCGCCACCACCGATGATCGCTCCGCCGCAAGTGCAGGCACACAGTTTTGCCAGGGCCATCCGTACAGACATTGTGTTTTCTCTCTCAGACCTGGGGCCATTCCGGGGCCCGTGGAGCAAGCACCAGGAGCCGGGGTCGGCGTAACGATATGCAACGCAAGCCAGAACAAAGCATTAATCTCAATGGTGTTAACCTTGATTTGACCAGCCGCGCGACAAAAATTTGCGCAATTGCCGGGCTTCGGGCACCTGCTGTCCCGATTTGAAACCGAAAAACGGCGCAAAATTAACCGATGCTATCGACCACGGCGGCTGGCAGGGCCGGATTTGGCATTGACGGTACGGCCTGCACACATGTGTCCGAAAAAGCGTCGATTAGTCCCTGATTCTAAGGTTTTTGCCGCTTGTATGCCCCCAAGCCGGTGGCTATAGCCCGCTGCAACCAAAGGCCGACGGGACGTGCCTGATCTGGGCGCGGAGCGGCGGTGCTGCAAACACCACCGGGAGCATTCAATGGCGTCCATCTCCACGGCTATCGATGACATCGATGTGCTGGCTAAGGCGCGCAGGAACATCGCGGGCGATTATTTTCCATCGCCCGACGAGGACTATATGTCCCCGCGCCAGCTGGAATATTTCCGTACGCTTTTGCAGGAATGGAAGCGCTCCATCCTGGCCGCGTCCAAGGACACGCTGCAGCAGCTGCAGGACGGCCCGATGCGCGAGCCCGACCTTAACGATCGCGCGTCGAGCGAGACCGATTGGGGCATCGAACTGCGCACCCGCGACCGGCAGCGCAAGCTCATCGCCAAGATCGATTCCGCGCTGCGCCGGATCGACGAGGGCGAATATGGCTATTGCGAGGTCACAGGCGAGCCGATCGGCCTGGGCCGGCTGGTCGCCCGCCCCATCGCGACGATGACGGTCGAGGCGCAGGAAGCGCATGAACGCCGTGAGAAAATCTCTCGCGACGACTGACGTCGGTCCCGCCCCGGCAGCCACCGGTTAACCAATTGGCGACACTCTTGGCGCTATAAGAGAGGCGTGCATCGCTTCCCTCCATATTGGGGGGAACTGCCTCTCTTGTCCCGCTGGAAGCCAGACCGATGAATATGCCTGTCAGCCCGAAATCTCTCGATGTTCAGGAGAGCCGTGCGAGAGACAGCCTGTTCCTGCTCGCCGAACTCACGCTGGAAGACAGCGGCGAGCGGCACAAGGTCAAGGTCCGCAATCTCTCCAGCGGCGGCATGATGGTCGAATCGGAGCTCGAGGTGGCCCAGGGCCAACGCATCGTCGTCGAACTGCGCAATATCGGCCATGTTCGCGGGCAGATTGCCTGGGTGCGCAGCGAGAAATTCGGCGTTGCCTTCGATCGGCAGATCAATCCCAAGCTCGCCCGCAAGCCGGTGGGTACCACGCAGGAAACGCCGCGCTTCCTGCGGGTGCTTGATGCCTATAGCCCGTCCTATCCGCGTCAGCGCTGACGCCCGGGCACCCTCTCCTTACCCATCATTTGCCGCGCTCGGCAGTTCGCCGTTCTGCGCGCCGATGCTCTGCGGGGCCAGCCGCTGATTGGCCGGGCTGCCGGTGAACGCGATTGGATGGCGCAGCGTGCGATAGGGTCCGATATGCGGCGCTGCCATGTCCATGAAGAAGCCGGTGGCCTTGAGATGCGGATCGTCAGGCACCTTCTCGATCGGATTGAACCGCATTGCCGGAATGTCTTCCTTGTCGAGCAGTTCGACCCATTCGTCGGTGGTCTTGGTCGCCGCGACCTCCTCGATGATCGCATAGAGGTCGCCTGTGTGCTTGGTGCGCTCCTCATAGGTTGAAAAGCGCGGATCCTCGAACACGCCCGGCCGTCCCCCGATCTCGAAGAATCGGGCCCATTGCCGGTCGACATAGGGAACGATGGCGATAAAGCCGTCCTTGGTCGGATAGGGCCTGCGCCGCGGGTTGATCGACCGGGTATAGCCGAACTTGCCATCGCCGGGGAAAGTCTGGCCGTACAGGTTCTCCACCATGTTGAAGAAAGTGAAGCATTCGAACATCGGCACCGATACGAACTGCCCCTCGCCCGTACGCTGACGGTGCACCACAGCAGCGAGAGTCGCGATCGTGGCGAACAGCCCCACCGTCTTGTCCGCGACCAGCGACGGGGTGTAGCTCGGCGGACCATCCGATCGCTTGGCATAGAGATCGGCCCAGCCCGATGCCGCCTGGACCAGATCGTCATAGGCCTGGCGCTTGCCATAGGGGCCATCGGCGCCATAGCCGCAGCAATGGATGTAGATGATATTCGGGTTGATCGCCTTGACCGATTCATAATCGAGCCCAAGCCGCGCCATGCCCGCCATGCGGACATTGTGGAAGAACACGTCCGCCTCGCGCAGCAGCGTTTCGAGCTGTGCCTTGCCCAGCTCTTCGCGCCCGTCGATCGTCACCGACTTCTTGTTGCGGTTGAGCGCCATGAAGATCGGCCCCAGATCACCGGTCGGCGAGGATCCGGCATAACGCATCATGTCGCCGGCATGGGTGCCGCCCTTGTTTTCCACCTTGATGACGTCCGCGCCCATATCGGCCAGCATCATCGTTGCCAGCGGCCCCATGACAACGCTCGACATGTCCAGAACGCGCACCCCGGCCAGCGGCCCGGTCGCCGCAGTTTCGCCTATCGTCCAGATTGCTTCAGCCACTTGGGCATTCCTCCTTGCTGATTACTGTCATATCGACTGTCACTTTAGGGGCACATCGGTCGTAAAATCGTTCAAAATCGGGACCAAATCCAAGGAAATGCGCCATTTCGGTGCGACTTGCCGGTTGCGAATAACACCATTGTGGAGCTAATGTCCGCGGCGCCGGAAGGGGTGTTTCGGTTTCGTACGACGAGTCGCATCCGTTCCCGTTGGGGGCTTTATGATATTGGGACTGTTTGAAAGCGCTGAACAGCGCAGCAAGGACGCGCGCGACCTGGACAATATGTTCAAGCGCTATGGCGATGATATCCTGAACGTGCTGCAGGCACGAGCCGACGATACCAAGCTGCGCGACCGTGACCGCAAGCACTGGGCGCGCCTGCTGCGCAAGGCCAAGTCGCGTTTCGGCTGAGGCGGGCAGGCCAGGGCTCATCGCATCACCGCCTTTGGTCGAAGCGACGACCCACCATCGCGCTGGCGATATTGACCTTCTGGATATCGATAGCACCACCGGCAATGCCCCAGCCCCAGGCGTCGCGCATGCGGCGTTCCATGGGATATTGGGTGGAATAGCCATAGCCGCCCATCAGCTGGACGGCATTGCCGGTTACCGAGCGCGCGATCTGGTTGGCGAAACACTTGGCCGACGAGCTGTCGAGGATCGACGGCAGGCCCTGGTCCGAATTGGCCGCCGCGCGCCAGATCAGCAACCTGGCCGCCTCGACCTCGATCTGCATTTCGGCAAGCTTCATCTGCACCGCCTGGAAGTCGACCAGCGGCTTGCCGAACTGCTGCCGCTCCTGGACATAGGCGAGCACGTCTTCCAGCGCACCCGAGGCCTGCCCCAGCGCCATGGTGGCATTGCCGCAGCGCTCGAGGTCGAACGCTTCCATCAGCCTGGCAAAACCGCCTGCCGGAACCACGATATTGCCTTCGGGCACCACGCAATCGTCGAACATCAGATCGGCCGAAGGCACGCCGCGAAAACCCATCAGCGTCTCGGGCTGGCCGAAGCTGAGGCCGGGCGAGCCCTTCTCCACCAGCACCGCGCCGATACCCTTGGCGCCCGGCGCGTCGGACAGCCGGGTATAGACCAGATAAGCGTCCGAATGCCCGCCGCCCGAGCACCAGCGCTTGGTGCCGTTGATGGTCACCCTGCCATCGGCGATCACGCCGCGAGTGGTAAGATCGGTCAGCGCGGTGCCCGCCGCAGGCTCGGACATCGATACGGCAACGATCATCTCGCCCGCGCAGACCTGCGGCACGATCCGCTGCTTGAGCGCATCGGGGGCGAAATGCTGGATCGCCCGCACCGGGCCAACGCACGCCTCGAACACAGGAAAGGCCACGGCGGAGCTGACCTTGGCCAGCTCTTCCAGCACGATCAGCGCGTCGAGATTGGATAGGCCAAGACCACCAAGCGCTTCGGGCGTGTTGATGCCGAGCAAGCCCATTTCGGCATAGCGGCGCACCATATCGCGCGGGACCGGGCGGTTGTCGCGTTCCAGCTCTGCGGCCAGGGGCAGCAGCTCGGCCTGCGCAAACCGGCGCACCGTATCGCGCAGCGCCACCTGCTCGTCCGAAAGGCTGAAATCCATCTCCACACCCCGTGTTAATCGTCCGGTTAACAACGGGATGCGGGAGAAACGGGCCCGCGTCAATGCCCAGTTCTGTCAGGCCGTGATGCGGGCCGGATTGCGGTCAGTCGCCGGTCAGGATGCGATCGACAAGCTGCTTCACCGTCGGCACGAAACCGTTGGAATAGAAGGGGTCAGTACCGAAATTATAGGCGGCATGGCCTGCGAACATCAGGTTCTTGTCCGGGTCGTCGCCATGCGCGATATTCTGCAGCGCCTTCTGGATGCAGAAGCTGCGCGGATCGGCGAGATAGCCGGTCGAGTTGTTGTCATGGTCCTTCCACGATGAGAACGCGCAATGCGACAGACAGCCCATGCAATCGGTCTGGTCCTTGCGGATTTCGGCGCGTTCCTCGGGGGTCACGAAGACCAGGGTGTTGTCGGGCGTCTTGAGCGCAGTGGTAAAGCCCTGCGCATCCCAGCGACGCGCGCGATCGAGATCGGCAGGGGCGACCCAGAAATTCTTGCCCTTCACGCCGCAATCAAGCTGCGCGGTATGTTCGCCCGCCATTTCGGTCGAGAAGGGAATCTGTCGCTCTGACCGAGCTTCCAGCAACTGGAGGAACGGGTTGCGCACCGCGCTCGAATAGAAGCCGGTCGGACTGAAGCGCTGGAGCAGCACATCGCCTTCCTGGATCTTGGTCAGCTCGTCCTTCCACTTTTGCGGGATCGGGCTTTCCTGCGTCAGCAGCGGGCGGGTGCCATACTGGAACGCGATCTGGCCGAGCTCGGGATTGTCGATCCAGTGCTCCCAGTCGCGCAGATACCAGACGCCGCCGGCCATGATGATCGGAACATCGTCCGAAATGCCCTCGGCGCGCATCGTATCGCGCAGCGCCTTGACGCGCGGATAGGGATCCTGCGGCTGGCGCGGATCTTCGGCATTGGAAAGGCCGTTATGCCCTCCCGCGAGCCAGGGGTCCTCATAGACCACCGCGGCCATCAGTTCGCTGACCTTGTGATAGGCGCGCTTCCACAGCGCACGAAAGGCGCGAGCAGAGCTGATGATCGGCAGGTAGTTGACGTTGTACTGCGCGGCGATCTCGGACAGCTTGTAGGGCATGCCCGCACCGCAGGTCACGCCCGCGACCATGCCGCGCGTGCGCTCAAGGATGCCGTGCAGGATTTGCTGCGCGCCGCCCATTTCCCAAAGCACGTTGATGTTGATCGCGCCCTGGCCGCCGGCGATCTCGAACGCGCGCTTGACCTGCGCGACACCGCCTTCGATGCCATAACGGATCAGTTCCTGGTGCCGTTCGGCGCGGGTGCGGCCGTGATAGATTTGCGGGATGACATTGCCGTTTTCGTCATAGCTGTCGGCATTGACCGCCGACACCGTACCAATGCCGCCCGCTGCGGCCCAGGCGCCCGAACTGGCGTGATTGGTGGCGGAAACCCCCTTGCCGCCCTCGATCAACGGCCAGACCTCGCGTCCGCCATAGATGATCGGCTTCAAACCCTTGAACACGTATCCGCTCCCACTTTGCCCCATGCCGGTATAGGCATGCTGCGCACAAAAAGACCAATGAAAAACCGATGAATGCCGCTGCCGGTTGCCTCTCAGGACCCGGGCTGATCGCAACCCCTGATCCTGCCCGGCTGCAGTGCCGGGCCAACCGCTTCGAACCGCGCGAAATAACCCGCGATATCGGGCTTTTCGATGAATTCGACCAGCTTGTAGCCCACCGCCTCGAACTCGCAGAAAAGGAGCTTGGGCGGAATGCCGTGCCGGTTGGTCGGTCGGTCGACATCGACCACGATCACCTGCCCGCCCTTTTTCAGCGCCGGCCGCAACCGCCAGATGAACGCATAGGGTTCGGTCACCTCATGATACATATGGACCATGAAGATGCGATCGAAGCTGTTCTCGGGAAGGCGCGGATCGTCGATATCGCCGGGCTTGATCGAGACATTGTCGAGCCGCTCGCGCTCGACGCGCATACCCAGCCGCTTGAGCGCGGCATCGTCGATGTCCTGCGCCAGCACGCGGCCCTCTGCTCCCACGCGCTCGGCCAGGCGCACGGTATAATAGCCGTTGCCCGCGCCGATATCGGCCACGGTCATGCCCGGGGCAATCCCCGCGAGGTCCATGACCTTGGTCGCCTCGTTGCGGTCGTCGCGGGCTTCCTCGTTCGAGAATTCGTTGCTGACCACGCCCGCCACCGGGCGATCGGCGCGGGGGAAAGTACGCGCGGTCTCGGGTCGGTCGCTTTCGTCACTGGGGGCCGGCTGGCAGGCGGCGAGCACCGCCGTTGCCAGCAGCAACCACGCAAACCGACCCGGACGGTCAGTCGACATCTTCGACATCGACCTTCTCGCCGGTGACCTTCTGCGACAGCGCAGCGGCCATGAACGGGTCGATCGCACCGTCGAGCACGTCGCCCGGAGAGGTGGAGGTCACGCCGGTGCGCAGGTCCTTGACCAGCTGATAGGGCTGCAGCACGTACGAGCGGATCTGGTGTCCCCAGCCGATCTCGGTCTTGGCGGCATATTCGCCCGAAGCCTCGGCCTCGCGTTTCTGCATCTCCGCCTCGTACATCCGCGCCTTCAGCATGTTCATCGCGGTGGCGCGGTTCTTGTGCTGCGAACGGTCGTTCTGGCTGGCGACGATGATGCCCGAGGGAATATGCGTGATGCGCACCGCGGAATCGGTGGTGTTGACGTGCTGGCCGCCCGCACCCGATGCCCGATAGGTGTCGATCTTGAGGTCGCTTTCCTTGATGTCGATCTCGAAACTGTCATCGATCACCGGATAGACCCAGACGCTCGAGAAGCTGGTATGCCGCCGCGCCGAGCTGTCATAGGGCGAGATGCGCACCAGCCGGTGCACGCCGCTTTCGGTCTTGGCCCAGCCATAGGCGTTCTCGCCCTTGATCAGCAGGGTCGCGGACTTGATGCCCGCCTGTTCGCCCGCGTGATAATCGACCAGCTCGACCTTGTAGCCGCGCCGCTCGGCCCAGCGCGAATACATGCGCTGCAGCATCTCGGCCCAGTCCTGGCTCTCGGTGCCGCCCGCGCCGGCATGAACTTCGAGATAGGTATCGTAGCTGTCCGCCTCGCCCGCGAGCAGTGCCTGCACCTTGTCGCGCTCGGCACGCTCGGACAGCGCCTTCAGCGTCGCCAGCCCTTCGGCCACGGTCTCGTCATCGCCCTCGGCCTCGCCCAGCTCGACAAATTCGATCGCATCGGCCATTTCCTGGCTGATCTCGTTGACCGTGCCGATCGCCTGTTCCAGCCGCCGCCGCTCGCGCATCACCTCTTCGGCCGATTTGGGATCGTTCCACAGCGTCGGGTCCTCGACGCGCGCGTTCAGCTCGTCGAGGCGACGCAGCGCGCGGTCCCAGTCCAGGAACTTGCGGACCAGCGCCAGCGCGGCGTTGATGCTATCGATATGGGCCTGCCCTTCGGCACGCATGGGGGTCACTCCTGATTAAATCGTGCCGCGCTCTAGCCTATCGCCCGGCAATCGCAAAGCCCTGCGGATATGGTGATTGAACTTGGCCAGCGATAGCCTAGATTCGCAGGATGCACGGCACCCCCGGCCCGGTCACCATCGATCTCAACATGCTGATGCGGGCCTATGCCATCGGCATCTTCCCCATGGCCGATGCGCGCGACGATGTCGATGTCTTCTGGGTCGAGCCGGAAATGCGCGCGATCCTGCCGCTCGACGGCTTCCGCTTTTCGACGTCGCTGCGCAAGGCGGTGCGGCAGGACCGGTTCACGGTCACCTGCAACCGCGCTTTTGCCAGGGTGATCGCAATGTGCGCCGAATCCGCCCAGGGCCGCGAGCAGACCTGGATCAACCGCACCATCGAGGCGAGCTTCATCGCGCTGCACAAGCAGGGACGCGCGCACAGCATCGAGTGCTGGCGCGATGGCGAGCTGGTCGGCGGGCTATACGGGGTCGAGATCGGCCGCGCGTTCTGCGGCGAGAGCATGTTCAGCCGCGCGACCGATGCCAGCAAGGTCGCGCTCGCCTGGCTGGTCGCGGCGATGCGCAAGGGCGGGCTGACGCTGCTCGACTGCCAGTTCATCACCCCGCATCTCGCATCGTTGGGCGCGATCGAACTGCCACAGGGTGAATATCTCAAGCTGCTGAACGAGGCGATCTGCGATTCGCCCTATGCGCCGCCTCGGGTGCAGCGGCCGCATCCGGTAATGCCGGGGCTTTATTCGGTATCGGTCGAAGGGGTCGCCGGGCCCGGGGCCGAATCGGGGCTGGTCGCGGGGTTTGCGGCACTGGCCGGAGCCGATGCGGTTGGCGCAGCCGACGAACCGCCCTTGCCGGCTTCCTCGACCGGCGCATCTTCACCCGGATATTCCATCGCGCACTTCTTGACCCAGACGTCGTAGATCGGGTGCTCGACGACGTTGAGCGAGGGCGATTCCTTGAACACCCAGCCAGAGAACACGCGCTTCCACACCGGATCGGACGAGCGGGTTTCGCGCTCCTGCACCAGCAGTTGAACGAACGCGCCGGTTTCGGGCACCTGTTCCCAGGGCGCGGTGCGCTCGCAGGCCGAAAGCCGGACGATCGCATTGCCGACACGGCGCGATTCGCCTGGCTTCATCTCCAGATCGCGGGTTTCGCCGTTGCGCTTGTTGAGCAGCGCGATGGTGGCGACGCGCTGCGCCATTGGCGTAGCCTCGCCTGCCGCAGCCGCCTGGACCGGCGGCGGGGTGGAGGGGCGAAGCGCAACCTTCTTTGGGACGGACTGCTGTCCGCGGCTAAACAGCTGGTCGCCGAACTGCATCCAGGCATAGACGCCTGCCCCTGCGAGCGCGGCGACGACGATGAGAATGGCGAGGATTCGCCCGCGCGTCACGCCTCGGGCGTCCACGCTTCATAATCGCCGGTGGCAGCGGCGCGAACGCCGCCGCGTTCCAGCGCACCGGCGGGACGATAGGCGGCCGGCGTGCCGGTCAGGTTGGGAACATAGTCCTTTTCCCAGATCCGCGGCGGCGGAAGATGGCTTTCGGGAATCGCATCATAACTGTGGTGCAGCCAGCCATGCCATTCGGAAGGAACGCGGCTCGCATCGTTGGCGCCCTTGTACAGCACCCAGCGGCGCTCCTTCTGGCCCTTTTTGGGCTTGGAGCGGAAATAGGTGTTGCCCTGATGGTCTTCGCCGACCTTCTCGCCGTTCAGCGCGCTGAACAGATGCGTTCCGACGGTCGCCCCGTCCCACCAGGTGAAGATTTTTGCCAATAGTCCCATGAGCGCCCGCTTAATGCCAAGCGACCGAAAGGGGAAGATGCTTTTGCACCGAAAAGGCCGGGCAACACGCCTTTGCCGCTGCAGACAAAGGTGAAGCGGGACAGCAGAGCCATCCCGCTTCTATCCGTAGGTGCGACCCGTCAGGATAAGATGACCAGGGCATTGCGGCCCCGGCAATCAGGTTCAGCCAGCCAGCGCCATCTGCTTGTCGGAAACAAGCCGGTGCATCGCCTTTTGCAGCTTCTCGAACGCCCGCACCTCGATCTGGCGGACGCGCTCGCGGCTGACATTATAGACCTGGCTCAGCTCTTCGAGCGTCTTTGGATCATCGACCAGTCGGCGCTCGTTGAGAATGTGCCGCTCACGCTCGTTCAGCGATTCCATCGCTTCGCCGAGCAGCTTGTGGCGAATCTCTGCCTCCTGCGCATCGGCAACGGCAACGTCCTGCAGCGGCGCGTCGTCGGTCAGCCAATCCATCCACTGGCCGTCGCCATCCTCGCGCACCGAGACGTTGAGCGACGCATCGCCGCCCATCGCCATACGGCGGTTCATGTTGACGACTTCGGTTTCCGACACGCCCAGCTTGGTCGCGATAGCCTTGACATCGTCGGGATGCAGATCGCCATCTTCAAACGCGCGCAGGTTGTTCTTCATCCGGCGAAGGTTGAAGAACAGCTTCTTCTGCGCTGCGGTGGTGCCCATCTTCACGAGGCTCCAGCTGCGCAGGATATATTCCTGGATCGACGCCTTGATCCACCACATCGCATAGGTGGCCAGGCGGAAGCCGCGGTCGGGCTCGAATTTCTTCACGCCCTGCATCAGACCGATATTGCCTTCGGAAATCAGCTCGCTCACCGGCAGGCCATAGCCGCGATAGCCCATCGCGATCTTCGCCACGAGGCGCAGATGCGAGGTTACCAGCTGGGCAGCAGCCTCGGGATCCTGATGTTCCTGATAGCGCTTGGCCAGCATATATTCCTGCTCGGGCTTGAGCAGGGGATATTTGCGGATTTCGGTGAGGTAACGGTTCAGGCTGGCCTCTCCGCCAAGGGCGGGGATGGTGGCCGGGACACTACGGGTCTCGCTCATTTTTTCCCTTTCTGCCAATCCGTTATGCGGGCCTCGATGGAGCGCCCGTCATGGGGATCGCATTTCGACTTGCAACCTAAACACGCAATCTATCCAAAAGTTCCGCCATGTCGGCCGGAATCGGACTAAAAAAGTCGCATTCAGATCCAGTCACCGGATGTATAAAGCCCAGCCGTTGGGCATGCAATGCCTGACGCCGGAAATCCGCCGTCTTGAGCAGATCGCGTAACGGCTTTGGTGGCCGGGAATAAAGCGGATCGCCGAGCAGCGCATGGCCGATGCTGGCCATGTGCACGCGCACCTGGTGCGTCCGCCCGGTCTCCAGCCGGCACTCGATCCGGGTCGCGTCCCTGAGCCGCTCCTCGGTGCTATAGTGGGTGACGGCATGCTTGCCCTTCCCCTCGCCCACCAGCGCCATCTTCTTGCGGTCATGGTCGCTGCGGCCGATATTGCCGCGCACGGTCCCGTTGGCCGGATTCGGCCGCCCCTGCACGACCGCGACATAGCGCCGGTTGATCGAATGCTCGGCAAATTGCGCCGCCAGCCCCAGATGCGCGGCATCGGTTTTGGCGACGACGAGCAGCCCCGAGGTATCCTTGTCGATCCGGTGGACGATGCCGGGCCGCGCCACACCGCCGATGCCCGAAAGCTGGCCCCGGCAATGGTGCAGCAGCGCATTGACCAATGTCCCGTCGGCATGCCCCGCTGCCGGGTGCACCACCAGCCCCGCAGGCTTGTCGACCACCAGCAGATGCTCGTCCTCGAACACGATGTCGAGCGCGATGGCCTGCGCCTCGGCGTCGAGCGGCTGGGCCTGCGGCAGCGCGACGGCATAGGCCATACCCGCGGCCAGCTTGACAGAGGGCCGATTGGCGATCCTGCCGTCCAGCGTCACCGCGCCTTCGAGGATCAGCGTCTTGATCCGCTCGCGCGACAGATCGGGTTCCGCCTGGGCGAGGCCCGCATCGATGCGCAGACCTGCCGCACTCTCGGGGATCGTGCCGGTCCTGACCTCGCCTGCCGAACTGGTACTGGATTGCCCATCATTCATCGCTATCCTCTGGCCGATGCCGGTCCTGCTTTCAAGCGCGCTCCACCACCAACTGCTGGCCGAGGCCGCAGCGGCATTCCCGCACGAATGTTGCGGGCTGCTGTTCGGCTCGCCCGATCGGATCGACGCGGCGCAGCCTTGCGCCAATGTCGCTAGTGATCCGATGCGCACCTTCGAAATCGATCCCGCAGCGCTGATCGCGGCCGAGCGCTCGGCGCGCAGCGGAGGTGCCCTGCTGATCGGCTATTATCATTCGCATCCCAATGGCCGCGCCGAGCCATCACCGCGCGACGCCCGCGATGCAGCGCGCGACGACCGGCTGTGGCTGATTGTTGCCGACAACAGGATCACCGCCTGGCAGGCCAAAGCGCATGGCGCGCTGCACGGTGTTTTCGATCCCGTCGAAATCCTGCCGCCCGCCTCATGACCGGCTCGGTTGGGCGTCCGCGTTACATGATGGTGCATTAAGGCTTGAACCCATGCGGCATTTTCGCCACATCGACCGCAAGCGGCATTGCCCCGTTATTTGCCCTTTTCTTTCCGATTATCGCCACAAGGCCCGCATCCCACCATGCCCAGCACCGCAGACATGAACGAAACCGAACTCGCCAGCCTGTTGTGCTCGCGACTGTGCCATGACCTGCTCAGCCCGATCGGCGCGATGAACAATGGTCTGGAGCTGCTCGCCGACGAGACCGATCCCGAGATGCGCGCCCGCTGCATCGAGTTGCTGAGCGACAGCGCACGCGCCTCTGCCAACAAGCTCAAGTTCTTCCGCCTCGCCTTTGGCGCAGCGGGGGGCTTTGGCGACAAGGTCGATGTCAGCGAGCCGCGCCAGCTGATCGAGGGCCTGGTCGCCGACAAGCCGCGCGTCGAGATGCAATGGCACGTGCCCAGCGCCATGCTCGCCAAGCCCGCGGTCAAGGTGCTCTTGAACCTCGCGCTGATCGGGCTCGATGGTCTCGTGCGCGGCGGGCAGCTGATCATCGCGGCGGAAGAGCAGGACGGCACGTGCGAAATCGCGGTCAACGCAACCGGCCCCAAGGTGGTGATCGATGAATCGCTGGCGGCAGCCTTGCAGGGCGATATCGGCGGCGCAGTGCTGAGCCCGCGCACAGCGCCCGCGTTCATGATCGAGCGGATTGCCCGGTCGCATGGCGGCACCATCCAGCTGGCCGCTGCGCCGGAATCGCTGGTCATCGGCGCGATGCTGCGCGTCTGAGCCTTGAGGCCGGATCGCACCGCAACCTGATCTTAACCATATTCGGCGCAAACCGTCCGCCAGCGCTTGCGGACGGTGACGATGGACGACCTGATTCAGGAATTTATTGCTGAGACCCGCGAAACGCTGGACGCGCTTGCCAGCGAGCTGGTGCTGTGGGAGCAGAACCCGCGCGACAGCGAGCGGCTCGATGCGATCTTCCGCTTCGTCCACACCGTCAAGGGCAGCTGCGGCTTCCTCAACCTTCCCCGGTTCGAACGGCTGAGTCACGCGGCAGAGGACGTGCTGGCACAGGTGCGCGATGGCCGGCGCGATGCCTCGGCGCAACTGGTCGACGCGGTGCTCGCGGTGATCGACCGGATCGGCGAGCTGATCGTCGTCATGGAAACCGGCGAGGCGCTGCCCGACAGCACCGATGCCGACCTGATCGCGGCGCTCAACCGCGATATTGCTCCGCCCATGCCCGATCCGGACGTCGAGGACGTCGCCTTGCCATCGGACTCAGACCAGGCGCGCAGGCAGGCGGTTGTTCGGTCGATCCGCGTTCCGCTGGAGCTGATCGATCATCTGATGAACGGCGTGTCGGACATGGTACTGGCGCGCAACGAAGTCGCCCGCTGCCTGCGCGACGAGCAGAACGGCACCACGCTGGAAAACGCTTTCGAGCGGCTCTCCGCCTGCATCGCCGACATGCGCGACGCCATCGGCCAGACGCGGATGCAGCGGATCGAGCGCATCTTTTCTCCCCTGCCCCGGCTGGTGCGCGATCTGTGCGCAGACCTGGGCAAACAGGTCGATCTGCGCACCTCGGGCAGCAATGTGGAGCTCGATCGCGAGATGATCGAGATGATCCGCGACCCGCTCACCCATATCATCCGCAACGCGATCGATCATGGCATCGAAACGCCTGCCGCGCGGCGGATTGTCGGCAAGCCCGAAACCGGGCGGCTGAGCATTGCCGCGCGCCAGTCGGGCAACCAGATCCTGATCGAGATCAGCGACGATGGGCGCGGGATCGATACCGAAAAGCTCGTTGCCCGCGCGCTGGCCGCGCGCATCCGCAATCCCTCCGAAGTCACGGGCCTCAGCGAACGCGCCCGGCTCGAGCTGATCTTCGCGCCCGGACTTTCCACTGCCGACCATGTCAGCGCCATTTCCGGGCGCGGCGTAGGCATGGACGTCGTCCGATCCAATATCGAGCGGATCGGCGGCTCGATCGATCTCGAGAACCATCCGGGACGGGGTCTGCGCGTGATCCTGCGCGTCCCGCTGACGCTCACGATCATTCCGTGTCTGACGGTGCGGGCCGGCGGGCAGGAATTCGCGATGCCGCGATCGGCGATCCGCGAGATCCTGTTCGACAGCAACAGCCAGGTGCGCATCCAGCAGGTCGGTGGCTGCGACCTTGCCTATCTTCGCGGCGAATGCCTGCCCTATGTCGCGCTGGAAACGCTGCTGGGACTGGACGTCGATCGGGAGCCGCAGGCGCGGCACCGCACGATCATTTCGGTCAACGCCGCATCGGACCTGCGCTATGCGCTGTCGGTCGAGGCGGTGATCGATCACGAGGAACTCGTGGTCCGTCCCGGCGCGCCCGTGATCATGGCCGACGGCCTCTACGCGGGCACCACCCTGCCCGACAACGGGCGGCCGATGCTGCTGCTCGACCCGCTGGGACTGGCGCATCGCGCCCGCCTGAACGAAATGCCGAAGCCCGCACAGGCACTCGACGAAGAGGAAGGCGCATCGCCGAAGATCGACGGCGGTTCGGCCTTGCTGTTCAAGGAATTGAGCGGCGAGTTGCGGCTGATCGCGCTGGCCGCGGTCGAGCGGGTCGAGGATGTCGACAGCACCCGGCTCGCCATGGCGGCAGGCCAGATGCGGCTGAGCATCGACGGCGAAAGCCGCGCCGTGATCGGCCTTTCGGCGCGTCCCGAGGCCCCCTTCACCAAGTTGCTGCATCTCACCGACGGCCGCGTTCATGCGCTTTATGCCGTCGACGATGTCATCGACATCGTGCGGCTGCCCTCGCATGTCGAACCCGCGCCGCAGCCCGGACTGATCGGCGGAGTCGCGCTGATCGGCGATCTGCAGCTCGAGCTGCTCGACGTGCACTGGATCTTCAGCATGCTGCCGGGCGCAGCCCCCGCCACCGACCGGCCCGTCTGCCGCCTGATCGGCGAAGACGACGCCTGGACACGCAGCATCCTGGCTCCCCTGGTAGCAGCAGCCGGCTATAACCCGGTCTTGACGCGGCCCGACGATGCGATCGATGGCAATGCCGCGATCAGCATCATCGTCGGCGACCTGCCCGTCGCCCCGTCCGCCGTCGGCGGTCAAGTCATCCGCCTGAGCGATACCCTGGCCTCCGCCAGCGCCGACGCGGACACCATCTACCGCTATGACCGCGCCGGCCTGCTCGGCCGCCTGATCGCGGGCCAGCAGAGGCAAAGTGCATGAAGGACCTCTTTCTCATCGCCATCATCGCGGGCGAAACGGTCGCATTCCCGTCCGAGCGGATCGACAGCGTCGTCAAGGTGCGCGAGTCGGTCCCGGTGCCCTCGGCCGCGCCGTTCATCTCGGGCCTGTTCGCGCTGCGCAGCCGGGTGCTGACGCTCATCGACTGCCAGTATTTCGTCACCGGCGAACCTGCCGAACTGATCCCCGGTCAACCCGCCATCGTGGTCAATATCGGCGGGTGCAGCTATGGCCTGCTGGTCGATGACGTGCTCGACGTCGTGCCGATCCGCACGGCGCCGCTGCCGCTGCCCAGCCAGCTGCCCGCAGGCTGGAGCGAAATCGGGCGGTCGCTGCTCGAGCACGATAGCGAAACCCTGTTGCTGATCGATCCCGATTACATGGTCAATCCCGCCATGCGCCGCGCCGCCTGACCCGAAGCGGTGCGTCCAAAATTCAAAAGCCTTTTCGCGCCGTTAAGCTGCTGCTTACCAATGGGCCATACATTCATCCGCAGCGCATGTGCCGCAGGGAGGCCGCTTTGATGAAAACGTGTCTGGTCGTCGATGACAGCAAGGTGATCCGCAAGGTTGCGCGGCACATTCTGGAAACGCTGGATTTTGCCGTGTCCGAAGCCGCTGATGGTAGCGAGGCGCTCGACCATTGCGGCAGATCGATGCCCGATGTCGTCCTGCTCGACTGGAACATGCCGGTCATGGGCGGCATGGAATTTCTCTGTGCGCTGCGCAAGGAAGAGGGCGGACAGCATCCCAAGGTCGTGTTCTGCACCACCGAGAACGGCCGGGGCCATATCCAGGCGGCCATCGAGGCGGGCGCCGACGAATATGTGATGAAGCCGTTCGATCGAGAGACGCTCCACAGCAAGCTGCAGATCGTCGGCTGCGCCTGAGCCGCAGCGGAAGGAAGGCGGCCATGCCGGGGGCGGGACAGCGGGCAACAGCTCGAACGGGATTTCTCCGGGCGGTGCCGCATGGTGCGCAAAGCCGCGTGCTGATCGTCGACGACAGCCTGGTCACCCGGTCGATCATCCAACGCATCGTCGAATCGCTGTCGGGCTTCGAAGTGGCAGCAAGCGTGCCATCGGCCGAGGCAGCGCTCGACTTTCTGGCGCAGCATAGCATCGACATCATCATCCTCGATATCGAGATGCCGGACCGTGACGGGCTCGACGCCCTGCCCGATCTGCTGCAGCGCAGCCAGCAGGCCTGCATCCTGGTGCTGTCGTCGCATTGCGGCGATGGCGCCCCTGCCAGCATCCGCGCGCTTGCCCTCGGCGCCAGCGATACATTGGCCAAGCCCGACCGCCAGTTCTACTCGCGCGAATTCGTCGGCGCGCTGCACCAGCGCCTGCAACTGCTCGCCGATGGACGCCGCTCCCGGCATGATCCGGTACCAGTCGTGCTCGCCCGACCCGCGCTCACGCTGTGTCCGCTGCAGTGTATCGCGATCGGTTCGTCCACCGGCGGCATTCCGGCCATCCACCAGCTGCTCACCGCGCTCGACCCGCGCGTCGATGCGCCGATCCTGATCACCCAGCACCTGCCGACCGACTTCATGCCGCATTTCGTGCGGCATATCGACGAACTGAAGCTGCGCCCGGTCAGCATGGCGGTTCAGGGCGCTAGGCTGCAGCGCGGACATATCTATTGCGCGCCCGGCGATGCACATCTGGGTCTGGAAAGAGCCGACGGCCAGGTGCGGATCGATCTGCTGCCCGACTGGCCGGCCAGCGCGTACAAGCCATCGGTCGACCCGATGATGCAGGCGGTGGCGCGCTGTTTCGGCGCGAGCGGCGCCGGGGTGATGCTGAGCGGTATGGGATCGGACGGACTGGCCGGCGCACGTGCGCTCGCCGAACAGGGGGCTCCCGTTTACGTGCAGGATATCGAAACGAGTACCGTCTGGGGCATGCCCGGCAGCGTCGCGCGCGCAGGCCTGGCCAGCGTGATCCTGCCGCCCGCCGGGATAGCCGGGTTCATTGCCGATTGCTGGCTGGAGAGCGCACCATGATTCATGCCCAGCCCGCAGCCGATGCAACGCGGATTCTTGCCGGACTTCTGGAGACGCGGACCGGCCAGCAGATCGCGCCCAGCCGCTACTGGCGGATCCAGACCGCGCTCGCGCCGCTGCTCAAGCAGCATGCCATCCCCGATCTGGACGCGCTCGTCGCGGTGCTCTCCGATCCCGAGAACGAGCGGCTGCTGCAGGAATCGCTCGAGCTGATGCTCAACAACGAGAGTTTCTTCTTCCGCGACATCGCGCTGTTCGCGACATTGCGCAGCGAAGCCCTGCCCCAGCTGCGCGAGCGTCGGGCCACGCGCAAGTCGCTGCGCATCTGGTGCGCTGGCTGTTCGACGGGACAGGAAGCCTATTCGGTCGCGATGCTGATCGATACCGACCGCGAGCTCTGGGATGGCTGGAACATCGAGATCGTCGGCACCGACATTTCCGCCTCGGTGATCGCCAAGGCAAGATCGGGCCGCTACAGCCAGTTCGAAATCCAGCGCGGCCTGTCGGTCGATTACATGCTGCGCTATTTCACCCAGGACGGCGAGGATTGGGTGATCGATCCGCGGCTGCAACAGATGGTGCGCTTTCAGGAGGACAACATCCTCAAGCCCCGCACCGAAAAGGGCCGGTTCGACATCATCCTGTGCCGCAATGTGCTGATGTACTTTGCCCCCGAAACGCGATCGATCGCCTATGCCAAGCTCGAGCAGACGCTCGAGGACGACGGCCTGCTGATGCTGGGCGCGGCAGAAACGGTGATGGACCAGACCGCGCTGTTTTCCAGCGCGCGCGAGATGCGCGGGCTGCATTGCAAGGCGGTGCCGGGCCGCACCGGCCTGTCGGCGCTGCCCCCGCCGCTCGCCTGATCGTTCGCAAGCGCAGCAAAATGCTGTTCTAGCCGGGCATTTGCCCTATGCCTGCGCGCATGCAGCCCGATTCGCACCTCCAGGACCTGCCCGAACGCGGCTTTGGCCGACTCGACTGGGCCGTGGCGGTGATGATGATGATGCTCTGGGGCTTCAACATCATCGCGATGAAATCGGCGGTGGACAGCGCAGGCGCGCTGCCCGGCGCGTTCCTGCGCCAGGCGATCGTCGCCCTGGTCTGCCTGCCGTTCCTGCGCATCGTGCCGGGGCGGATGAAGCTGATCGCGACGCTCGGCGTGCTCAGCGGCGGGCTGTTCTATGTCGCGGTCGGCCTGTCGCTCAAGGTCAGCAACAATGTCAGCGCGCTGGCCATCGCGGGCCAGCTCGGCGTCCCCTTCTCGCTGATCCTCGCGGTCATCTTCCTCAAGGAGAAGATCGGCATTCCGCGCCTGATCGGCATCGTGCTGGCGCTGTTCGGGGTGATGCTGCTGGTCTTCGATCCGGCGGCGGGCAAGGAGCTGCCCGCGATCGCCATCTCCGCGGTCGGCAGCCTGATCTGGGCCACCGCAACGCTGATCCAGCGCAATCTGGGCGGCATCGGCGTGCTCAACATCAGCGGGTGGCTCGGGCTGATCGGATCGCTCGTCATCCTGCCCTTTGCGCTGCTGCTCGAGCCCGATGGCATGGCCAAACTGCCGCACCTCACCGCAGAAACCTATGCCTGGACCGCCTATGCCGCGATCGGATCGAGCATCGGCGGCCATGGCGCGATGGTCTGGCTGCTGCAGCGGCACAGCGTATCGACCGTCAGTCCGCTCACCATCCCCACCCCGGTCATTTCGGTCGCCTTTGCCACCTGGTGGTTCGGAACGCCGCTGACCTGGCTGATGATCGCGGGTGGATTGATCGCGCTGCTGGGCGTCTCTATCGTGGCGGTTCGCAACGCCCAGAAGGCACGCGAGCTCGCCAAGGCGCGGCTGATGAAGGAAGGGACCAGATCTTGATCGACACCCCGTCGCCGAATTTCGACGAGCGCAAGCTGCCGATCAATATGCTGGTGCTGCATTATACCGGGATGCAGGACGCGCCCTCGGCGATCGAATGGCTCGCCAACCCTGCTTCCAAGGTCTCCGCCCATTATGTCGTGACCGAGGACGGCCAGATCATCCGCATGGTCGACGAGGCCGACCGCGCCTGGCACGCGGGCCGTTCGCACTGGCGGGGCATCACCGATGTGAACAGCGCCAGCATCGGCATAGAGATCGTCAATCCCGGCCATGAATTCGGCTATCGTCCGTTCCCCGAGGAACAGATGTCGGCGCTGATCCCGCTCGTTGCGGACATTGTCGACCGCTACAACATCCCGCGTGCCAATGTCGTCGGGCACAGCGACATCGCGCCTGCGCGCAAGCAGGACCCGGGCGAGCTGTTCGACTGGCAAAGGCTGGCGCGCGTCCGCCTCGCTCTGCCGATCCCCGACGGGCGGCTGGTCGATCCCTATTGGAGCGACGGCGCGTTCATGCTCGCGCTCGAACGCTTCGGCTATGATATCAGCGACGGGCGCGCGGCGACCACCGCGTTCCAGCGACGCTGGCGGCCCGGCACCATCACCGGCGAGATCGACGGCGAATGCCGCGCGATCCTGTTCGCGCTGCTGCTCGATCGGGACGCGGGGCGCACGCGCTGATTGCGTTCCCGCGCGATCCCGGCTAGGCCGCACGCAGCCAGAGGGTCGGGCAGCCGCGGCCCCGTTGCAAAACGGGGGCGAGGAAAGTCCGGGCTCCACGAAACAGGGATGCCGGGTAACGCCCGGCGGGGGCGACCCCAGGGACAGTGCAACAGAAAGCAGGTTGCCTTGGGCTTCGGCCCGGTAACAGTGAAAGGGTGCGGTAAGAGCGCACCGCGCGACCGGCAACGGATCGCGGCACGGTAAACCCCATCCGGAGCAAGACCGAATAGGGGCGGATTTGGCGATACGGTTTCTGCTTGCAGAGGCGCGTCCCAGGGGAGTTTCGGCCCCTTGCCGCCCGGGTTGGTTGCTTGAGCGGTGCAGCAATGCCCCGCCTAGAGGAATGGCTGCCCATGACCGGCAACGGTCAGGACAGAACCCGGCTTACAGACCCTCTGGCGATTTTGGGAATGATGAAAAACGGCCTGGGGCCGATCGTGCTCAGAGCGAGGCAAGCACCAGCTTGGACGGCACCGAATAATCGATGGCGGCGGGCGACTGTTCCAGTTCGTTGAGATCGCACTGCGCAAAATCCTGCGCCGCATCGCCGCCGGCATAAGCCGTCGAGCCCAGCACGAACGTCGCCATCATCGCGATGGAGAGCATGGCTGCGAACATCAACTGGCGGCTCATTGGTGGCACTTCCCTGAAACGTCTTTAATCGCAATCTATGCTGCGGATGCGAGATAGATAGCAGGCCAGTGGTTTCAAGACCCTTAGCGTTCGACGAACGACATGGGAGAGCGATGAAGGGGGCGTGGTCGTTGCGCAATTGCCGCGCCGGCTGTAGTTTCCCCCCTAGATCAGGGGGATCGCCATGGGGACGCCAAAGTCGCTGGTTCATCATCTGCTCGCCGGGGCGGCTCTAACGCTGGCCGCCATGGCGCCCATGGTCGCCTCTGCACAGGCGCCCTTGAGCAAACCCGGCGCCGGGCGCAAGGAATGCGGGGCGGCGGCGCAGACGCAGCGGGTGGCGCTGCTGATCGGCAATGGCGGCTATGACGGGGCCGACTGGGACGGGCTGGACAATGCGGCCAATGATGTCGAGCGGCTGTGCGATGTCTTTGCCCAGGCCGGGTTCCGGGTGATCCGGCTGGTCGATGTCAACGCTGCCGCTGCGCGCAGGGCCGTCGACGAGTTTGCATCGCTCTCCGCTGCGGCCGATACCGCGCTGATCTATTATGCCGGCCATGGCTTCGAATTCGGCGGAGAGAACTATCTCGTCCCCGTCGATGCGCCGCGATTTGCCAGCAAGAATGGCCTTGCCGAGCATTTCCTGCCGCTCGATGCGCTGATGGGCGCGGCCAGGGCCCAGCGGTTCAACCTGTTCTTTCTCGATGCCTGCCGATCTTTCGACGCGGTGGTCGAGCTCACTGATCTCGACCCCGGCGGGCGCGATGGAACGGTGAGCACCATCGGTCTGCCGCGCGGCGGCAAGGGCGTGGTGTTCTATTCAACCGTCAAGGGCAGTCCGGCGCTCGACGATGCCCCGCCCGAGGCCGATGCGATCAGCCCGTTTGCCGCCGCGATCGCCAAGTACAGCGCCACGCCGGGGCTGGAACTCGACCAGTATCTCAAGATCGTCGCGCGCGATGTCGAGGAGCGCACACGACCGGTGATCGATCCGGCGCAATATCCGGTGCGCTACGGGCAGTTTCGCGAAGATTTCTTCCTGATGCCGCTGCCCGGCAGTTCGATGCAGAATGCTGCAAAGCCGCCCGCAGGCACAGCGATCGGCGGGATTGCAGGGGCGCCTGCCCCCACCGCCCGTGTCCGCACGGGGGCGATTCGCAGCAGCCCCGGCGCGCTGCTGATGATGATGCCGCAGACGATGACCCTGCTTGCCGACTTGACGCTGGAACGCCTGGGAACCGAGGACGAACCCTATCTCGTCGCCGATCTGCTGACCCGGTCGAACGTGCCCTCGCTGTTAGCCGCAGCGGAAACGAACGACGATCCGGTGGCGCAATATCTGCTGGGCTATATGTACGAATTCGGGGTGGGCCTACCGAAGGATCTGGTCGCAGCACGCACCTGGCTCGAGAAATCGGCCGCGAAGGGACATCCCGCAGGGCAGTTGGAACTGGGCTATTTCCTGCGCGCACATGCGCCGCAGGAAGCCGCGCGCGCCCGCGAACTCTACGAGCTTTCAGCAGCGCAGGATTATGCCAAGGCCAAGTCGCATCTCGGCGATCTGCTGATCGTCGAGGCACGCAGCGAGCGCGATCCGGCGAAGATCAAGGCACTAACGGATCGGGCACGCACTCTGTTCGAACAGGCAGCCGCCAAGGGCCATCCCTTCGCTATGTTCGCTCTGGGAGCACATATCGGCGATATGAAGACCGCCACGACGATGCTCAATGCGCTCGCCGACAAGGGCAATCGCGAGGGCGACCATTGGTTGTGCGAACTGGCTTATTTCCGCAATGCGCTGAACAGCGCCGAGGCCGAGCGCCACTGCACGCGCGGGGCTAGCGGCGGTTTTGCAGGGTCGCAGTTCCTTCAAGCGCGGCGCCATGCGGACGGGTTGGGCGTACCGCGCTCGCCCAAGGAGGCCGACTACTGGGCCAGGCTGGCGCTTTCGCACAAGGAACTCGATCCGGGTCGGCGCGCCGTGCTTGCCAGCATCGTGCTGCCCGATCGCGCTACCCCCTAGCCCTTCCCCGCTCGCATCGCTAAATGCGCGTGATGGCAGGCAGACGATCCACCGACTGGGGTTTCCCGCGCTGGCGCGGTTATGGCGCTTCGCGTGAAGCGCAGCAGGTGCGGATGTGCGATCGGCATGGCTGCGATCAGCCGGGCAACTGTCCTGCCCCCAAATCCCCCAACAGCCGCGACCGCTGGTATTTCTGTGAACGCCATGCTGCCGAATACAACCAGGGCTGGGACTATTTTGCAGGCCTTGACAAGGAAGAGGCCGCGGCGCGCGCAGCGGAGGAACAGCGCGATGCCTCGGGCTATCGTGAGTCCGCCTTTCACGGCTGGACTGGCTCGGGCGACGGATCGCGCAGCCGCGACGAGATGCGCGCGCTCGATGTGCTCGAATGCGATATGCATGCCGAGTTCGAGGAGGTGAAAAAGGCCTATCGCCGCCTCGCCAAGGCCAATCATCCGGATACCAATCAGGGCGACAAGGAAGCCGCCGCCCGCTTTCAGGCGATCCAGGCGGCCTATGCGGTGCTGCGCAGCGCGGAAGAGCGAAAGACCTGGAAGGGCGTGTAATCGGCCCGCTGCGCCCCTATCTCCCCCTCATGAAAAGCGAAATCAACGCCAACTGGTCGCATGCGCTGCTGGTGTGCAAGAAGTGCCAAAAGCGTGCCAAGGCGAGCTTCGGCCCCGAGGGCGACCGCTCGCTCGCCAAGGCGCTCAAGCGCCGCCTGCCCGCAGGCAAGGGCCGCAAGGCGCGGCTCGGCGTGATCGAGGTGCCGTGCCTCGACATCTGCCCGAAAAAGGGCGTGGTGCTGATCGACACCCGCCAGCCTGATCGCTGGCAGATCGTGCGCGAGGATGCCGATATCGACCGGCTCGCCGAAGACCTCAGCGCATAGCAAAAGGCCCCTCCCGTTGCCGGGAGAGGCCCTTCATCGCCAGGGTAGTGGCGAAATCAGCGGCAGCGCACGTTGCCGCGGTCGATCTCGCGACCAATGGCTGCGCCGCCCAGACCGCCGATGATAGCACCTAGCGTCTTGTCGCCGCGACCGGCAACGGCGTTACCGGCCAAGGCGCCGACACCAGCGCCGACCAGCAGACCGGTGGTGCCGTTATCGCGGCGGCAGTAATAGCGGCCGTCATTGCCGCGCCAGTAGCGGTTGTTGCGCGCCTCGCGGCGACCGTCACGACGGCCCTCGCGATAGGCGCGGCGCTCGTCGCGACGCTGGAATTCAGCGGCATCCTGCGAATAGAAATTGGTCGAGACCGGCAGGGCGACCGGGGCAGCAGGCGCGGGGTTCAGAAACGCAGCGGCGCTGGCAAGGGCAAGGTTCAACATGGTTCGTCTCCACAATGTGCTCCGGACGTTTGGCCCGGCTCGAACCTAACAACATTCATCCTCAAAGGCAGTTTCATGAACGGGAAACAACAAGCGCGATTCCGTGCTTTTCGCCGACGAAGCGACCCATTTCAGCGATGAACCGTTAAACAGCTTGCAACGAAGTGCTGTCTTATCCATATAAGACACATGCTGAACATCCTCTCCATCATCATCGGCCTTGTGGCACTGCTGCTGGCCATTCCCGCCTTTCTGCCGCTGCTGGGTGCGCTCAACTGGCTGATCGTTCCGATCGCGCTGGTCGGCGTGCTGCTGGGCTTCCTGTCGAGCAGCAACACGGGTCGCAACCTGTGCCTGATCGTGCTGGTGGTCTGCATTATCCGGCTATCGCTTGGCGGCGGCATCCTCTAACGCGCCGCCATGAGCGGTGAAGCCAAGCGACTGAACGGCCTGCCGGAAGCAGTGGGCGCCTATACCATCTGGGGCTTCATGCCGCTGTTCTTCAAACAGCTGCAGGGGATTTCCCCGGTGGAGATCGTCGCGCACCGCGTTATGTGGTCGGTGCTGCTGGTGCTCGCCATCCTCTGGGCGCGCAGGTCGTTGCACGAGTTCCTGACCGCCATCCGCGACCCGCGCACCCGCCGCTTCATGATCGCCAGCACCTCGCTGATTGCGGCCAACTGGCTGATCTATATCTGGGCCATCACCAACCAGCATATCCTGGCGGGGAGCCTGGGCTATTACATCAACCCGCTGATCAACGTCGCGCTGGGCGTGCTGTTCTTCAGCGAACGGATGAACCGTACGCAGCTGATCGCAATCACTCTGGCGGCCGCAGGCGTGCTGGTGCTGGCGAGCGAATCGCTCGCCTCTATCTGGATCAGCCTGTCGCTCGCGGGGTCTTTCGGCCTGTATGGCATGGTGCGCAAGATGGCGCCGGTCGGCTCGCTGCCGGGCCTCGCCTGCGAGACGGTGCTGCTGCTGCCCTTTGCGATCGGTTATGCGCTCTGGGCCCATCTCTACGATCCGACGCCGGGCTTCGGCTATTCGCCCTATACCAACGCGTTCCTGATCGCGGGCGGCGCGATCACCACCATCCCGCTGCTCCTGTTCGCGAGTGCCGCGCGCAAGATGCCCTTGTCGACGCTCGGCTTCGTCCAGTTCATCGGTCCGACGATCCAGTTCATGCTCGGCGTTTTCGTCTATGACGAACCGTTCACCCGTGCGCACGCGATCTGCTTCGCGCTGATCTGGAGCGCGGTGGCGGTATTCTGTCTGGATGGGGTGCGCCGCTCGCGAGCGGCGCGGGTGGCTCAGCCAGCGGCCTGACCGTCATTGCAGCGAACGCGGGAATGCCGCTCAAATTTCGGAGCCGGTAAGGACGCGGGACCCCCGCTTTCACGGGGGTGGCGTGGAAAGAGGTCAGCGGAGCAAGGCTTAGCCCGCCGAAACCAGGCCCTTTTCCTGCATCAGCGTCTGCAGTTCGCCGGCTTCGAACATTTCCATCATGATGTCCGACCCGCCGATGAACTCGCCCTTCACATAGAGCTGGGGAATGGTCGGCCAGTCGGAGAATTCCTTGATGCCCTGGCGGACTTCCATGTCCTGCAGCACGTCGACGCTCTCGTAATCCACCCCCAGATGGTCAAGAATGGCAACGGCGCGGCTGGAAAAGCCGCATTGCGGGAAGAGCGGCGTGCCCTTCATGAACAGAAGGACGTCGTTCGCTTTAACGATCTCGGCAATACGGGCCTGTGCGGTGTCGGTCATCGGGATGCTTCCTTGAATATGCAGATGACAATTAGCTGGGAAGCGCGGTGGTCAGTTGCAAGGCGTGGAGCTCCCCGCCCATGCGCCCGCCGAGCGCCGCATAGACCGCGCGCGTGCGGGCCAGCCGCGTCATCGGGCGGAAGCTCTCCGCCACGACATGCGCGGCATAATGGTCGCCATCCCCCGCAAGATCGGTGATCGTGACCTCGGCATCGGGGATGCCCGCCTTGATCAGCGCCTCGATATCGGCAGCGGCCATCGGCATGGCTCAGTTCGCCTCTTCGATGAACTGGCGGCGCGCTTCGGCCATCTTGGCTTCCAGCGCGGTGCGCACGCCCAGCTCGTCGATATCGACGCCAGCCGACACGAGATCGCCGAGCAACTTGCGGATCACGTCCTCGTCGCCCGCTTCTTCGAAATCGGCCTGAACGACCGACTTGGCATAGGCTTCGGTCTCTTCCGGGGTAAGGCCCATCTGCTGCGCGGCCCAATGCCCGACCAGGCGGTTGCGGCGGGCCGTGATGCGGAACTGGAGGTCCTCGTCGGCGGCAAATTTGGCTTCGAATGCGCGTTCGCGATCATTGAAACTGGTCATGTCGATCCCTTGTTGATCATGCAGGTCTGACGCTAGCGCATAGGCCGAGCCAGGCGCAGCGGCAAGCGCCAAACCGCATGATTCCGCTGGTTACATCGTCACGACAAGCTTGCCGATTGCCTCGCGATTTTCAAGCTTCGCGATCGCTTTCGGTGCATCGGCAAAGCTGAAGCTTTCCGAAATGCGCGGCGAGATCTTGCCCGCTGCCCACAGATCGAACAGCTCGGCGATATTGGCGGCGTTGCGCTGGGGCTCGCGCGCGGCGAACGCACCCCAGAACACGCCGCAGACATCGCAGCTCTTGAGCAGCGTGAGGTTGAGCGGCAGCTTGGCGATCCCGGCGGGGAAGCCGACGACAAGGAAGCGCCCTTCCCAGGCCATGGCACGCACTGCCGGTTCCGAATAGTCGCCGCCGACCGCGTCATAGACGATGTCTGCGCCGTTCGGCCCCACGGCCTGCTTGAACGCGTCGGCCAGCGCCTTGGACTGCGCCTTGTCGAACGGCTGGCGTTCGTAGACCACGGTCTCGTCCGCCCCCGCTTCGCGCGCGGCCTTGGCCTTGTCCTCGCTCGACACCGCCGCGACGACGCGCGCGCCATAGGCCTTGCCCAGTTCGACCGCTGCCAGGCCGACTCCGCCGGCGGCGCCCAGCACCAGCAGCGTATCGCCCGGCTTGATATGTCCGCGATCCTTGAGCGCGTGGATCGAGGTACCATAGGTCATCAGCAGCGATGCGCCCTGTTCGAAGCTGAACTGATCGGGGAGCTTATAGGCCCCGGCGGCCGGAACCGCCTTCTTTTCGACCAGACCGCCAAAGCCGGTGCCCGCGATCACGCGGTCTCCCACCGCCCAGCCGGTCACGCCCTCGCCCACCGCCTCGACGATCCCTGCAATCTCGCTCCCAGGCGCGAACGGGCGCTGGGGTTTCAGCTGATACATGTCCTTGATGATCAGCGCGTCGGGGAAGTTGATCGAACAGGCCTTGACCGCGACCAGCAGCTCGCCGGGTCCGGCCACCGGCGCATCGACCTCTGTCATTTCCAGCGTTTCGGGGCCACCTGCGGCGTTCGACAAAAGGGCTTTCATGGTTCGGCTCTCTCCAGTTGTTTGTGATTTTTACCCGTCATCCCCGCGCAGGCGGGGGTCCCGCTTGATGGAATGCTAGGCGCAGAAGCGGGATTCCCGCCTACGCGGGAATGACGAATTCATGCAGCTGCAGGCACCAGCCAGGGCTTCTCGCTGGCCAGCCTCGCCTCATAGGCGCTGATCGCGTCGGTCTTGGCGAGCGTCAGGCCGATCTCGTCCAGCCCCTGCATCAGGCATGTCTTGCGGAACGGATCGATCTCGAAGGTGAAGCGGTCCTGGAACGGTGTCGTCACCGTCTGGCTTTCCAGATCGATATGGATCGGATCGGTCGCTGCGACCTCCATCAGCCGGTCGACCGCTTCCTGCGGCAGGACGACGGTGAGGATGCCGTTCTTGAAGGCGTTGCTCGAGAAAATGTCAGAAAAGCTGGGCGCGATCACTGCGGTGATGCCGAGATCGGTCAGCGCCCAGGCGGCATGCTCGCGGCTCGACCCGCAACCGAAATTGTCGCCCGCGATCAGGATCGGCGCGCCTGCAAATTCGGGATCGTCGAACACATTGCCGGGCTCGGCGCGTACCGTCTCGAACGCTCCCTTGCCAAGGCCTTCGCGGCTGATCGTCTTCAGCCACTGGGCGGGGATGATGATATCGGTATCGACATTCTTGCGCCCAAAGGGGATGGCGCGTCCTTCCACACGATCAATCGGTTGCATGGGGTCCCTCGGTCGCTTCGGCACCGGGCTCTTCGGGCTTGGGAGCCGCCCCGGTCTTGGGCTTGGTGAACTGCTTGCCGACATAGAGCAATGCCGCTGCCAGCGCCGCCGATCCCACCGCCGCGCCAGCCATGGCGCCGCTGGACCAGCCGTTCTTCTTGTCCTTTGTCACGTAATCCTACTCCGCTGCCTGGGGAAATGCCGGCAATTTCTTGATGTCTGCCGGTTCGTGCTGAATGATCACTGTCGCCCCCAGATTGTCGGCCAGTTTCTTGAACCGGTCAAGCGAAGCGAGCGTTTCGGCACGATCGTAATTGAAGGTGGGCACGCCGTTGCTCTTATAATTTTCCGTAAAATGCGCGAGATCGCCGGTGAGCAGCACCGGCTTTTTCTTCAGCCGCACCAGCAGGCCGTTATGCCCCGGCGTGTGTCCCGGCAGGCGCAGCATGGTGATAGAGCCATCGCCGAACACGTCCTTGTCGTTCGCCACCGCCTCGACCTTGCTGCCGCCCTTGATCCACGGCTCGAACGGCTTGGGATCGGCACCATAAGTCGCGGGATCGGTCGTCACCACCTGCCAGTCGTTCTTGCCGACGAGCAGCGTCGCGCCGGGAAACTCGGCGAGCTGGCCGATATGGTCGAAATGATAATGGCTGACAGCGACATATTTGATCGAGGCGGGATCGACATTCAACGTCGCCAGCTGTTCCTTGATCGTCAGGGTCACGGTCGCGTCCATCGCGGCCTCGTTGTCGAGCGGCTTGCCCTTCATCGCGGCGGGCAGCCCCGTGTCCCACAGCATGTAATCGCTGCCATGCTGGATCAGATAGCAGCTGCTCGCGAGCTGCTTCGATTTGCCGGTATAGGCTTTGGTGTCGGAAAAGGCGTTGAGATCATTGGCCGCGACCGTCCCGCAATCGAGCCGCCACAGCTTGACCTCGGCCTGCTGGGCGGAGGCGGGGGTGACGGCGAAGGACGCACCCGCCAGCGCAAGAAGGAAGCGCAGTTTCATGCAGAATCTCCGATTATCGTGACATTGCAGGCCCTGGCCGCTGTTGCCAGTTGCTGATCGAATGTTGCCAATGGCAGGCCCTGGCTGATCGCACAATGGAGATAGGCAGCATCATAGACGGTGAGATCATGCTCGCGGGCCAAGGGCAGCAGCACGGCAAACTGGTCGAACGGGGCAAGGCCCGACAGTTCATAATCGAGCAGCCCCAGCAGGCTCAAAAAAGCGGGCGCATCGCCCGGCGCGCAGCGCTCTCTCCGCTCGCCCTGGCGGATGCCATTGGCCATTTCTGCAAACCAGTGCGGCGGCACGACGACCCGATGATCGTCGGTCATCGCATGAATCGCCATGGAAGCAGGCGTTTCCTCGTCCCGGAACAACCAGGACAGTGCTACCGACGCATCCAGAACGAAGCGCTCCACGCCTAGCGCCGCCCCTCATTGATCAGGTCCTTCGCCGTGATGTCATTCCCCAGCGTCGGGCCATGTTCCCTGCGCCAGGCGATGAACGACTCGCGCGCGCGCCGCCGTGCCTCGGTCTTCTGGCTTTCGCTCTCGTCGGGATGGCCGAGCCTCGCCACCGGCTTTCCATGGCGGGTGATGATGATGCTCTCGCCCGCCGCCACCCGATCGAGCAGGCTGGAAAACTGGGCCTTGGCCTCTGCCGCCGAATAGGTGGTGGGGCGCATGTCCATGGCTGGACTCCTGAACTTTTGACCAAATTACTATAGGATTCTGGTCAAATCAACTCGCGTACATCGGCCAGCCGTCCGGTCACCGCCGCTGCCGCCGCCATCGCGGGGCTCACCAGATGCGTGCGCGCACCAGGGCCCTGGCGGCCGACGAAGTTGCGGTTGGACGTCGAGGCGCAGCGTTCGCCGCTCGGCACCTTGTCCGGGTTCATGCCGAGGCACGCCGAACAGCCCGGCTCGCGCCATTCGAATCCCGCTTCGATGAAGATGCGGTCGAGACCCTCTTCCTCGGCCTGGCGCTTGACCAGGCCCGAGCCGGGCACGACCAGCGCCGACTTGATGCCGGGCGCGTTGCGGCGGCCCTTCAGCACTTCGGCTGCGGCGCGCAGATCCTCGATGCGGCTGTTGGTGCAGCTGCCGATGAAGATATGCTCGACCGGCACCTCGCTGAGCGGCATGCCCGCGGTGAGCCCCATATAGTCGAGCGATTTCTGCGCGGCGGCGCGCTTCGAGGCATCCTCGAAGCTGTCGGGATCGGGGATGACGCCGGTGATCGGCACGACATCCTCGGGGCTGGTCCCCCAGGTGACCGACGGCGCGACATCGGCAGCGTTGATCACGACCGATTTGTCGAACACCGCGCCGTCATCGGTCTTGAGCGTGCGCCAATAGGCGACCGCTGCGTCCCAATCAGCCCCCTTGGGAGCCATCGGACGGCCCTTGAGATAGGCGAAGGTGGTATCGTCGGGCGCGATCAGCCCGGCGCGCGCCCCGGCCTCGATCGACATGTTCGCGATGGTGAGACGCCCCTCGATCGACATCTGCTCGAACACGCGGCCGCGATATTCGACGACATGGCCGGTGCCGCCCGCCGCGCCGATTTGGCCGATGATGTGCAATATCAGATCCTTGGGGCTGACACCTGCGGGCAGATCGCCCTCGACGCGGATTTCCATCGATTTCGACCGCTTGAGCTGCAGCGTCTGCGTCGCCAGCACATGCTCGACCTCCGAAGTGCCGATGCCGAAGGCGAGCGCGCCCAGCGCGCCGTGCGCGGCGGTATGGCTGTCGCCGCACACCATGGTGCAGCCGGGCAGCGTAAAGCCCTGTTCGGGGCCGATGACATGGACGATGCCCTGACGGATATCGGTGGCGCTGATATAGGGCACGCCGAAGGCCGGCGCATTGCGCTCGAGCGCCTCGAGCTGCGCGCGGCTTTCAGGATCGGCGATCGGAATGCGGTTGCCCGCAGCGTCGACGCGCGCGGTGGTGGGCACATTATGATCGGGCACGGCGAGCGTCAGATCGGGCCTGCGCACCTTGCGCCCGGCCATG
Organism: Blastomonas sp. CCH9-A1; assembly: GCF_001557175.1. Taxonomy (NCBI): domain Bacteria; kingdom Pseudomonadati; phylum Pseudomonadota; class Alphaproteobacteria; order Sphingomonadales; family Blastomonadaceae; genus Blastomonas; species Blastomonas sp. CCH9-A1. Next base: position 322,480 of record NZ_LSHM01000012.1, read on the forward strand.
CGCAGCCCTTCGAACGCCTGCGGGCTGGTCACTTCATGGACGAGATGGCGGTCGATGAAGATGATCGCGGTGCCATCGTCGCGCTGGTCGACGACATGCGCGTCCCAGATCTTCTCGTACAGCGTCCTTGCCTGAGCCATCGTGCAGATTACCCCTTCAAACCGGTCTTCGCTGGTCGCTTGGCAGAAGCGAAAGCCCAAATCCAGCGCGGATTTGGTTGCCATTGCAACCGGGACAATATGCCCTCTTCAATCGGGGGGCGAATGCGCCTATTCTTGGGCCATGCAGGTCCTGATCAACTTCGGCATCGTGATAGCCTCTGTCGCGTTCATGGAATTCGTGGCGTGGTGGAGCCACAAGTACGTGATGCACGGCTGGGGCTGGGGCTGGCACCGCGACCATCACGAGCCGCATAACAACACGTTCGAGAAGAACGACCTTTACGCGATCGTCGGCTCGGCGATCTCGATCAGCCTGTTCATCATCGGCGCCTGGTTGTGGGAGCCCGCGACCTGGATGGGCGTGGGCGTGATGATCTATGGCGCGATCTATACGCTGATCCATGACGGGCTGGTGCATCAGCGCTATTTCCGCTGGGTGCCCAAGAGCGGCTATGCCAAGCGGCTGGTCCAGGCGCACAAGCTGCACCATGCGACCATCGGCAAGGAAGGCGGGGTCAGCTTCGGCTTCATCGTTGCCGAGGACCCGGCCAAGCTGAAACAGGAACTCAAGCGTCAGCGCGAGGCGGGCATTGCCGTCGTGCGGGATTCGGTCGGCGCCAGCTGAACATGGCGAAACGGGCCTGACGGCTTATCTGCCGCCAGACCCGCTTTCTGTTCATCCGCCCCCCGTAAAGGGGACGTGCCGATTAGAGCCGCTCGATCTTGCGCGCGGCTTCGTCGAGGATTTCGGCCACCTGGTGCTTGAACTCGGCATCCACCTCGCCGCTGGCGAGACGGTGCGCCATCGCTGCCATCAGATTGCCGACCGCGCGGCCGATCTGCGGACCACCAGCGCGCTGCTCGCGCTCCTCGCCCGCTTCCGTGAGCCGCGCGATCAGCGCATCGGCCTCTTCACGTTTGTCGTTCAGCTCCGCGACACCGGCGTCGGTGATACGGAACGCCTTGCGCGATCCTTCGGTCTCGGCCGAGGCGATCAGGCCGCTGTCCTCCAGCAGGCTGAGCGTCGGATAAACCACGCCCGGGCTGGGCGCATATTGGCCACCGGTCATTTCCTCGATCGCCTTGATCAGGTCATAGCCGTGGCGCGGTTCCTTCTCGATCAGCGCCAGCAGCACCAGCCGCAATTCGCCGCCGTCGAACATCCGGCGACGTCCGCGCGGTCCACGACCGCCGCCGCCGCGACCGCCCCGGCCGCCGCCGTCAAAGCTGAAATTGCCGAAGTCCCAGTCGCCGCCCCAGCCGCGACCACCGGGGCCAAAGCTCATAGCGATGAAGGGCTTCATGCGGCCTTCCCAGCCGCCGCGCGGGCCTCCGCCCATTCTGAAACGCATAGTCATATCGATTCTTACTCCTGTGTATCTCGATGGCTCTAAGATATATCTTATAACATCTTCGTCAAGAGGCGAAATGCGACGACCCGCACTTTCGCGATTTCGCGCGAGCGGCTAGCGTGCGCCCGATGAGCGATCTGTTCGATACCCTGCCTGCCGACGGCCACACCGAAAGCGCGCCCGGCCCCGATGCACCGCTGGCGGACCGGCTGCGTCCGCGATCGCTGGACGAGATCATCGGGCAGGATCATCTTACCGGACCGGAAGGCGCGATCGGGCGGATGGTTGCGGCAGGAAAACTGTCCTCGATGATCCTCTGGGGCCCGCCCGGTACCGGCAAGACGAGCATGGCGCGGCTGCTGGGCGAGGCGACAGGCATGCGCTTCGTCGCGATCTCGGCCGTCTTTTCGGGCGTGGCAGACCTCAAGAAGGCCTTTGCCGAGGCCGAAAAGATGGCGGGTGCAGGGCAGCGCACGCTCTTGTTCGTGGACGAGATCCACCGCTTCAACCGCGCGCAGCAGGACGGCTTCCTGCCCTTTGTCGAGCGCGGAACGGTGGTGCTGGTGGGCGCGACGACCGAGAATCCCTCGTTCGAGCTCAACGCCGCCTTGCTCAGCCGCAGCCAGGTGCTCATTCTCCGGCGGCTCGACGAGGCGGCCCTGGGTGAACTGATCGCGCGCGCCGAGCGGTTGACGGGCAAGGCGCTGCCGCTGACCGAAGATGCCCGCGCCGCGCTGATCGCCTCGGCCGATGGCGATGGCCGCTTCCTGCTCAACCAGGTCGAAACGCTGCTGTCGATCCAGGTCGAAGCGCCGCTCGATCCAGCGGGGCTGGCGGCGCTGCTGCACCGCCGGATGCCGGTCTATGACAAGGACCGCGAGGGGCATTACAATCTCATCTCCGCGCTGCACAAGGCGATGCGCGGGTCCGATCCGCAGGCGGCGCTCTATTACCTTGCGCGCATGCTGGTCGCGGGCGAGGAACCGCTGTACGTGCTGCGCCGCATCACGCGGTTTGCCAGCGAGGATATCGGCATGGCCGACCCGCAGGCGCTGGTGCAGTGCCTCGCCGCCAAGGACGCCTATGCGTTTCTCGGCTCGCCCGAGGGCGAGCTGGCGATCGTCCAGGCGTGTCTCTATTGCGCCACCGCGCCCAAATCGAATGCAGCCTATGCCGCGCAAAAGGCCGCGTGGAAGAGCGCCAGGGCCACTGGGTCGCTGATGCCGCCGCAGAACATCCTGAACGCGCCGACCAAGCTGATGAAAGATATCGGCTATGGCAAGGGCTATGCCTATGACCATGACGCGGCGGACGGCTTTTCAGGCGCGAACTATTGGCCGGAAGAGATGGAGCCGCAGCGTTTCTACCAGCCGGTGGAACGCGGCTATGAAGCGCGCATCGCCGAACGCATGCGGGTTTGGGAGGATTTGCGGAAGAACCGGGGTTAGGCGGCCTTGGAAATATTCTCGAAAAGGTCCCGCACCGCTGCGATGGCATCGCCCTTGTAGCGATAGGCGACGGTGCTCTGCCCGATCACCAGGCCCGATTGGTCACTCAACAGCCAGCGCCACTGGTCGTCGGGGCCACGAAAGAGCGAAAAGCCCGCTCGCTTTTGAAGGTCCGAAACATCGTTGAACGCAGCCCATTCGGGATCGTCCTCGATCGCGCGCTCGATATCGTCTTCGGTCATCGCGTCGAGCCGCGCCCAGTCGGTCAGCGACTCTCTAGGTGCCTCGTCCAAACGCATTCTGGTAATCTTTTCGCTCATATCGCCTTGCTCGCCTTAACGAGATGATGCGGGTCACGCGGTCGCGCATCGTATATACCACAGCGACGATGCGATCGTCATCGTTTATCGTGCCGATGGCCGTGACGCGGCGTTCGCCATGTTGGAAATCGATCACGTAGTAATCCAGTCGCGGACGCTTCCAGATATCACCGACATCGACAAAATCGATCCCATGCTTTTCGAAGTTGCTCAAGCGCTTGGCTTCGTCCCATTCAAATTCCATAACGCCCTGCCCACGCTGGAGTTCTTGATGATGCCAAAGCCGTTCCGCCCTGCCCGCCGCACGCATGCTAAGGCGCGATTCGCTCTGGCCATAGCGCTGATTAGCACGCCGCTCAGCGCCCAGCCGACAACGCCGCCACCCGCAGGCCCGACTCGCGCTACCCTGGCCGAAGCGGCAGGCTACAAGGCGCAGTTCCTGTGTTCGGGCCTGTGGAACGGCAACAAGACGGTCGCCGATATCGAGGCGGACGAGCTTTCGGGCATCTATCCGCATATCGACCCGATCGTTCTGGGGTTGAAGGCCGAGATCGACGAGGTGACGCATCAGGTGAGCGTCGCTTTCGCCGAGGACATGCCGCCGCGCATCGCCCGGCACAATCCGGTCACCGGCTGCACCTCGATGCCGATCGGCTGGACCAATGACGGCCGCCGCCTGCCCGGCGAGGATCTGGAGCGCGCGGCTGCGGGCAGCCTCGACGACCGCCCCTGGCCAATGGGCGATGCCAATGCCAGCGATCCGCGCGTGATGATGATCACCCCGTTCGACACGCTGGTCGAAAGCGCGTTCGATGCGAAAGCGTTCGGCGGCAAGACCAGCGGCGTGGTGATCGTCCACAAAGGGCGCATCGTGCAGGAACGCTACAAGCAGGGGCACGACATGCACACCGCGCAGCGCACCTGGTCGGTCGCCAAGTCGATGGCGGGCACCTATGTCGGTTTCGTCCGGCAGAAGGGCTTCACCATTCCCGATCAACCGGTCCGCGAATGGAATGTACCGGGCGATCCGCGCCGCGCGATCACCGTCGATAACCTGCTGCGCATGGGCAGCGGGCTCGAGAGCGACAGCCCCGGCAACCGCACCGATGCGGTGTACATGAGCGCGGGCGAGGTGCGGCAGTGGACGACGCAATGGCCGATGCTGCACCAGCCGGGTTCGACCTTCCGCTACGCCAATAACGACATATTGCTGGCGACGCTCGCTGCGCGCGATGCCGCTCCCGATCTCCACCCGCACCAGATGTTCGACGCGATCGGCATGACGCGCACCTGGGCCGAGACTGACTGGCAGGGCAATTACATCCTGTCGAGCCAGGTCTGGACCACCGCACGCGACATGGCGCGCATGGGGCTTTTGTACCTGAACGACGGGCTATGGGACGGCCAGCGCATCCTGCCCGCAGGCTGGCGCGATTATGTGACCAAGCCTAGCGGCCCGCAGCCCGATGGCCCATTCGGCTATGGCGCAAGCTTCTGGCTGATGAACAGGAGCGAGGGCGTACCCGTCGATGCGTTCGCGGCCTTCGGCAATCGCGGCCAGTATCTGGTCGTCATTCCCAGCCGCGATCTGGTGATCGTGCGCCGCGGCTATGACAAGGCGGGCGACGCGTTCGACATCGCCAAATTCACTGCCGCGGTGCTCAAGCAGATCCGCTAATCGCATGCGCCGCTTCGAGCATTATGCCTGTTTCGACTGGTCGGGCCAGGCGGTGGCGCGGCCCCAGGGGCTGGCGCTGGCGACGATCGCTGCCGACGAAGCGGCGCGGCCGGTGCTGCTGCGCCCGCAAGGCGGCTGGTCGCGCGGCGCAGCGCTCGACTGGCTGCTCGCCCATGCCGAGGCCGGGACCGACATGCTGATCGGCATGGACCTGTCGCCCACCTTCCCGTTCGTCGATGCGGGAGCCTATTTCCCCGACTGGGAGCATAGCCCCGCCGACGCGCGCGGCCTGTGGGCACTGGTCGACCGGCTGTGCGCCGAGGACGAGCATCTCGCCGCGAGCAGCTTCGTGCGCCACGACGAGGCGCGGCGTTATTTCCGCCATGGCAAGGGCGATACCGGCGACCGGTTCGGGACGCTGGGCACCGGGCGGCTGCGCGCGGTCGAGCATCATCAGCGCCGCACCAAACAGGCGAACAGCGCGAGCTGCTTCAACCTGATCGGGGCAGCGCAGGTCGGCAAATCGAGCCTGACCGGCATGCGCGTGCTGCATCGGCTGGCGGGGCGCATTCCCATATGGCCGTTCGATCCAGTGCCGGAACGCGGCCCAGTCATCGTCGAGATCTATACAAGCATCGCAGCGCGCGCCGCCGGGATTGCTGGCGGGCGGAGCAAGGTGCGCGATGCCGAAGCGCTGCACCAGGCGCTCGCTGCGCTCGGCGCGCCGCCCCCTGCCCCGCTGCTGGCGCATGACGACCACAGCACCGATGCGCTGATCACCGCTGCCTGGCTGCGCGATGCCGCGCGCGATGCGAAGCTGTGGCACGCCCTGTGGCATCCGCCCATGCTCGATGACGCGATCCGCCGCACTGAAGGCTGGACCTTTGGCGTCAAATAGCGCATGGCACGCGGCGCAATCGCGATGGGTACGCCGCTTTAGCTCAGCTGGTAGAGCAACCGCCTTGTAAGCGGTAGGTCGTTGGTTCGAATCCGACAAGCGGCACCATGCACGGTCGCAATCAGGGGCTTGGGGGGCCGCAATCGCACGAAAGCTGACCTGTCGCTGATGGACCTCTCGCCCGCCGAAAACCTGCCCCAACCCGCATCCCGGTTTTCGCATTGGCGCGAAGCGTTGCGCTCGCGATTTGGCGAGCGTGCGGGCGGCGTCATCCTGGCGCTGATCGCCGAACTGCTGTTCGTGCTAGCCCTGCTGTCGCTGTCGATCGCGCCACCGGGCGAAAAGCGCGAAGAATCGCTGATGACCGTGTTCGGCGTGACACCCGAACCCACGGCGGAAAAGACCGAGCAGGACAGCCCCAAGCCTGCGGAAAACGCCTCGCGCTCGCCCGAACCGACCGAGCAGGAAGAAAGCCCGGTCGAGACGCCGAGTCCGGTCGTCTCTCCCCAACCCTCGCCAATCCCACCGCCGATCGTCGCGATCCCTTCGCCCCAGGCCGCGCCAGCCGCGCCGCCTGCGCAGCCCAAGGCCAAGGCCGTGATCAAGCCGGGCCGCGTCTATGGTCCGATGGACAAGGGCGTGCCCGGCGACAGCGAGCGGGTCGGCTCCGGTCCGAATGGCGAGCCGCTGTTTGCCGCCGCCTGGTATCGTGAGCCCTATGACGATGAGCTCAAGGGCTATCTGTCGACCGCACGCGGCCCCGGTTCGGCGCTGATCGCGTGTCGCACGGTGCCGGATTTCCGGGTCGAGGATTGTTACGAGATCGGCGAATCGCCGCAGGGGTCGGGAATTGGCCGCGCAGTCATTGCCGCCGCCTGGCAGTTCCGCGTGCGCCCGCCCCGCGTCGGCGGGGTATCCAAGGTGGGCGAATGGGTGCGCATCCGCATCGACTACGGCGTGCGCACCACCAGTCGCTGAAATTGCTCGCCGCTGATCAGCCGCGCGTGAAGACACCGCAGGCGAGGCGATCCCCGCTATCGCCCGAAGGATCGGTCTTCTGGTCGTCCGCCTTGGCGTGGATCACCAGAGCCGCCCCATCGGCATCGAGCATCTGATCGAGCTGCGCTTCGTCGAGGAGATAATCCATCCGTCCACTGCCGTCGCTCGCCACGACGAGATTGGGCATGTCGCCCGAATGCTGGCCCTGCGGATTGTTGAGGCCATGTTTGGCACCCATGGGATTCCAGTGCCCGCTTGCGCTCTCGAACTTCGGCCCCTCGCACTTGCCGGTCATGTGAACATGGATGCCGTGCTCGCCCGCCGACATGCCCGTGGCATTGATGGCGAGGCGGATACCGCCCTCTTCCTGCGTGGCCGTCACCGAGCCTGCATCCTTGCCGTCGGCCGTCCTGAGCAGCGCCTGCGCGGTGGCGGGAGCGGAGTCGGCGGCCATATAGGCGCGCTCGGGTTCGTCCTGTGCGGCCGGCGCTTCGGCATCGTTGCTGCAGGCGGCGAGCGCGAGGCCAAGGGTCAGGCTGGTTGCGGTCAGAATCGTTCGGGCAGAGATCATCATGGGCTCCTGTCTTTGCCCAATTACCCCGCGCGCCTTTCTCCGGTTCCCGCACGAGCCGGGAAAGTCTGTTTGACAATGCAGCGCCTTGCCGGTTGGTTGACCGCACGAGACGCCATAACCGCTGCAGGAGAGAATGCCGCATGTCCCACGCCGTTGCCGTCAATCCCCCGACCGATCTCAACCAGGCGCTGGGCTTTGTCCGCGTCGTCGAACTTGATCCGGCGGGCCGTGCGACGATCGAATATCAGGCGGGCATGCACATGTGCCATTCGGGCGGCGTGGTTCAGGGCGGGTTCGTCACCGGCTGGATCGATGCCGCCATGGCCTATGCCGCCATGGCGATGACCGGCCCGGACGTTGTGCCGATGTCACTCGAGCTGAAGGTCAGCTTTTTCGCGCCGGCGCGCCCCGGCCTGCTCACCGCGACCGCCGGGGTCGAAAAGCGCGGACGCAGCACGTGCTTTTTCGAAGGGCAGCTGCTCGACGCCGGCGGAAAGGTGCTGGCCAAGGCAAGCTCCACGCTGATGCTCGCCGACCGTGGCCGGATCGAGCAGGCTTCGAGCGCGGCGCTGGCGACCGACTAAACCTGCGATTATTTCGGCGCAGCGGCCTGCAAGTCGCTCAGGAAGCTGCGGATCCGCTTGGCGTTGACGCCGAGATCGCTCTTGCCGACGCGCGAGACGCTGCGGACGTCGACTTCGCTGGTAAGACCGCCGGGGCCAGGCTGCACCCGCACCACGACATCGTCCTTGAACTTGAACAGCGAAACCGTGTCGGTCGCCTCAAGCCGCCCTTCCTCGGGCTTGGATGCGGCAATTTCCCAGCCGCGCTCGCGCGCGACCTCGGTGGCCAGGGTCACGGCACGATCAACCGGCAGCTTGACGACCACGGTCTTCAGGTCGCCATAGGCACCACGGTGCAGCACCTTCCAGCGCTCCTTGGCGTCCATGCCGGCATATTTGGGTTCGCCGCGACCGGGAATGTCGGCAAAATCGTCGGGACGCAGCTTGAGCACCTGAAATTGCGGGGGATTGTCCAGATTGGTGGTGATGTCGTGAATCTGCGGCACGCTGCGCGCCACATTGATCCAATATCCCATGAAGCCGAGATAGGCGAGCGAGCAGACCAGCCCCATGACCGTCAGATCGCGGATGCGCTTGCCCTTCTTGCGATAGAGCAGCAGCACGATGAGCGAGAATACCAGACCCACCAGCGCCACGACAATGGCCGCTGCCACGGTGCTGACGCCGTTCAGCTTGCCCCACCAGTCCTGGCCCGCACCGATTGCGCCGATCAGCGCCATCACGATCGATCCTGCCCCCAGCAACAGGCACAACCGTGCCAGCCAGATCGAACCATGCGGTTTTGCGGTCTCGTTCATGAACTCCCCCTGTTACGCGTACGTGTTGCCAGCAAGTCACACATAGGAAAGCGATGGCGCTTTGGCAAACCTTATGGGGAAGCCGGGCGGGCCCAAGAATTGCGCTCGACTCAAGGGCTTGCCGTCCCTAAGGGCGCGGATCGACGCCCTTTCCTTCTATCGTCTGGACCGATGACCGAATTCAACATTATCCCGCTGGATCAGGTGGATAGCGCCTGGGTTGAAGAACTGCTCGATCTGGTGTTCGGCCCGGAGCGAAAGAACCGCACCATCTACAAGGTGCGCGAGGGCCTTACCCACCTGCCCGCGCTCAGCTTTGCCGCAGTCGATGGCGACGGCTATCTGGTCGGTAGCATCCAGTGCTGGCCGGTCGCGCTGACCGATCCCGATGGCCTCGCCTATCCGATGATCCTGGTCGGCCCGGTCAGCGTCGCACCCGATCATCAGGACCAGGGCATCGGCCGCGCGCTCATGGCCGCGGTGTTCGGCGCAATGGGCGTCGGCGAGAAGCTGCCGCTCGTGCTGCTGGGCGATCCCGAATATTATGGCACCCGCTTCGGCTTTACCGCCGAGCGCACCGGAGGCTGGACGTTGCCCGGGCCGTATGAGCAGCACCGGCTGCTGGCATTGGCACGCCCCGATTCGCTGATGCCCGAGCGCGGCATGCTGGGCCCCTGGCGGCTGAGCTGACACGCATAGGGCGGCAACGCCCTTTGCATCGCGCACCGGCCATGCTTATCTGGCACCTGCATGCCCTATGATCCGCCCCCAGAGCTTCAGGACCTTTCGCTCGCCGACATCGCAGGCCTGGTCGCCACGCGCAAACTGCCGCCGGTCGAGCAATGGACGCCCGCGCACCAGAGCGACAGCCATATGCGCATCGCCGCCGATGGCCGATGGTATCATCAGGGCGGGCTGATCTCGCGCCCGGCGATGGTCCGCCTGTTCGCCAGCGTGCTGCGCCGCGAGGCCGACGGCCGATACGCGCTGGTCACCCCTTTCGAGCAGCAATGGATCGAGGTCGAGGACGCGCCGCTGCTCGCGGTCGAGCTCAAGTCCGAAGGCTCCGGCGACAAGCGCCGCCTTGCCTTCCGCCTGAATACCGACGAGCTGGTAGTAGCAGGACCCGAGCGGCCGATCATCATGCGTGGCGATGCCGATGAACCGCGCCCCTATCTCGGCCTGTGGCGCGGGCTTGAGGCGCGGATCGAGCGCGCGGTCTATTACGACCTGGTCGAACTCGCGCTCGAAGAAACCGACGATCCCGACGCTGGCCTGCCGATCTGGAGCGACGGCACATGCTTCCGGCTCGACAGGATCGAGGACGCATGAGCCTTTATGACCGTCTGGCCGAGGCGCTTGCCGCCAGCCAGGGCATGGAATCGATCGACGAGGCGCATATCCGGCCCGATCGCGGCGTGCACATTCCAGCCGCGGTGCTGATCGCGATCACCGACCGGCCGAAGCCCGGCGTCATCCTGACCCAGCGGCCCGATTATCTGCGCAGCCATCCCGGCCAGGTCGCCTTTCCCGGCGGCAAGATCGACCCGGAGGATGAGGACGCCATCGCTGCCGCGCTGCGCGAGGCGGACGAGGAACTGGGCCTTGCCCCGCATCATGTCCGCGTGATCGGTACCGGCGATGTCTATCGCAGCGGCAGCGGCTTTGCGATCACCCCGGTGCTCGGCGTCATCCCGCCCGATCTCAGCTATGCGCCCAATCCCGGCGAGGTCGCCGACTGGTTCGAGGTGCCGCTCGATTTCGTGCTCGATCCTGCCAATCACGCGCGGCATTCAACCTTCTGGAAAGGCGCGCAGCGCCAATATGTCGAGATCATGTGGGGGCAGAGGCGCATCTGGGGGGTAACGGCGGGGATCATCGCCAATCTGTCGCGGCGGCTGGAAGGCGTGCTGGCGTGACGCGGATCGATGCTGAATGGACCCGGCGCGAGGATGTGCGTGCGATGCTCGCCGCGCTCGACCCCAAGGGCGACCAGTGCCGCTATGTCGGCGGCGCGGTGCGCGATGCACTGCTGGGCGTCGAGGCGACCGATATCGACATTGCCACCCGGCTGCTGCCCGAAGACGTGATGGCAAGGCTTGAGGCAGCGGGCATCCGCGCGGTGCCGACGGGCCTTGCGCATGGCACGGTAACCGCCGTGCTGCCGCGCGGCCCGGTCGAGATCACCACGCTGCGCCGTGATGTCACCACCGACGGCCGCCATGCCGAGGTCGCGTTTACCGATGACTGGCGCGAAGACGCCGCGCGACGCGATTTCACCATCAACGCGCTCTTCGCCGATCCGGCCACGCTCGAGGTGACCGATCATTTTACCGGACTCGAGGACCTGAACGCCGGGCTGGTGCGCTTTATCGGTGATGCAGGCGAGCGTATCCTCGAGGATCATCTGCGGATCCTGCGCTATTTCCGCTTCCACGCCCGGTTCGGTGGTGCGGTTGACGGCGAGGCCGTGGCGGCCTGCGCGCTGCATGCCGACCGGCTGAAGGCGCTGTCGCGCGAACGGATCGCGCGCGAACTGCTGTTGCTGCTGGGCGCGGCGGACCCGCTGGCATCGGCACGGCTGATGGCCGATGGCGGGATATGGAAGGTCGTGCTGCCCGAAATGGCAAAGGATGGTCTCGACCGGCTGGCCGACTTGCTAGCGCGCGAACACGCGTTGGGCGCCGAGCGCAACGCGTTGCTGCGGCTCGCGGCGCTGCTGCCGCCTGACCCGCTGCTCGCCGATACGGTGGCCGCACGGCTGCGCCTGTCCAAGGTGCAGCGGCTCGCGATGCAGCGCTTCGCCACCCCCTGGCCGCAGAGCGGCTCCGCACGGCAGATCGCAGCCGAGGTTCAGCCCGAGGAACTGGTGGCCCCCTGGCTGCTGCTGCGCGCGCCCGATGCGATGCTGGCGAAAGGGTGGCAAAGCCTGCAAGGCTGGCATGTGCCCGATTTTCCGCTGGGCGGCCGCGACATCATCGCGCTCGGCATCCAGGCAGGACCACAGGTCGCCAAGGCTCTGGGCGAGATCAGGCGCCGCTGGATTTCCGAGGATTTTCCCCAAGATACGCGGCTTGCCCAGATTGCCGCAGAGGTCGTGGCCCAGGCGGGCTGATCAGGTCATCCGCTCGATCATGAAATCATAGGCACGGCTCGCGGGCACCGGCGGCGAATAGAAATAGCCCTGGCCGTACGAGCAGCCGAGCGCGGCGAGCGTATGCGCGATCTCCAGCGTCTCGATACCTTCGGCCGTCGTTTCCATGTTGAGCGCCGAGGCGAGCGACAGGATCGCGCGAACGATTGCCACCTTGTCGCGCTCCTGCAGCATGTGCGTGACGAAGCTGCGGTCGATCTTGAGCACATCGATCGGCAGCTGCTGCAGATAGGCGAGATTCGAATAGCCGGTGCCGAAATCGTCCATCGCCAGCGAAACGTCGAGCGAGCGCAGCGCGTTCATCACCTTGGCGGCGCGTGCAGGATCGCTGACCACGACCGATTCGGTCAGTTCGAGCATGATCCGTTCGGGCCGGGTCTTGTTGGCGCGCAGGATGCCGGAGACCATGTTCGGGATATCGTCACGCGCGAACTGCGCCGCAGACACGTTGACGCTGATCTTGAGCGGCAGCTCCTCGCCCGCCTTCTTGTCCCACTCGTTCAGCACCTGGCAGGCGCGGTCGAGCGCCCAGCGCCCCAGCGGCAGGATCAGCCCGCATTCCTCGGCGACGGGAATGAACTCGGCGGGCGAGATCATTCCGTAATCGGGGTCCTTCCACCGTGCCAGCGCCTCGAACCCGGTGACGAAACCATTGCTGAGATCGATCAGCGGCTGGAAATAGAGTTCCAGCCGGTCGAGCTCGATAGCCTTGCGCAACTCAGTTTCCAGCGTGAAGCGGCGGCGCGCCTTGTCCAGCTCCTCGGGGGTGTAGATTTCCGCCTGGCGTGTCTGCTTGGCGCGCTTGAGCGCGATCTGCGCCTGACGGATATAATTGGCGCAATCCGCCTGACCCTGCTTGCTCAGCGCGATGCCGATCGCGCCGTCGATCTGGATTTCAAGATCGGACAATCGATAGGGGTCAGCGAACACGCTGCGGATGCGGTTGGTGATCCGCATCAGCTCGCGCTCGTTGGTGCTGCGCAGCGGCACGAACAGCGCGAACTCGTTGCCGCCGATTCGCGCCACGATATCGGTCTTGCGCATCCGCCCCATCAGGCGGCGTGCGACGGTGATGATCAGCTCGTCGCCGACGATGCTGCCAGCGCATTCGTTGATCTGGCTGAACCGCGCGATATCGAGCGTGAAGATCGCGAACGCACCCAGATTGCCGCGCCCCCCGGTCGGCGCTTCGGCCAGCCGGCTCTCGACTTCATCCTCAAAGCCGGCGCGATTGGGCAGGCCGGTAAGGCTGTCGCGCATCGTTTCGCGGCGGAAGCTGTCGTGCGTCTCGATCTCGCTGGTACGGTCGATCAGGCTGACGAGGAAATGCGGCCATTCCATGCCGCGCAGATCCATCCGCGCCACGGTGACATCATAGCGGCGCGGCTTGACCGGGTCGTGCGAGGTCCAGGGCTTGACCGCCTTGCCACTGTCATTGCGATGCGCAACCGACACCAGCTCGGTGAGCAGGCGCAGATCGAGCCCGTTCGGATTGCCCGGCGCCAGTTCGCGCTCCACGAACGCGGGATTGGCCGCCATGAACTCGAGTTCCTCGCCCGCGCGCATCACGACCGCAGCGGGAATCGGCAGCGGGTCGAGCGACGCAGCCACCATCGGATGCGCGCGCGCACCGCCGAACACGCCGGAACGATCCAGAACGCCCTTGCCGCGCGCTTTCGATGATGGGGTTGGACTTACCATGGTTAGCATCAGCTAACCGGGAAAGATGTAAAATTCACTTAAAGAATGGTCGAAAGCTGTTCGTGCAATCGAAATCAGCCATCGAACTTGTTGTTGCGAGGAAATCCATTGGGCGGAAGTCGTCCCGCCGCGCCCCGCGCCACGCGCCACAGGCCCATATCCTTTTCGGTGCGCACGCGCCCGCTTTCGCCGCCCATCGTCCAGCTCAGGCCCTCTTCCAGCCGGAAGGTCGTGGCATCCGACAGCGATCCGTCGCGATAGCGCTGCAGCTGCACGCCCTGGCCGCGCGCCATCACCGGCAGTTCGGCGATCGGGAAGACGACGAGCTTGCGGTTCTCGCCCACCACCGCGACATGGTCGGCGCTGGCAGGAACGGCGCGAATCACCATCAGCTTCACGCCGGCCTTGAGGTTGACCACCTGCCGCCCCTTGCGCGTCTCGGCGATCAGCTCGGCCATCTCGGCAAGGAACCCGCGCCCGTTCGATGCCGCGAGCAGCAGCTTGCCCTGCGGATCATAGGGCATCAGCGCCACGATCTGCGCCTCGTTCTCCATGTCGAGCATGCCGCGCACCGGCTCGCCGAAACCGCGCGCTCCGGGCAGCTTTTCCGCGCCGAGCGTATAGAAGCGGCCATTGTCGAGCGCGATCAGCAGCTTGTCGGTCGATTGCGCGTGGAAGGCAAAGCCGGGGCCATCGCCTTCCTTGAACTTGGTCAGTTCCGCCGCGCTGAGGTCCGCATGCCCCTTCATCGCCTTGATCCAGCCGCGCCGCGACATGATCACGGTCACCGGCTCACGCTCGATCATCGCTTCGAGCGGGATTTCGCGCGCGGGCGCGGCTTCCTCGATCGCGGTGCGGCGCGCACCCAGCCTGCCCAGCTCGGTATTGCCAGTATAGAGCGCGCGCAGGGCTTTCAGATTCTTCGTCAGCCGCGCCTTTTGCAGCTTCGGATCGGCGAGCAGTTCTTCCAGCTCGGCCTGTTCGGCGATCAGCGCATCATGCTCGCGCCTGAGCTCCATTTCCTCGAGCTTGCGCAGAGATCGCAACCGCATGTTGAGGATCGCTTCGGCCTGGCGGTCGGTGAGCTCGAACTCGGCCATCATCACCGGCTTGGGCTCGTCCTCACTGCGGATGATCTCGATCACCCGGTCGAGGTTAAGGTACGCAATGATATAGCCGCGCAGCAGCTCGAGCCGCGCCGCGATCTTCTCCAGCCGGTGGCGGCTGCGGTTGACCAGAATGACGATCTGGTGGCGCAGCCAGGATTCGAGCAGCGGCTTGATCCCCATCACACCCGGCGTGCGCGTCTCGTCGAGCACGTTGAGGTTGAGCGGGAAGCGGATCTCGAGATCGGTCAGCCTGTACAGGCTGTCCTTGAGCACATCGACATCGACATTGCGGCTCTTCGGCTCGATGACCAGGCGGATGGTCTCGTCCGATTCATCGCGCACATCGGCGAGGATCGGCAGCTTCTTCTCGGCGATCAGCGTCGCGATCTGCTCGATCAGCTTGCCCTTCTGCACCTGATAGGGGATTTCGCTGATGATGAGCTGCCAGGTGCCGCCGGGCAGCTTCTCGATGCCGGTCGGTTCCCAGTTGCCGTCCGCATCCTTGCCGGTCGAATAGCGCGCGCGCAGCCGGAACGCGCCGCGCCCGGTGCGATAGGCCTGGGAAATGCTCTCCGCGCTGTCGACCAGCACGCCGCCGGTGGCGAAATCCGGCCCCAGGAACACCGTCATGATGTCCTCGTGGGTCGCTTCGGGCTTCCTGATCAGCAGCATCGCCGCGTCGATGATCTCGAGCACATTGTGCGACGGGATAGAGGTCGCCATGCCCACCGCGATGCCGCTCGCACCATTGGCGAGCAGGTTGGGGAACAGGCCGGGGAAGATTTCGGGCTCTTCCTCCTCGCCATTATAGGTGGGCTTGAACGCGACCGTGCCTTCGTCCAGCCCGGCCATCAGCTCGATCGCAGTGCGCGTCAGACGCGCTTCGGTATAGCGATAGGCCGCCGCATTATCGCCATCGATATTGCCGAAATTGCCCTGCCCGTCGACCAGCGGATAGCGCAGCACGAAATCCTGCGCGAGGCGGACCATCGCGTCATAGACCGAGGCATCGCCATGCGGGTGATACTTACCGATGACATCGCCGACGACGCGCGCGCTCTTCTTGTAGCCGCTCGCAGGGTCCAGCTTCAGCTGCCGCATCGCCCAGAGCAGGCGGCGGTGGACGGGCTTCAGGCCATCGCGCAGATCGGGCAGCGAACGCGCGGTGATCGTGGACAGCGCATAGACGAGATAGCGATCCGACAGCGCGCGGTCGAACGAGGTGTTCTCGATTTCGGGAATGTCGTCGCCGGAACCGGCGCTCGCCTCGTCTGCCATGCGTTGCGCCTAGCAGCGCGGACGCGCCAAGGCGAGAGGGCCAGCCCGGTTTTCTGGGGAAAATTTGTGGCGAGAACGCCGCTGCGCCGGGCGATCAGAACGCGCCGTGCCGCCCCTTGCCCCCGGCAAAGCTCGTCGCACCGCTCAAGGTTTCGCCGCTGGCAATCGTCTCGCGCCCAAGGCGCGCCTCGAGCGCAATAGCCTCTGCCTCGTCGAGCGACCATTGCGCCAGCGCACTAGCCCGGTCATTGCGCAAGCATTGCTGCGGAAACGCCGCGATCTGCGTCGCGAGTTCGACTGCAAGTTCGAGCGCGCCGCCATGCCGGGCGACGCGGTTGGCGAGGCCCATCTCGTGCGCCTCAGCCGCACCGACCTCGCGCCCGGTGAGCATCAGGTCCATTGCGCGTGAATGCCCGATCAGGCGCGGCAGGCGGATCGTGCCCATATCGACCAGCGGCACCCCGAAGCGGCGGCAGAACACGCCCGTGCGCGCGGTTTCCGCCATCACCCGCATGTCGCACCACAAGGCCAGTTCCATGCCGCCCGCGACAGCATAGCCTTCGATCGCAGCGATCACGGGCTTGTTCAGCTGCATCCGCGTCGGCCCCATCGGCGCCATGCCGCTATCAGTTACCGGGCGTCTGTCCCCCTCGCTCAGCGCCTTGAGGTCCGCGCCGGCGCAGAAATGGCCGGCTGCGCCGTGCAGGATCGCGACATGCACTGAGTCATCGGCATCGATCGCGGCGAAGGCGTCGTGAAGCGCGAGCGCAGTGGCGGCATCGACCGCATTGCGCCGCTCGGGCCGGTTGATGGTGACAATCGCCACCTGCTGTTTATTATCGACCTTGACCTTCATCGCGCAAAGCGAAGCCCCCGAACCTGATTTTTCCCTTAAAAGTTATGGCGTTAAGCCATAACTTCAGATGGCCGTACTGTCAATCATAATCATCTGTTTTTATTAGAATTTATTTCTTTGCGCAATGAATACAATGACGTAGGAAAGTCGTTTCCTATGATTTTCCTCTTGCACGACGGGAGTCGGTCGCCCATAAAGGGAGATGGAACGGTGGCCGAGCGGTTTAAGGCACCCGACTTATAATCGGACGAGGTGTGGTAGCCTCCATGGGTTCGAATCCCATCCGTTCCGCCACTAAACGATATTGAATTGTTGGTACTCGCTGTGTATTTATCCGCTAGCGCCCCGGCTCTACCACCGGCTTTGCCGCGCTGTGGCGTCAATCTGGGTTACCAGATGGCGGAACGGAAACGTTTTGGGGGCTGCCCAAAGTGGCAGCCCCATATCCTTCACATTTGCAAGTTAATTGGCGGCGTCTAGCGTCGAATCCTGCCCTATTGATAATCTGGTCTGGAAGGAGCCGGACACCGCAATTGCGCCCGCCCCCCCAAGTCGCTATAGGGGCGCTGAGAGACGCCCCGGCCCTGCGCGCAATCGGTTGCCGCACCGGGGCGTCCTGCTTTCTATCGGAGATACGTGCCATGACCCGCCGCCGCCAGATTTACGAAGGCAAGGCCAAGATCCTCTATGAGGGTCCCGAGCCGGGCACGCTGATCCAGTATTTCAAGGATGATGCCACCGCGTTCAACGCCCAGAAAAAGGGCACGATCAACGGCAAGGGCGTGATCAACAACCGCATCAGCGAATATGTGTTCACGCGGCTTGCGCATATCGGCATCCCCACGCACTTCATCCGCCGCCTGAACATGCGCGAGCAGCTGGTGCGTCAGGTCGAGATCGTGCCGATCGAGGTCGTGGTGCGCAATGTCGCCGCCGGGTCGATCTGCAAGCGTTTGGGCCTGGAAGAAGGCCAGCCGCTGCCGCACACTTTGATCGAATATTGCTACAAGGACGACAGCCTGGGCGATCCGCTGGTCGCCGAAGAGCATATCGCGTGCTTCGGCTGGGCGAGCCAGGAAGAGATGCAGGACATCTCGTCGATGGCGATTCGCATCAACGATTTCATGTGCGGCATGTTCGCCGCGATCGGCATCCGCCTGATCGACTTCAAGCTCGAGTTCGGCCGCCAGTTCGATGGCGATTTCTCGCGCATCATCCTGGCCGACGAGATCAGCCCCGATGGCTGCCGCCTGTGGGACATGGAAACCGGCGAGAAGCTCGACAAGGACCGGTTCCGCCGCGATCTGGGTGGCGAGGTCGAGGCCTATCAGGAGGTCGCGCGGCGCCTGGGCCTGCTCAACGAGGGCGGCGACAACGAAGTGCTCGATCTCGACAGCCATCGCCGCCGCAAGGGCAAGTAACCCGCCGGTTTTGTCTGTTGGCGCTTGACGCGTCCGTCATCTTGCGCGGGGTCCGGCCCCGTGCAACATTTCCGCCACACAACAGCAAAAGTGGGTGGAGATGGATCGAGGCGGAAGGCTCCCAGGACCCGTGGCGAAATCGGCGCTGGCCGGCATGGCCGCTGCCGCACTCGCGCTGCTCCCCGCCCCGCTTCTCGCGCAGACCGACGCGCCGCCCGCACCTGAAAAAGCCGTTGTCGCGCCCGTTAGAGACGAAGCCGCGATTGCCGCCGCCTGGGGCTATGCCGCGAGCGACCTGACGCCCGATCCCGCCGTGCGGCTGGGCGTGCTGCCCAATGGCATGCGCTATGCCATCCGCAAGAACGCGACGCCGCCGGGTACCGCCGTGATGCGGCTGCTGATCGATGTCGGATCGACGGCGGAAGCCGAGGACGAACGCGGCCTCGCCCATTTCATCGAGCATATGGCGTTCAACGGCACCACCAATGTGCCCGAAGGCGAGATGGTCAAGATTCTGGAGCGGCTGGGACTCGAGTTCGGCGCGGATACCAATGCGTTCACCAGCTATGACCAGACCGGCTATCTGCTCGACCTGCCCAATGTAAAGGCGGAAACGGTCGACACCGCGCTCTATCTGCTGCGCGAGACCGCGAGCGAAATCCGTTTCGATCCGACTGCAATCGACCGCGAGCGCGGCGTGATCCTCTCCGAACTGCGCACGCGCGCCAATTATGCGCAGCGCAACCGCGAATCTTTGTTCGACTTCACCGTGCCCGAAACACGCATCGCCACGCGCTCGCCGATCGGCGACAAGTCGGTGATCGAGACCGCGCCCGCCGAGCGCTTCCGTAATTTCTACGAGCGGTATTACACGCCGGGACGCAGCACCCTGGTCGTGGTCGGCGATGTCGATGTTGCCGAGATCGAGGCGAAGATCCAGGCGAGCTTCGGCAACTGGGAAGCGAAGCACGGCGAAGCGCCCGATGTGCCACTCGGCAAGATCGATACCGCCCGCACCGATAAGGCGAACATCTTCACCCATCCCGCGATCGACGAGGTCGCCACCGTGCTGCGCTTCTCGCCTTATGTCGAGGAGCCCGACAGCAAGGCGACCCGCCGCGCCAAGCTCACCCGCGCGCTCGCCTACAACATCGTCGGGCGCAGGCTGGGCCGGATCGCGCGGCAGGAAAACGCGCCGTTCGTCGGCGCGTCGGTCGGTCGCTCGGACGTGTACAAAATCGCCAACCAGTCGGTGCTTAACGTCGCCACACGCGACGGCGAATGGCAGCGCGGGCTGGAAGCCGCCGAGCGCGAGCTGCGCGCCGCCTTGCGCTATGGCTTCACCAAGGCAGAACTCGCCGAACAGCTCGCCAATTTCACCACCGGTTACGAGAACGCGGTGCGCGGGCAGGATACGCGCAGCAACGATCAGCTTGCCGACCAGATCATGGGCATGGCCAAGGACGGAATGATCGTCACCACGCCCGAAAGCCAGCTCGAGCGCTTCTCCGCGCTGCGCGACGCGCTGACGCCCAAGATGCTGCTCGAGGCGCTGCGCAAGGATTTCGGCACGCTCGACAAGCCATTGATCCACCTGGCCACCAAGGTCGATCCGGCGGGCGGCGCGGACGGCGTGCGCATGGCTTTCGCCCAGGCACAGAAGACGAAGGTGACCCGGCCCCAGGCGCGCGATGCGCAGGCCTTTGCCTATCAGGATTTCGGCAATCCGGGCACCGTGGTCGCGGACAGCACGATAGAGGATCTCGGCATCCGCACCATCCGCTTTGCCAACAACGTGCGGCTGAACCTCAAGAAGACCGATTTCGACAAGAACCGCGTGCTGGTCTCGTTGCGCATCGACGGCGGCGATCTGCTCGCCTCGCGCGACAATCCCGAAGCGACGAGCCTGATGAACATCTTCGTGCGCGGCGGGCTGGAGGCGCACAGCCTCGACGATCTCTACTCGATCTTTGCGGGCCGTGCGGTGTCGCTGAATTTCGGGTCGGGCGAGGATTATTTCGGCGGTTATCTCGCGACCACACCCGATGATCTCAAGCTGCAGATGCAGGTGCTCACCGCATTCACCACCCATCCCGGCTATCGCAGCGAGGCGATCAACCAGTATCGCAGCTACCTCCCCAATTTCTACGCGCGGCTGAACGCGACACCCGAAGGCGCGATCGGCAGCCAGATCGGTGCGATCCTGTCCGACAACGATCCGCGCTTTTCGCTGGCCGAAAGGGAAGTGTTCGAAAAACTCACCTTTGACGACCTCAAGGCCGCGATCGGCGATCGGCTGGAAAAGGGCGCGATCGAGATCGGCCTGGTCGGCGATTTCGACGAGGAGCAGGCGATTGCGGCGGTTGCCGCGACCTTCGGCGCGCTGCCCGAGCGCGAGGCCGAATTCCGCGACTATGACGAGGCCCGCACCCGGCAGTTCACGCAGAACCGCAGCCCCCGCGTGCTGCATCACAAGGGCGAGGCCGACCAGGCGATCGTCGAATTCTACTGGCCGACCACGGATGACCGCGATTATCGCGAGGATGTGCGGCTGCGCCTGCTCGCCGAACTGCTGCAGATCAAGGTGACCGACCAGATCCGCGAGCAGCTGGGCGCCAGCTATTCGCCCGCGGCGCGCTCGTTCACCTCGTCCATCTATCCGGGCTATGGCTATATCCAGATCAGCACCAATGTCGCTTCGGACGATGTCGAGAAGGTGTCCGAAGCCGTGCGCCATATCGCCGCAGAGCTTTCCGCCCCTGCCCCGCTGGCGGGATCGCCTTCGACACCCTCGCCGATCGCGGCCGACGAGCTGGCGCGCGCACGCACGCCGATCCTGGAGAACATCGCCAACAGCGTGAAGAGCAACACCGCCTGGCTGGGCGTCGTCGACTCGGCGCAGAGCAAGCCCGCCAAGCTCGACCGCTTCCGCAGCGGCGGCGCCGCCTTCGGTACGGTGAGCGCAGACGAACTGCTTGCCATGGCGCGCACCTATCTGTCGCCCGATCGCGCGCTGCTGGTCCAGTCGCTCTATGAGGCTGCTGGCACGGGAACCGCGTTGGCGGCGCGCCAGTCGCCCGTCGCCGCCAACGCCGCGCCGCAATGATTCAGCTGCGCGTGCGGTATCCGCTGATGATGCCGAAGATGAACGACATGAACAGCGCCAGCTGAATGCGCCCGCCCGGGTCGCTCCAGCCCAGCAGCTCGTGGCCGAAGCCGAACAGTCCGATGAACATCGCCAGAGCCAGACCTGCCATGGTTCCCCCGCCTATTTGCCGAACAAAGGCTATGCCGTAGCGATTGACAGGGCTTTGTTAGGATGGGTTAACACAGGCACCGCGTCGCGCGAACCATGTCTGCCGCGATGCTCCCCCTTGCCCCTTTGCCGCCGCACGCTATAGGGCAGGCCAGAAACCCAGCCAGGAGGACGCCGATGAAGGCCCGCATCCATGTGACCCTGAAAGACGGCGTGCTCGATCCCCAGGGCCGCGCCATTCATCACGCGCTCGAAGGCTTGGGCTTTAGCGGTGTCGAGGATGTCCGCGCTGGTCGGCTGATCGAGCTGACCCTGGCCGACGGCACCAGCGACGAGGACATCGATGCGATGTGCCGCAAGCTGCTCGCCAATATGGTGATCGAGAACTATCGGGTCGAGAAGGTCGCATGAAGTCGGCGGTCATCACCTTCCCCGGATCGAACTGCGACCGCGATCTCGCCGTCGCGATCGAGCGGGTGACAGGTCACGCGCCGATCCGCCTGTGGCATGGCGAGCAGTCGCTGCCGGAAGGGCTCGATCTGATTGGCGTGCCAGGCGGCTTTTCCTATGGCGATTATCTGCGCTCGGGCGCGATGGCGGCACGCTCGCCGGTGATCGGCGCGGTGGTCGAGGCGGCCGAACGCGGGGTCGCGGTGCTGGGCATCTGCAACGGCTTCCAGATCCTGACCGAAGCCGGGCTGCTGCCCGGCGCGCTGATGCGCAATGCCGGCATCCGCTTCGTCTGCCGCACGGTGGGCCTGACGGTCGAGAACACGTCCAGCCGCTTCACCAGCCTTTACGAAGCTGGCGAAACGATCCGCATCCCGGTCGCGCACCATGACGGCAATTATTTTGCCGACGAGGCGACGCTCGACCGGATCGAGGGCGAAGGCCAGGTGGCGTTCCGTTATGCCGAACCGGTCAACGGATCGGCGCGCGACATCGCCGGGGTGCTCAACGCCAAGGGCAATGTGCTCGGGATGATGCCGCACCCCGAGCGCGTGGTCGAAGCGCAGCACGGCAATACCGATGGCGCGCGGCTGTTCGAAGGCCTCGCCCGCGCGGTGCTCGAACGCGCCTGATCAGCCGTACAGCGCTCTCTGCTGGTCGCCGAACAGGCTCTGCACGTCGGCGGCTGTCATCGGGCGACCGTAGAAATAGCCCTGGATCTTCTTGCAGCCGAGTTCGCGGATGACCTGCACCTCGTGTTCGGTCTCCGCGCCTTCCGCCGTGGTCGACATGCCCAGGCTTTCCGCCATCGCCACCACTGCGCGGATGATCGCGATGCTTTCCTGCGCGCCCCTCGCCGCGCCCTGGACAAAGCTGCGATCGACCTTGATCGTGGTGAAGCGGGTCTTGCTGAGATAGCCCAGCGCCGAATAGCCGGTGCCGAAATCGTCGAGCGACAGGCCCACGCCCAGCGCAAGGATCTGGTCCAGCGTCTCGCCCGCGCGCGACCCCTCGCGCAGGAACACGCTCTCGGTCACCTCGAGCTCCAGCCGCTGGGGCGGCAGGCCGGTCTCCGACAGCGCCTCGACCACTGTCTCGACAAAATCGGGTTCGTATAACTGTTCGGCCGAGACGTTGACCGCGACGCGGACATTGGCCGGCCAGGTCACCGCCTCGCGACAGGCGCGGTGCAGCACCCAGTTGCCGATCGGCACGACAAGCCGCGCATCTTCGGCCAGCGGGATGAAGCGCGCGGGTGACACCTGACCGAATTCGGGGTTGGACCAGCGGATCAGCGCCTCGAACGCGACCAGCGACTCGCTGCCGGCATCGACCACCGGTTGATAGGCAAGCGAGAACTCGTCCTTTTCCAGCGCCTTGCGCAGCGCGATTTCCATGACGCGGCGTTCCTCGGCATGGCTGTGCAGCTTCGGCTCGTACACATTGTGCCGACCGCCGCCCTCGTCCTTCGAGCGATAGAGCGCAAGGTCGGCGCTGCGCATCAGCGTTTCGACCGTGCGGCCATCGCGCGTGCCGGTGGCAGAGCCAACGCTCGCACCAATGAACAGTGTGTGCTGATCGACCTCATAGGGGCGCGACAGCACATCGATGATGCGCGCCGCCAGATCGGAAATGCGCTGCCCATCGCCGGTATCGCGCATGACGACGGCGAACTCGTCACCGCCCAAGCGTCCGCACAGCTCGTCCTTGCCCATCAGCGAGCGCAGCCGCAGCGAGACCTGCGCGAGCAGCCTGTCGCCGACCAGATGGCCGAGCGTAGGCGCGCGCATTCTCGAAGCCCGACAGTGCGAGCAGGATCGAGAAGCAGACGATCGCCCCGACCGTGACGATATTCTCGCCCTGCCAGAAGGCGATCACCGATGCAGCCATCAGCACCAGGTTGAACACGAAAGCGCCGAGCGGCAGCGCGTTGAGCAGCAGCGTGCCGCCGACCACCAGCGCGGCCAGGATTGTCCAGACCGCGGCGAGTTCCATCTGGGTCGCCATCGGCGCGAATACCAGGATGGGGACGCACCAGACAAAGGCGATCAGGCTCGTCGCAGCGACCAGCTGAAGCACGAAACGGCGGGCGACATGATCGTGATTGACCATCCCGCTATGGCGGTACAGCACGGTGGGGAAGTAGAGCGAGGCACCCAGCATGCCCATCCATCCGGCCAGCTGCCAGAGCGGCACGAAACCGCTGAACAGCTGGCACACCATCAGGCCAAGCACCAGATTGGTTACCACGCGCAAGATGGCATAGCGGGCCAGTCCGGTATATTGGATCGCGCGGAAATGATCCCAGTCGCCCTCGGGAGGGTCGCACAGGCCGAGAAGGGCCATGACCGGCAGGTCGCGCGCAGTCGAGGGTTTGGCGGGGGGCTTGCTCACCCGGGCGACATAGCGAAACAAAGTTAGCGAACGGTAACTGGTAGAGCCGGTTTCGCTACCGGGGCGTGCGGGTATTTGAAGGATATGATCGGGGCACCTTGCCTGCAACCGGCGTTGATCCGCAGGTTGCAGGCCTTGGCGAACTGGCCTGCTGCCGCACTCGTGCGGCCGCGTCTCAGATCAGATGACGGCCAGCATGATGACGGCGCTGCTCACGAAGGCAGCGGCCAGATTGAATGCAATACGCATGACGAACTCCTGACAAACTATGGAATTGGCCGCGCAGACATCCTGCTCTCTGACAGGCTATTTAGGTCATAAGTGCTGTCCTACAAGTGCAATTGATTCGGATGCACTTGCACAAAACGCAATTCAATCGTCCGCCAGAGCAGCGCGCGCAGCCTCCCAATTGCGTCCGTCGAACGCTTCGGTTTGCGCCTGGACGCCGTGCCCGTCGTCAAGGCAGCGATAATCGACCGACCAGCTGTCGGGGTGCGACCGAGGCTGGTAGAAGCTGCGGATTCCGCAGGTCCGGCAGAAGAGGTGCTCGGCAGCGCCGGTGCCGAAACGATAGCTGGTCAGCTGGTCCTTGCCAGAAATCAGCCGAAAATGGTCGTGCGGAACGATCATGTGCAGAAAGCCTGTCTTGGCGCACATCGAGCAGTTGCATGCGAGCAGCCTTACATGCGCCTCCACATCCGCCTCGAAGCGAACGGCACCGCAATGACAGCCCCCCTGCACCGTGACAGGAGGCCCGTGCTTCTCGCATTCAATCGACCGGTTCGACAAGCATCCGCGCCCTGATATCGTCTGGCCAGGCAATCGCGCTGGCCTTCACAAGGTCCATGCATACCAGAGTGGCCGAGGCCCGCAACCGCGTCTCCTCGCCGCAGCGCACGACATAGCGTACCGCGCAGGAGGATCGCCCGACCTTTTCTACCGCCAGATCGATCGACAGCAGGTCGCCCAGCCGGCTGGGTGCGGCAAAGTCCGCCTCCAGATGCACGGTGGGCACACCGATCTGCCGGTCGAGATGCATGGTCTTGAAATCGACCCCGACGATATCGGCGAAATATTGCTCGACTGCGGCGTTGAGCATCTCGAAATAGCGCGGATAGAAGACGATGCCCGCTGCGTCGACATGGGCGAAGCGCACCGGCAGTTGCAGCACCTGCATCAGCGTTCCTCCGACTGGTCGAGCGAGCCGCGCAGCACGGCGAGCAGTCTGTAGAGCTGGTTGCGATCATCTGCGCCGATCCCGGCGAACATCTCTTCGACCCAGCCGTGATGCTCGCGGGCGACGGTGGCGAAATGCGCGCGCCCCTCGTCGGTCATGGTGACGATCGAGCTGCGCCGGTCGTGCTCGGGCTTGCTCACCGATACATGGCCCAGCCTGGCCAGTTGCTGGACGACAGCGGTGACATTGCCGTTCGAGACCAGCAGCCGCTGCGACAGCTCGCTCATCGCCAGCCCGCCCGGCTCGCGCTCCAGCGCGGCGAGCACATCGAAGCGCGGCAGCGTGGTGTCGAACTGATCGGCCAGACGTCGCCGCAGCCGCTTTTCGGCGATGGTGGTGCAGCTGAGCAGCCGCAGCCAGAGGCGCAGATTGGGATTGGGCTGGGCTTCGGATGCGCTGTGCACGTCCTCCTCCTGCCCTGCCTGGAATGCCGTTGCCATCAGGCCTGCACCGTAACCGCGCGGCTGTTGCGGAGCAACTGTTCCTGCCCCAGCCGATAGGCATCGTGCGCGCGCAGCCCCTTATAGCCTGCCGCTGCCGCCGCGTGCAGCGTCCAGGCGGGGTCGGCCAGATGCGGGCGACCCAGCGCGACCAGATCGGCGCGGCCTGCCACCAGGATCGAGTTGATCTGGTCGGCATCGGTGATGTTGCCGGCGGTGATCGTCGGGCATCCCGCCTCGTTGCGCACCTGATCGGACAGCGGCGCCTGGTACATGCGGCCATAGACCGGGCGCGCCGCCGGCGAGGTCTCACCCGAGGACACGTCGATGATATCGGCACCGGCGGCCATGAACGCGCGTGCGATCTCGACCGCGTCCGCGCCGGTGATTCCGCCTGGCACCCAGTCGTGCGCCGAAATGCGGACCGAAAGCGGCTTGTCCTGCGGCCAGACCGCGCGAACCGCCTCGACCACCGAGAGCGGGAACACCAGCCGCGCTGCCAGATCACCACCAAAAGCATCGTCGCGATGATTGGTGAGCGGGCTGATGAAGCCGGACAGCAGATAGCCATGGCCTGCCTGGATCTCGACCAGATCGAACCCGGCGCGGTCGGCGCGCCGGGCTGCATCGACAAAGGCGGCGCGGATCGCATCCATGCCCGCAGCGTCGAGCGCGGCAGGCGTCGCATATCCTTCCGCCCAGGGTTCGGCGCTCGCGGCGACCAGCGGCCAGCCAGCATCGCCCAGAGGCTTCTCGCCCTGCGACGGCACCGATACCGCACCGCGCGCGCCGGCATGGCCGATCTGCACGCCGATCGCGCTGCCCGCCGCGTGCGCGAAGTCGACGATCGACGACCAGCCATCGGCCTGTTCGTCGGTCCACAGGCCCGGACACGCCGGCGTGAT
This sequence comes from Blastomonas sp. CCH9-A1, assembly GCF_001557175.1. Taxonomy (NCBI): domain Bacteria; kingdom Pseudomonadati; phylum Pseudomonadota; class Alphaproteobacteria; order Sphingomonadales; family Blastomonadaceae; genus Blastomonas; species Blastomonas sp. CCH9-A1. The sequence continues at coordinate 349,492 of NZ_LSHM01000012.1, forward strand.
GCGACCTTCGGGAGCGACCGCGCACATTTCGGTCATCACCAGCCCTGCACCGCCCAGCGCGCGCGCGCCATAATGCACCAGGTGGAAGGCGCCGACCCGCCCCTGATCGTCGGCCTGATAGGTCAGCACCGGTGCGACGACGACGCGGTTGGCCAGCGTCAGACCACGCAGCCGGAAGGGCGTGAACATCGGTGGTGCCTCGGTGTCGCCGCCTGCCAGGCTTGCAAACCAGCTTTCCACCTCGGCCAACCATTGCGGATCGCGCAACGCCAGGTTCGCATGACTCACACGCTGCGAGCGGGTCATCAGCGAATAGGCGAACTGGATCGGCGGGAAATCGATGTAGCGGTCGAGCGTCTCGAACCATTCGGTCGAATTGCGCGCCGCATTCTGGATCTTCAGCACCTCGATGCGGCGTTCCTGCTCGTATTCGCTCAGCGCATCGGCCAGCGCCTCGCGGCGATCGAGGCCAGGCCGGTCGAGCACGGCGGCGAGCTTGATCGCATCCTCGAGCGCCAGCTTGGTGCCCGATCCGATCGAGAAATGCGCGGTATGCGCCGCATCGCCGAGCAGCACGACATTGTCGAACGACCAGCGATGGCACAGTACCCGGCGAAAGTTGATCCAGGCCGCCGAGCCGCGCAGATGCGTGGCGTTGCTGATCAGCGGATGGCCCTGCAGATGCCGCGCAAAGAGCTTTTCGCAGGCCGCGCGCGCCTCATCCGGCTCCATCCTGTCGAAGCCGAGCCCCGCCCAGGTGCTTTCCGAACATTCGACGATGAAGGTCGAATGCGTATCATCGAAGCGATAGGCATGCGCCCAGACCCAGCCGGCCTCGGTCTTCTCGAAAATGAACTCGAACGCGTCGAACAGCCGCGTGGTCCCCAGCCAGATGAACTTGTTGGCACGCACCTGGATGTCGACATCGAACCGGTCGGCGTAAAGCTCGCGCACCCGGCTGTTGATGCCGTCGGCCGCGACGATCAGGTCATAGCCGGTCCAGGCCTCGATCTCGGGCGAGAATTCGGTCTCGAACACCAGGTTGACGCCGAGCTCGCGCGCCCGCTCCTGCAGGATCACCAGTAACCGCTTGCGCCCGATGCCGATAAAGCCGTGCCCCCCGGAGCGGATGCGCTCGTCGCCGATCACCACATCGACATCGTCCCAGTGCGCAAAGCTGTCCGCGATCGTCGCGGCACTCACCGGATCGTTGGCACGCAGATTGCCCAGCGTCTGGTCGGAAAAGACCACGCCCCAGCCGAACGTGTCGCCCGCCTTGTTGCGCTCGAACACGGTGATGTCGTGCGCCGGATCGCGCAGCTTCATCGAGATCGCGAAATACAGCCCCGCCGGTCCGCCGCCCAGGCACGCGATGCGCATCGCCATTATACCGCCACCACATTGTGCCGCAGGCGGCCGATACCCTCGACCGCGCATTCGACGACATCGCCGGGCCAGAGGAATTCCTGCGGCGTGCGGCCTGCCCCCACGCCCTCGGGCGTGCCGGTGGCGATGATATCGCCCGGCTCCAGCGTGATGCCGACCGAGATATCGGCGATCAGTTCATCGACCTTGAACAGCATCTTCGCGGTGTTCGAGCGCTGCTTCTCGACGCCATTCACCGTCAGCCACAGCTCGAGCGTCTGCGGATCGGGGATTTCGTCGGCAGTGACGATCACCGGCCCCATCGGGGCATAGCCATCCTGGCCCTTGGAGTAGATCCACTGACCCGCACGGCGGCAATCGCGCGCGCTCATGTCGATTAGCACGGTATAGCCGAAGACGCAGGCCAGCGCGTCCTCGCGCGCCACGCGCTTGGCGCGGGTGCCGATGACGGCGGCGAGTTCGACCTCCCAGTCGAGCTGCTGGGTGACATTGGCATCGTGCGGGATCGGATCGCCCGGGCCGATCACGCTGGTCGGCGGCTTGGAGAAGATCACCGGCTGGCGCGGCAGATCGGGCGAGGTGTCGAGCGCGGCGGCGGATTCGGCGACATGGTCGATATAGTTGAGGCCGATGCCGAAGATGTTCTTGCGCGGGCGCGGGATCGGCGCGAGCAGCTTCACATTGGCGAGCGGCTGCGCGGTGCCGAGCGGAAATTCGCCATCGAGCTCTGCCATCAGCGCCGAGGCGATGCGCACAGCCTCGGGGCCCAGATCGATGAAATCGAGCATCGTCGACGGCAGCGGCACGCCGGTGGCATCGCCGAGCAATTCGAGATCGACCACCAGCGATCCGGCGATCGCCCCCAGCCGGGCAGGCGCTTCGACAGTGGCGCGGAAAGTAACAAGACGCATGAGGCAGATCCTTGGACTGAAAGGGAGGAAAGACGGAAAGGGCGGTCGATCAGCCGATGATCGGCTGGTGCCCGCCATTTTCGGCCAGTGCTTCCTGGCGGTAGAGGCCGAGTGCGCGCATTACCGGCAGGTCGTGGAACGAGAACAGGCACGCATCCTCGCTGTCCGAGGCGTTGCAATGTTCGTGGAACATCCAGCTGGGCACGACGAAGATGTCGCGTTCCTGCCAGTCGAAGCGCTGACCGTTGATGATCGAATATCCAGAGCCCTTGGCGCACTGATAGACGAAATTGCCGACCTCGCGGTGCGCGCGCGTGCGCTCGCCGGGGCGCAGCATCTGGATCGACGCGCCGATGGTGGACATCACCGCGCCGCCGGTCAGCGGGTTCATGTAATCCATGTGCACGCCGTCATACGGGCTGCCATCGGTGACCCTGGCATAGCGCTGCAGCGCCTCATAGGTCGGCTCCCATTCGTATTTGAACAGCGGCGAATAGCGCTTCGACCAGTCCTGCCCCGCCGGACGCAGCCCCGCTCCGGCCCAGGTCGCGGTCGCATCGTCGACTGGATAGGTCACCGCCTGGTTGAGATCGGGGTGTACCTCGTAGAAATTCGCATCGAGCGCATTCATCAGCGGAATGTCGAGACCGTCCTGCCAGATGCATGGCGTTCCACCCTCTGCAACACCATGCTCGTGCCAGGTGCCGTTGGGCGTCAGCACGAAATCGTTGCGGCCTAGCGTCATCTTGTGCCCGTCGACATTGGTGAAGGCGCCCTCGCCCTCCATGATGAAGCGCAATGCCGAGGCCGAATGGCGGTGGCTGGAGGCGCATTCGCCCGGCGCCATGACCTGCAGCCCCGAATAGAGCCACCCCACCGCGGCCACGACATCCTGCCGCGCCGGATTGGCGAGATAGACCACGCGCCGCCCGGCCTGTTCCGGCGTCACCAGTTCGAGCGCGCGCATCACCCGGTCGCGAAGGTCGTTGTAGCGCCAGATGATCGGGACCGAGGGCGAGGCGGGCTCCCAAGGCTCGATCTTGTTCGCGACGGTCCACAGCGCGCCGGTTCCCAGCTCCTCGAGTTCGCGATAATAGCGAACCAGCTCCGGCGTATCGGTGACATTGGCCCTGCCCGCCACATCCTCGCGATACTGGTCATAGGTCGATGCCATTGCCGATTCCTCCACTCGAGATATTTGAAGGTTAAAACTTTAAGCTTGAAACGTCAACTGTCAGAGCTATTCTGGCGGCGAGATTTTTGGGAGAGGCGCGACGATGGCGAGATACAAGGCGGCGGTGGTTCAGGCGGCGGCGCATCCCTTCGACCCGATGGCGTCAGCGGAAAAGGCGGCAGCGCTGATCCACGAAGCGGCGGCTGCCGGTGCGCGGCTGGCGGTGTTTCCAGAGGCCTTTATCGGCACCTATCCCAAGGGCGCGTCGTTCGGCACGCCGGTCGGTATGCGCAAGCCCGAGGGTCGCCGCGACTTCCAGCGCTATCACGAAGGCGCGATCGCGCTGGATGGGCCCGAGGTCGCCGCGATTGCAGAAGCCACGGCAGAAACCGGGCTTTTCGTGGTGATCGGCGTGATCGAGCGCGACGGAGGTACGCTCTATTGCACCGCCTTGTTCTTCGACGGCGCGGCCGGGCTGGTCGCCAAGCATCGCAAGCTTATGCCCACGGGCGCCGAGCGGCTGATCTGGGGCTTTGGCGACGGATCGACCATGCCGGTGCTCGACACGCCGCTGGGCAACATCGGTGCGGTGATCTGCTGGGAGAATTACATGCCCGCGATGCGCATGGCGATGTACGCCAAGGGAATCTCGATCTGGTGCGCGCCCACGGCCGACGATCGCGACGGCTGGCTCGCCTCGATGCGGCATATCGCGCTCGAAGGGCGCACCTTCGTGCTTTCGGCCTGCCAGCACATCACCCGCGCCGCCTATCCGCAGGATTATGACTGCGCGCTGGGCGGCGATCCGTCCACCGTGCTGATGCGCGGCGGAAGCTGCATCATCGGTCCGCTGGGCGATGTACTCGCCGGACCCGATTATGCGGGCGAGACGATCCTCTATGCCGAGATCGACACCGAAGAAGTGGTGCGCGGCAAATATGATTTCGACGTGACCGGCCATTATGCCCGGCCCGACATTTTCAGCCTGACCGTGGACGAGCGCCCCAAGACCTGCGTCGTCCGCACCGTCGAGGATTGAGCCGCATGGAATTCGATCTCCGCGCGCTTGAGGTTGCCAAGCGCTACAAGCTGCTCGCCTCGTCGATCACCCCACGCCCGATCGCCTGGGTCACCAGCCGTTCGGCCGACGGAATCCACAACGCCGCGCCGTACAGCTTCTTCAACATGATGGGCTCCGATCCGCCGACCGTGGTGCTGGGCCTGATGCTGCGGCCCGAAGGCGGGCTGAAGGACAGCGCGGTCAATATCACCACCACCGGCGAATTCGTCATCAACCTGGTGCGCGAAGCCGATGCCGAGGCCATGAACCTCACCTGCATCGACGCGCCGCCCGAAGTCGACGAGTGCGCACTGGCAGGGCTCGAGCTGCTGCCCTCGCGGCTGGTCGGGCCGCCACGCATCGCCAGCGCGCCGGTCAGCCTGGAATGCCGGGTGCTGGAAACCGTCTATCCCGGCGGCGAGGGCGGCCAGGTGATCGTCATCGGCGAGGTGCTGATGGCGCATATCGCCGACCAGTTCGTGCTCGATGCCGACCGCTGCCATCTCGATACGCTCGCGATGGGGCTGATCGGCCGCGTCCACGGCGCGGGCTGGTATGTGCGGCTGACCGACCTTTTCCAGCTGGACAGGCCGGTCTGGCCCAAGGATGCGCCTGGCTCAGAAGCCTGAGCCGGCAGCCCCTCCCCCGCCCGCGATCCAGCGGTCGATCTTCGCCTCCAGCACCGCCATCGGCAGCGCGCCGGTGCCGAGCACCTGGTCGTGATAGTCACGGATGTCAAAGGCCTTGCCCAGCGCCTTGCGCGCGCGTTCGCGCAGCACCGCGATGCGGATCTCGCCGATCTTGTAGGAACAGGCCTGGCCCGGAGAGGCAATATAGCGGTCGATCTCCACCGCGACATCCTTGGGCGCCATCGAGGTATTGGCGAGCATGTAATCGATCGCCTGCTGCCGCTGCCAGTTCTTCGCGTGCAGCCCGGTATCGACCACCAGCCGCACCGCGCGCAGCATCTCCATGTCGAGATGCCCGAACCACTGCAGCGGATCGGTGAACATGCCGAGATCTCGCCCCAGCGACTCGGCATAGAGCCCCCAGCCCTCCGAATAGGCGGTCGACGATCCGAAGCGCAGGATCGGCGGCAGCGCCTCGTTCTCGCGCGCCAGGGTCAGCTGGAAATGATGGCCCGGAATGCCTTCGTGCAGCGTCAGCGTCTCCAGCGTCGGGATGGGCCGGGTGCCCAGCATCGCCATGTTGAAATAGAGTGTTCCCGGCGACACGCCATCGGCAGGGCCGGGCCGGTAATAGCCGGTGCCGCGCTGGTCGCCGAGCGCGGGCAGCGGCGCGACGCGGAACGGCGCCTTGGGCCGCCGCGCGAACAGCTTGGGGATGGCCGGCCAAATCTTCGCCTCGATCGCAGCGAAGCGCGCGAGCAGTTCCTCGGGAGTCTTGTAATAATATTGCGGATCGGTGCGGATATGCTCGAACAGCCCGGCAAGGTCGCCCTCGAAGCCGATGTCCTTGCGCGCCTGCTCCATCTCGCTGCGGATGCGTGCGACCTCCGACAGGCCGAGCGCATGGATCTCGTCTGCGCCAAGGCTCGTCGTCGTGTGCCGCGCCAGCTCCGCCGCATAAAGCCGCGCGCCATCGGGCATCGCCCCGCGCCCCGGCAGCGCGAGCGCCTTCGGCGCGTAATCGCTGGTAAGGAAATCGTGCCACAGCTGATAGCCGGGCAGGATACGCTGGCGTATCAGCGTGCGATAGGCGGCGGTCAGCCGCTCGCCATCGCTGGCCTTGACCGGATCGGGCATCCGCCGGATCGCCGCGAAAAACGGCGTGTCGTCGGGCGCGAGCGCCAGCATCGCATCGACCTGGCGCAGCACATTGGCGACCACGACCTGCGAATGGACATGGCCCGAAGCCAGCCCCTCGCGCAGCCGCACGATCGCGGTCTGCAGATAATCGGCAAAGCCGTCGAGTCGCTCCAGGCCGCGCTCGTAATCGGCGAGCGACTCGAAGCGCGCGCCGCCGCCCGAAACGAAATCGGCGACCTCGACATGCGGGCCGAACGAGGGGTCCAGCGCCAGTTGCCGCTTGATGACGAACAGCCCGCTGTCGAACAGGTTCAGCACCTCGCGGGTGCGATAGGCGAACACGTCATAGGCGATCGCGTCCTGCGGCGAGAGCGCCTTGCGATCGATCTGCTCGAGCGCCTGCTTCTGCGCCTGCTTGTTGGCGCGCAGCGTGTCGCCATAGGCATCGCCCAGCGGGTCGACATAGGCCGGGCCGCTGCTCTCGCCGCGCCGTTCGTCGGACAGCGGATCGAGCAGAGCGTCGGCCGCATCGGCCTGTTCGAGCAGCGCGCGCAGCCGGGCCCCGGCATCGTTCGCCTGCGCCTGCAACGGCAGGCCCGCCATCGCCCCCAGCGCGAGTCCGCCCGCCAGCGTGGTTCTGCGCGTCACTTCCAGTCCGTTGGTCGGCATGTCCTTGTCTCCCTGATGCGCCGATCCTCACCACAGCCGGCACAGATTCAAGCGCTCAGATCGGCAGAGCGCATTGATCATAATGGCCATCCGGCGCCGAAATCGCGCGTTTACAACAATCTAATTTCATCAGGGCGCTGGCTACCTTTCATATGTTGCGCCTGACGCAACGATTCGGATGTTTTTGCTGCATTGCACGAATGCGTCATTTGCGTGACGTTGCACGTATTCAAGGGGCTGCGGGGACAGGCATATGCGCTACCGGCGATGGATGATGGCGGCGATGGCAACGGCGGCGACGCTGATGCCACTGGCGACGGCGGGCGTGGTAGAGGCGCGCGAAGGCAAGATCATGGTCGACCAGGAGGTCAGCACCGAGGTGATCGCGCTGGTCGGCGGCAATGTCGTCGATGTCGACACCGGCAATGTCATGATGAACGCGGTCGTGATCGTTACCGGGGGGCGCATCAGCGCGGTGGGGCCTGCTGCCTCGACCACCATTCCGCCCGATGCCAAGCAGGTGTCGATGGCGGGCCGCTGGCTGATCCCGGGCCTGATGAACATGCACACGCATTACGGGCTCAAGCTTCCCGGTGCGGCAGGTGCGGCGCTGGTCAATGAGACCGACCCGCAACAGGTGCTGCGCATGGCGGGCAATGCGCGAAAGTCGCTGCTTGCCGGGGTCACCACCACGCGCTCGACCGGCGAGGATCATGGCAATGACTTCGCGCTACGCGCCGCGATAGAGCGCGGCGACGTGATCGGCCCGCGCATCCTGACCGCAGGCGAGATCATCGTGCCCACCGGCGGCCATGGCTCGCTGGAAGCCGATGGCCCCTATGGCCTGGCGACAGCGGTGCGCAAGCAGATCAAATATGGCGCGGACTGGATCAAGATCGCGATCTCGGGCGGCATTTCGGACACGCACGGCGCGATCGGCGCGGCGCCGATGACCGACGAGGAGCTCTCGACGCTGATCGAGGTGGCGCATCGCAACGGCATTCCGGTGACCGCGCACAATGGCTCGGCCGAGGCGGCGCAGCAGGCGCTCAAGTTCGATATCGATTGCTTCGAGCACGGCTATTATCTCGACGATGCCGCGTTGCAGCTGATGAAGAAAAAGGGCGTGTGGCTGGTGCCGACCATCGTCGTCAGCCAGCCGGGCGCCAAGGAATTCTACAAGAAGATCGGATCGCCCGCCTGGTATCTCGCCCGCGTCGACAGCACCGGCAAGGAGCACTGGGCGATGCTGCAAAAGGCGATCCGCCTGGGCGTCAACATCGCGCTGGGCACCGACCAGTTCCCGTTCGAGCCCAATGACGGCACCACCGCGACCGTCGCCGAGGCCGAGCTTTACGTGAAGGCGGGGATGACTCCGCTGCAGGCGCTGCGCTCGGGCACCACCGAGACCGCGCGGATGCTCAAGATCGACGACATGACCGGTCGTATCAAGCCGGGTCTGGCGGCGGACATCATCGCGGTGAACGCCAATCCCGTCGAGAACATCTCGGCGCTGCGCACCATCGATTTCGTGATGAAGGACGGCCGCATCTATCGCGACGACAAGACCGGCCTCATCGCACAATGAAGGGGATTTCCAAGATGACCATGATGACCAGACTGATCGCCGGGGCCGCACTGGCGCTCGCGCCCGCTCTGCCGGTGCTCGCTCCGGCGGCCATCGCCGCGCCCGTCGCTTCGGACGATCCGGTGTCGCAGATGTTCGTCTGGTGGAACGAGGCGTTCAAGACCCCCGGCGGGTTCAGCCCTGAGAATTTCCGCAAGCATTTCACCGAGGATGCGACGCTGGTGCTCGAGGGCAAGACCGTGATCAACGGCGTCGAAGGCTGGGCGAAGCATTTCCAGAAGATCCAGGCCGGTGGCGGCGATGTCGAGATCGTGGTGCCGTTCAAGGACATGTTCCGCGTTGGCGACCGGGTCTACACCTATCACGTCATTCGGTCGCGCCGGGACGGCAAGACCGCCTGCTCGCTGGCGGCGGGCCATGGCGTGATCCGCGACGGCAAGATCGCCTCGATCGTGCTGGTCCGCTCGGAGCTCGATCCGGCCAAGGGCCAGACCGATCCGCAATGCTGGACGCGCTGAACACATGACGGTTTCGGCGGAGCGACCCTAAAGGCGCCCGCCCAAATTCCAGGGGAATGAAAAACCATGTCGCCGGCTCCTGCTGGCGGCAGAAAAGGGGATATTGCCATGACGATTGCCACAACGACCGCCCATCTGCGCATGGGAACCGGCCTGATCGCGCTTGCCCTTTGCAGCATCGCGGCACCGGCGCTGGCGCAGGACGCCGCCCAGGCCGACGCGACCGAGACCGAAGCCAAGGACGAGATCATCGTGACGGCGCAGCGCCGCTCGCAGTCGATCCAGGACGTGCCGATCGCGATCACCGCGGTCACCGCGCAGACGCTGAAGGACCAGAACGTCCAGAGCGTCGAGGACTATTTCGCGCTGACGCCCAATGTCAGCTTCCAGACCAACGGATCGCGCGACCGCAAGGACCTGTCGATTCGCGGCATTTCCAACCAGCTCAACCCTTATGCCGATGTCCGCCAGTCGAGCTATGCCTTCTATATCGACGAGTTCAACGTCGCCGCAGGCACCAGCAACCCGCAGATCGTCGATCTCGAGCGGATCGAGGTGCTGCGCGGGCCGCAGGGCACCTATTTCGGCCGCAATGCGGTGGGCGGCGCGATCAACGTCATCACCAAGAAGCCGGTGCAGAACTGGGAAGGCGAACTCGAGGCCGCCTATTCCAACTACGACACCTTCCGCGCGCAGGGCGTGCTGAACATTCCGGTGATCCCCGATCTGCTCGCGGTGCGCGCTTCCGCGCAATACGAAAAGAGCGACGGCTATATCCGCAACATCAACCCGATCGGCGGCGGCAACGACAGCAAGTTCTACACCGCGCGTGTCCAGGCGCGGCTGACCCCGACCGATCGGCTGACCTGGGATTTCGCCTATAGCTATTCGAACGAGGAAGTCGGCATGCGCAACGGCGTGCCGACCGGCGCGGTCACCGGCACCTGGGCGAGCGTCTATTACGGCGTCAACTACAACGCCACCGGCCGCACCACGACGATCACCGGCGCACCCGACGGCGTCGGCTTCTTCCCTCAAAATGACAACAAGGTGAACTTCAACCGGCCGCAGAATGTTGGCAGCACCTATCAGTATTTCAGCTCGCGCGCAGTATGGGATTTCGACGTCGCGACGCTGACCGGCGTGGTCGGCCATCTGACCTCGGACGTGTTCAACTTCGGCGATGTCGACGGCGGCAGCCCCGACTTTTTCTACGAGGACTTCTTCCTCAAGCGCAAATCGACCAGCGGTGAGCTTCGCCTGCAGTCGAACGGCAAGAACTTCCTCGACTGGAGCGTCGGCGCGTTCATCGGCCGCGATACCGGCACCACCGACCAGTCGACCTTCCACGGCCGCAACAGCCCGCTGTGCCCCGCCGGACGCGTCGGCAACTGCTCGGGGCTCGAGGTCACCGGGTTCGATTCGGACAGCACGACACGCTATTTCGCGATCTTCGGTGAGGCGACGCTGCATTTCACGCCCGAGCTTACCCTGGTGCTCGGCGGCCGTTATTCGTGGGAAAAGACCCGCAACTTCGCCGAAAACCGGTCGAACCTCACCATCACTGGCGTCAACGACCGCACTGCGGACTTCGAGGACTTCTCGCCCAAGGCGACGCTGAGCTACAAGCCCAGCAATTCGCTGATGGTCTATGCGACCGCATCGCGCGGCTTCAAGTCGGGCGGCACACAGACCTCGAACAACGTCAACCTGTCCAACGATTTCGACCCCGAAACGCTGTGGAACTATGAGGTCGGCACCAAGTTCGACCTGTTCGACAACCGGGTGCGGGTCGACATTGCCGGCTTCTACATGGACTGGAAGAACGTCCAGCAGACCATCCGCTTCCAGTTCATCGATCCGGCGACCGGACTGCTGCGCGGCGTCAGCGGCATCGCCAATGCGGCGAGCGCGGAGAGCTATGGTATCGAGGGCAGCTTCGACGCCAAGATCACCGACAACTGGAAGCTCGGCGGCCAGGTCGGCTACAACAACACCAAGTTCAAGAGCTATCCCAACGCTCTGATCGACGGCATCGTCATCGACATTTCGGGCCGGCCGCTGGTCAATGCGCCCAAATGGACCTTCGGTGCGCAGACCCAATATACGCAGCCGCTGCGCGAAGGGCTCGACGCCTTCGTCCGCGCCGAATGGAGCTATCGCAGCTCGATGCTCTCCACCCCGCTCGCCTATCGCTATAGCGGCTTCCCGTTCATCTCGCCCAGCTATCACAATGTGAACCTGCGCGCGGGCATCGAGGGCGAAAAATGGCGTGCCACGGTGTTCGTCGAGAACCTTTTCGACGCGAAATATTTTGCCAACGCTTATGAAAAGGCCTTTTATTCGGGCGTTCAGGTGGAGCCCTCGTTCCAGAGCTATGGCATCATCCTGAGCTACAAGTTCTGAAGCAGGTACAAGGGGTTAAGGGGTTGCTGGCATGACGTTTGACAGGCGAAGCCTGTTGCTTTCCGGCATGGCAGGCGCGGTGGCAACCGCCCTGCCCGGCACCCTGGCCTGGGCCGCCAAGCCGCCGGGCAATCCCGATGAGGGATTCGCCCGGCTGCTGCGCCGCCACACCCATGCCTTTCTGCACCGCTCGCCCGAAGAGGCGACGAGTCTGGGCTATGATACCGGAGCCAATGCGTCGCTGCGCGCGCGGCTCGACGACCGTTCGCAGGCCGCGCGCGAGGCAGACCGCGCGGCCATCACGATCGCGCTGGCCGATCTCGACGAAATCGATGTCCTGGCGCTGTCGAAGCCTGCCCAGCTCGACCATGCGGTGGCGCGCTTCGTCTATGAAACGCTGGCCGATACGCTCGGCCGCTATGGCTATGTCGACGCCAATCTGCGGCCTAGCCCCTATATCGTCAGCCAGATGAACGGGGCCTATTACTGGCTGCCCGATTTCATCGGCGGAACGCATCCGCTGGAAAGCGCTGCCGATGTCGCGGCCTGGCACGACCGGCTGGCGGCGCTTGCGGTCGCGCTCGATCAGGAGACCGACCGGATCCGGATCGATGCCGCAGCCGGGGTCATCCCGCCCGGCTTCGTCATCGACCGCACGGTGCGCCAGATCGAGGCTTTGCGCGATGCACCGCCGCGCACGTCATCGCTGATGGCCAAGGCGATCGCGCGCGCCGAGGCGGCCGGGCTGGGTGATATCGGCACGAAGGGCGAGGCCATCTTCGCCAAGGCGATCGCGCCTGCGCTAGGCCGTCAGGCGGAAACGCTCAAGGCGCTGCGGGCACAGTCGGTCGAGACCGCCGGATGCTGGCGGCTGCCCGATGGCGATGCCTATTATGCCAGCGCGCTGCGCGCCAACACCACCTCAACGATCGCGCCGGAGGAACTGCACCGCGAAGGGCTCGCCCAGTGCGCCGCGCTGATCGCCGAGATCGATGCCGGGCTGAAGGCGCAAGGCCTTTCCAAAGGCTCGGTGGGCGATCGGATCAAGGCGCTCAACGCCGATCCGCGCTTCACCGTGAGCGATGACGATGCGGGACGCGCTCAGATCATCAAGGCGGCCGAAGCCACGCTGACGCGGGTGCGCGAGCGGCTGGCGGGCGCGTTCAGCGCGGTCGAGATCGATCCGCTGGTGGTCCGGCGCATTCCGGTCGCGATCGAGAATGGCGCACCCGGGGCGTTCTATTCCGAGGGCATCGCGGGCCAGCCGGGCACCTATTCGCTCAACCTCAAGAACCCCGGCGAGCATCCGCTGTGGCGGCTGCCGACGCTAACACATCACGAGGGCATTCCCGGGCACCATTACCAGGCATCGGTGCTGCGCCATGGCAGCGCGCTGCCGCTGTTCCGCAAGGTCGTGCGCTTTTCCGCCTATACCGAAGGCTGGGCGCTCTATGCGCAGCAAGTGGCGGACGAACTCGGCGTGTACGAGGGCGACCCTTTCGGGCGCATCGGCTACCTTCAGTCCGAGCTGTTCCGCGCCGCGCGCATCGTCGTCGATACCGGCCTGCACCACAAGCGCTGGAGCCGCGAGGAAGCGGTGCAGTGGATGGTCGACAATGCGGGCGAAAGCCCCGAGAGCACCGATCGCGAGGTCGTGCGCTATGCCGTCTATCCCGGCCAGGCGTGCAGCTTCAAGGTCGGCGCGAACCGCATCGTCGCCGCGCGTGAGGCGGCGCGGGCACGGCTGGGCGCGAAGTTCGACATCCGCGGCTTCCACGATCTGGTGCTGCGCTCGGGCCCGGTGCCGATGGCGGTGCTCGAAGAGGCGGCTAGCCAATGGATAGCATGAGCTCTGCCCCACCGCGCAGATGGCATCTCGCACTGCTGCTGCTCCCTTTTCTGTGGCAGGTGGGCGCGGTGCCGCTGGTCAATGACATTGCCTGGCGGCCCTTCGGCCTGCCCTTTCCGATGGTGTGGCAGATGGCGGGCGTGCTGTTTGCCAGCGCCGTCATCGCGCTGGTCCGCGCGATCGACCTGAAGCGCGAGCAGCGCCGATGATCCTGGGCGTGACGCTGCTGGTCGTTCTGGGCACGATCATCGGAGCGGTGCTCTATGGCCGCGCGCAGAGCAAGGCGAGGTCGGTCGAGGACTGGGCGCTGGGCGGACGCCGCATGGGGACGCTGATCTTCTGGTTCCTCAATGCGGGCGAGATCTACACCACCTTCGCGGTGCTCGGCATATCGGGCTTCGCCTGGGCCTATGGCGCGCCGGCCTATCTCGCCTTTTGCTCGGTCTCGCTGTCCGCAGCGATCGGGTACTGGCTGATGCCGAAGATCTGGGCAGCAGGCCGCGCGCGGTCGCTCGTCACCCAGGCAGATTTCTTTGCCGATCACTATCGCGCGCGCTGGCTGGGCGTGGTCGTCGCGCTGGTCGGGATCGCCGCTTTGGTGGTCTATGTGCAGATCCAGATCACCGCGCTCGGCCTCATCCTGCGCATGACGCTCGGCACCGATGTCTCCCCGGGCATGGCGGCGGTGCTTGCGGCTGCGGCGATGCTGGCCTTCGTGTTCCTGGCAGGGCTGCGCTCCGCTGCCTTTGCTGCGGGCGTGAAGGACGTGCTGATGCTGGTGCTGGTCATCGCGCTCAGCGCCACCGTGGCGGGCATTGTCGGCGCCAGCTCGATGGCCGATGTCTATGCCCGCGCGCAGGACGCGTTTCCCGGCATCGGCAAGCTGCCGGGGCTGAAACGCGATAGCGGGCTGTCGACCACCTGGCTGATGACCTCGGCGCTCAATGTCGCGCTCGCCAACTGGATCTTCCCGCACATGTTCCAGCTGAGCTATTCGGCGGCGACCGAGGATGCGATCCGCCGCAACGCGATCTTCCAGCCGATCTATTCGCTGTCCTATTTCTTCATCATCCTGCTGGGCCTCGCCGCGCTGCTCGCGGGCACGATCCCACCCGATGGCGATATCAACGCCGTGCTGCTGCAGTTCGTGTCCGATCGCTATCCGCCCTGGCTCGTCGGGCTGCTCGCGGGGACCGCCTGCCTGCTCGCGCTCGTGCCGGGATCGGTGCTGCTGCTCACTGCCGGATCGATCTTTGCGCGCAATGTCGTGAGCCCGCTCTATCCGGCTCTGAGCGATCGTGCCGGCCTGCTCGCCTCGCGGCTGTCGATGGTGGGCGCGGCGGCCATCGCGGTCTATCTGACGCTCGGCGGCAACCGCTCGCTGGTCGAGATCGGGCTGTCGGCCTATGGCGCGATCGGCCTGCTCGCGCCGGGCGTGTTCCTCGCCTTCCTCTGGCCGCGCACCAGCGCGGTTGCGGTCGCAGGCGGGCTGGTGGCAGGCTATGCGCTGCTCGTCACCCCGCCGGGCGAGGCCTGGATCGCCGCGAATTTCATCGAATGGGAACCGGGCCTGGTCGCCATGGGGGCGGCGCTGATTGTCACCGTCGCGATCAGCCTCGTCGCCCCGCGCCGCGCCGGTGCGACCGATACCCTGCCCCTCAACCCGCCCCTCGCCTCGCAAGGAGAAACCGCCTGATGACCGACGCGCCCGCCTTTCTCGCCGCCGACCATGTCTCGTTCACCGTGCCCGATCTCGAAGCGGCGATCGCCTTCTATGCCGACACGTTCGGCGCGCGCGAGCTGTTCCGCATGGGGCCGCTCGCGGCGGGCGAAATCCCGGCGATGCCCGATGGCCGCGACTGGATGGAGGCGCATGTCGGGGTCGCGGGCGCCACGCTGACGCTCGCTATGCTCGAGCTGGTCGGCAATCTGAACCTGCAGCTGGTGCAATATGATGCGCCCGGCGATCGTAACCCGGTTCCGCCGCGCAACTGCGATGCGGGCGGGCATCATCTCGCGCTGCGCGTCGACGATGTCGAGAAGGCCGCTGCCTATCTCGCCGCCAGGGGCTGCACCGTGCAGAATATCATCGAGATTACCGAAGGACCGCTCGCGGGCAAGAAGAACCTCTATATCCGCGACCCCTTTGGCCACAGCCTCGAAATCGTCGATTGAAGGAGCCTGCCATGTCCAATACCCGCCTCAACCCGCCCTCGCTTTACGAAAGCACCGGGTTCGGCTTTTCCCACGCGACGGTGCAGGACGGCGGCAGGACCATCCACCTCGCCGGCCAGGTCGCCTGGGACAAGGACTGCAACGTCGTGGGTCCAGGCGATCTCGCCGCGCAGACCCGCCAGGCGCTCGCCAATCTCAAGGCCGTGCTGGAGGCTGCAGGTGCGACCCCGGCCGATGTCGTGCGGCTGCGCACCTATATCGTCGATCACAGCCCCGACAAGCTGGGCGTGGTGCTGCCCGAGATCGGTGCATTCTACGATGGGGGCGTGCCTGCACCCAACACGCTGATCGGCGTCGCGGCGCTCGCCATGCCCGATTTCCTGATCGAGATCGAGGCGACCGCAGCGATCGGCTGACCGCCCTTGTCGATCTGGTCGGACGTCAGTCGATCAGATCGGCAATCGCCACCGGACGCGCCGGGAAGCGGGCGGTAAAGCCGCCGCCCGGCGCCGCCCCATGTTCGGCGAGCAGCGCGCGCACCGCATGCTCGCACGACCGGCCCTGGCACACGCCCATGCCTGCGCGCGACACGAGCTTGAGTGCGCTTGCATCCTCGGGCCCTGCAGTCGCCCTGATCGCGCGGATCAGCGCGCCGCGCGTCACATCCTCGCAGCGGCACAGGATCGTGGCATCGTCGGCGAGCCCCGCGATCGCCGCGCGCGGATCGGCGATGCGGGCGAGCAGATCGGCAAAGCGCTGCAATTTCGCCAGTTCGCGACGGGTCGGCGCGGCGCGCATCTCTGCCTCGCTTTCGCTCAGCAACCCATCGGCCAGAAGAATCCCTATCGCCGCCAGCCGCCCTTCGCGCAGCGCGATCTCTGCCCCGGCCACCCCGGTCGTCTCGCCCGCCGCGCTGAGGCCTTGCACACTGCTGCGCTGCCAGCGATCAACCTTGGCCGCGATACCGCCGGTGCGCTCGCAGCGCTGCATCGCGCAGCCCGCCTGACGCGGCAGATCGGCCTGGGGCAGGAATCCGTAACAGGTGGCGAGCACATCGCAGGCGATTCTGCTGCCATCGGCGAATTCCGCCGCCTCGAGCCGCTCGCTGCCTCTCGCACGGACCAGCCGCTGCCCGAAGCGCACAGGCACGCCCGCGCGCCGCAAGTTCGCAAAGGCCGCAGCGGCATCGCGAAACGGGCGCAAGTTGCCGAGCGGCAGCAGCGGATCGCGCAGCAGCTGGCCCGCCATCGCACCCAGCCCTTGCGCGAAATGCACGCCGGCGACATCGGCCCCGGCCTTGCGCAGCTGATCGGCGACGAGCAGTTGCAGCGGATGCGTGCCCGCCAGCACGAAGCGCTTGCCCGGCACGACCTGCTGGCTCTTGAGGAACGCCTGCACCCCGCCCGCGCTCATCACGCCGGGGAGCGTCCAGCCGGGAAAGGCAGTCGGCATGTCATAGCATCCCGCCGCGACCAGCACCCGGCGCGCGGCAATCGTCATCCGTCCGTCGCGGTCCGTTGCCAGCAGCTGAAAACCATCTGCCTGTCGGAACAGCCCGAGCACCGAGATACCGCCGCGCCAGTCGAGCCCGTCCAGCGCCTCGGTGCGGTGGAGCTGCGCCTTGAGATCGTCATAGGTCGCGCCGGGCAGCCAGTCGCGCACGCCCAATGTCGCAGGCGGCTGGCGCAGGATCTGCCCGCCCATCCGGGGCTGCTCGTCGAGCACGACGACGCCGAGGCCCGCCGCACAGGCGATCTCGGCTGCTGCCTGTCCGGCAGGACCACCGCCGATGATGGCCAGGTCGAACATCTCGCTCATCCGCGCCGCACCTCCATGCCGGGCTCGACCGGAACCAGGCAGGCCCGCAGCCGCCTTGCCGTTCGCCCCGGCACATCCACCGTCACGAAGCATTCGCCGCAGGTTCCCATGTTGCAGAACATGCCGCGCGCCTGGCCCTCCAGATCGGCGCGGAACACCGGCTTGTCCGCCGCGAGCAGCGCCGAGGCGAGCATCTCGCCGGGCAGTGCGGTCACCTCCGCGCCATCGACGCGGATGAGGATCGGCTCGGGATGGTGGCTGGCGATCCGGTGGCTCATCCCATGAACCCGTTCAGATGATCGAACCGGTCGGGGCTGAACAGCGCGAGTTCGCCGTCGCCGCCACACTCGCCCGCCATTTCGGCGGCGAGCAGCCGCGCGAAGGTCGGCCCCAGGGTGAAGCCCGATCCGCCTGCTGCGACATAGAGGCCGGGCACCCGGCTCACCGCACCGACCAGCGGCAGCTGATCCGCAGTCAATGCGACGATGCCCGTCCAGCTGCGGATGATGTTGAGCGCGGCGACGCCCGGCACGGTATCGGCCGCTGCCTTGAGGTTCGCGCGCAACGCCTCGGGATTGATCGTCGCGGGCCGCGAAAGGTCGAAGCCCGTGTCGGCGCGCTGCAACCGCGAGGCCCAGCCGCCGCCGATCAGGATGTTGCCGCTTTCGGCCTGTTTCATCGACAGTCGCCGCCCGACATGCTGCACCAGATGGCCGATCATCGGTGCGGTCCGCTCGGTCGCGGTCATCGTCAGCCCTGCCGGGAAGACCGGCAGGTGTAGATTGAACAGCACGCCGGTCCTCATGGTTGCAGCGCCGGTGGCGAGCAGCACGCGGTCGGCGCGGACCTGCTCGCGCCCCTCGCCACTGGCCAATGTGACCTGAAAGCCGCTTGCCGACCGGCCGACATCGGCGAGCCGTGTGTGTGAGCGCACCTCAGCGCCGCTTTCGATCGCGCGCGCGGCGAGCAGCCGGGTGATGGTGCGCGGGTTGGCATGGCCTTCATCGGCGAGCCAGGTGGCGGCGCGGATGCCGGGTGACAGATAGGGCGCGATCGCGGCCACGCCGGCGCCATCGAGCAACTCGGTCGGCACGCCGAATTCCGCCTCGCGCGCGGCCTTGCGCTCGATCAGCGCCACCTCGGCATCGCTCTCGGCGACCATCAGCCCGCCATGCATGACGATCTCCATCGCCGGGCCGAACTGCTGATCGAGCGCACGCCAGTCCTGGATGGCGAGCCGGTTGAGCGCGAGCACCCGGCTCGCCTGCTCGGCCAGCGCGGGCCCGTTCTCGAGAAAGCGCCGTTCGATCTGGAAATGCAGCGAGCCCGCATTCTGGCCCGAGGCCCCGCCATTGAGTTCGCCCGCCTCGACCAGCATGACGCTGGCCCCACGCTCCGCCAGATGCCAGGCGGTGGCGCAGCCGGTCAATCCGCCGCCGACGATGAGAACATCGAGAGCGGTCATCCGCTCACAGCTTGCCGGCCTGGCGCAGCGTCGCTTCCACCTGGGCACGGCCATGCGCGTCGACATCGATCAGCGGCGCACGCACCCCGCCCACCGGCATGCCGAGCGCGGCAAAGGCGGCCTTGAGCACGGCCGGGCCCGAGCCGAACCGGCCGACCAGATCGGGCGTGTACCACTGGTCGAGGATCATCCGGTCCTTCGCCCCGCAAGCACGTGCGGCGTCGAGATTTCCGGCCCAGAGATGGTTGTAGAAATCGGGCTGGTCGCGGCCGAGCACGCCGCCAGCGCCCATCGTGCCATCGCCACCGGCGCCGTTCAGCAGGGTCAGTCCGTGTTCGTCCATCGCGAAGCCGAAGATACGCACAGTTTCGCGCAACATGAAGAAGGTCTTGACGAAAAGATCGAGCCTGCCGGTCGATTGCTTCAGCGCGACCACGCCGTCCAGCCCGGCAATCCGCGCCAGCAGCTCGGGCGGCATGTCGATGCCCGTACCGGGCGGCCAGTTATACACGCAGATCGGCAGCACATTGGCGTCCGACACGGTCTTGTAGAACCGGAACAACTCCTCTTCGGACGGGCGTACATAAGGCGGCGGGGTCAGCAATATGCCATCGAAGCCGCAATCGCGGGCATGGCGGGCAAGTTCGATGCTGTCCTGCGGCGTGAAGCTGGTGCAGCCTGCAATGATCGGCAACCGGCCCTTCATCTGCGCGCCGACCAGCGAGAACAGGTCGCGCCGCTCGGCAGGCGAGAGGCTAGTCCATTCGCCGGTGGTGCCGCCGATCACCAGGCCGTGCATCCCCTCGGCCAGTAGCCATTCCAGATACGCGCCCAGCCGCTGCGGATCGAGCGCGCCATCATCGCTGAACGGCGTCACGATGGCGGGCAGATAACCCCGCCAGTTCACTCTCGACCGCTTGTCTGCCACCTTCGGCAACTCCCCCAGGAAATTGTGTTCTCGTCACCCTGCGCCGATGTCTTGTGCTTCATCAATAGCAACGCAGGCCAATTGTCATTGCGTATCAGGCAACACTAAGCGACAAGCTTTCCATGCCCCATCGGCTCTAGGGAATGATCCATGTCCGATATAGCATTGCGTTACCTCTACGAAACCGTGATGGCCGGGTCGATGCGCGCCGCAGGCGACCGGCTGGGCGTGGCCGCCTCGTCGATCAGCCGCCAGGTTGCGCAGCTGGAGCTCGAATATGGCATGCCGCTGTTCGAGCGCGGCCGCCGCACGATCCAGCTGACCCAGGCGGGCGAGCTGGCGATCGAGCATTACCGTTCGCTGATGGCCAGCCGCGAATCGCTCTCGATGCGAATGGAAGAATTGCGCGAGGCACGCACCGGCATGGTCAGCCTGGGCGTGGGCGAGGGCTTTCTCGGCCCCTTTTTCAACCAGTTGATTGACCGCTTCCACCGCGAGCACCCGCAGGTGCAGGTGCTGAGCAACGTGACCTCGTCCACCGCGATCGTGCGCAGCGTGCTGGCGGACGAAGCGCATTTCGGGCTGGTGCTCTACACCCCGGCCGAGCCGAATATCCGCGTGCGCATTTCGGTGAACGAACCGCTGCGCGTCATGGTCGCGCCGACGCATCCGCTGGCAGGCATGGCACGCGTCTCGCTCGCCGATCTGGTGCAGCACCCGATCTGTCTGGGGCCGGAGGATTTCCTCATCCGCCAGCTGCTGCGCACCGCCGAAGCGCGACAGCGGCTGTTCCTGGAGCCGGCGATCGTCATCAACTCGATCCAGGCAATGCGCGATCTGGCGGCAACGGGCAGCGTCACCACTGTGCTGCCCGAATTTTCCGCGCGGCCCGAGATCGCCGACGGGCGGCTGCTCGCCATCCCGCTCGACGAGACGATCGACACGGTCACGGTCAGCCTGATCACGCGGATCGGCCGTCAGCTCGAAAGCGCACCGCGAAGGCTGCTCACCGCGTTCGAATCGGGCATGGCGCGATGGGCGGCCACCGCCAGCCGCTAGGGCTCCACCGTCACTCCACGGTAACGGATTTCGCGAGGTTCCTGGGCTGATCGACATCGGTGCCCTTGGCGACGGCGACGTGATAGGCGAGCAGCTGCACAGGCACGGCATAGACCAAAGGCGCGATCAGCGGGTGCACGCTGGGCATCTCGATCGTTGCGAGGCACCCCTCACCCGCTTCCGCCAGGCCGTCTGCGTCAGAGATCAGCACCACCTTGCCGCCGCGCGCGCGGACCTCCTGCATGTTGCTCACGGTCTTCTCGAACAGCGGACCCGAAGGCGCGATGACGATGATCGGTACCGCTTCGTCGATCAAGGCGATTGGTCCGTGCTTCATCTCGCCCGCGGCATAGCCTTCGGCATGGATATAGCTGATTTCCTTGAGCTTGAGCGCGCCTTCGAGCGCCAGCGCATAATCGGGGCCGCGGCCCAGATACAGCACGTCGCGCGCCTGCGCGATGGTGTGCGCCATCGCCTCGATCTCGGCATCGTGCGCCAGCGCGGCGTTAATCGCGGCAGGCGCCTCGATCAGGTGCCGCACGATCTCGGCCTCTTCCGCCGCATCGAGCCTGCCCTTGGCGCGCGCAAGGTTGACCGCCAGCGCCGCCATCACCGCCAGCTGGCAGGTGAACGCCTTGGTCGAGGCGACGCCGATCTCGGGCCCGGCATGCGTCGGCAGCAGCAGATCGACCTCGCGCGCCATCGAGCTGGTCGGCACGTTGATGATGCCGGCCGTGGTCACGCCGCCCGCTTTCATATGGCGCAAGGCCGCCAGCGTGTCGGCCGTCTCGCCCGATTGCGAGACGACCACGCCCAGCATGTTCGGCGTCAGCACGGGGTCGCGATAGCGGAACTCCGAAGCGACATCGACCTCGACCGGAACGCGTGCGAGTTGCTCGATCCAGTATTTGCCGATCAGCCCGACATAGGAGGCGGTGCCGCAGGCGATGATCGTCACCCGCTCGATATCCGAAAGCGCGAAGTCCATCTGCGGCAGCGCCACCTGCTGCTCGACCGAGCGGATATAGCTCTGCAGCGTCTGCGCCACGACCACCGGCTGCTCGAAGATTTCCTTCTGCATGAAATGGCGGTGATTGCCCTTGTCGATGAGCGCTCCGGTGACGCCCGACAGGGTGATCTCGCGCTCGACCGGCTGGTTGTCGGCATCATAGACCTGCGCGCCCTCACGGGTCAGTACGACCCAGTCGCCCTCTTCCAGATAGGCGATGCGCTGCGTCAGCGGCGCGAGCGCCAGCGCGTCCGATCCCAGATAGGCCTCATCCTCGCCATAGCCGAGCACGAGCGGCGATCCCAGACGCGCGCCGATCAGCAGATCGGGATGCTGGCGAAAGGCAATGGCGAGCGCAAACGCGCCGCGCAACTGGGGCAACACCGCCTTGACCGCATCCTGCGGGCTGTCGCCAGCCTCGATCCGCTCGCTCACCAGATGCGCGACGACCTCGGTATCGGTCTCGCTCTCGAAGGTACGGCCGCGTGCGATCAGTTCATCGCGCAGCGATTTGAAGTTCTCGATGATGCCATTGTGCACCAGCGCCACCTCGCCGGTCGCATGCGGGTGCGCATTGGCGGTGGTCGGCGCGCCATGCGTTGCCCAGCGGGTGTGCGCGATACCGACATGGCCGGGTGCCGGATCGCGCGCGAGCACGTCGACCAGGTTGCGCAGCTTGCCCTCGGCGCGCCGCCGCACCAGCTGGCCATCGTGCACCGTGCAGACCCCGGCCGAATCATAACCGCGATATTCCATGCGCTTCAGGCCATCGACCAGATCGCCCACAACGTCACGACGGGCGAGAATTCCAACGATACCACACATTTACGATGGGCCTTTCAAAGCAGATAGGGAACGCGGATGCCCGGCATCTCTGCCGGGAAGTCCTTGGTATTTCGTGTAATCAGGATCGCCCCGTTCACCTGAGCGGTCGCCAGGATATAGGCGTCCATCAGCTTCATCCTGGTGCGAAAACGGATATCGGCTGCCGCGGAGGCGATACGCTGATCGATTTCGACCACGTCGAACGGCGACAACAGATGACGAATGGTATCGCGTTTTTCCAGCGGTTCGCCTGCCAGCACTTCGGTCCAGACGATCCTGCTGATCCGGTGATGGCGATAGCGCGACAGCTCCGAAATGGCTGGCGTTCTGTCCTTCAACCAGTCGATGAGGATGTTCGTATCAAAAAAAGGATCGGACACGGATCAGATATCATCATAGCTGCGGCGGTCTTCGCGCATGGCGCGCTGATATTCGACCGCGTCGCCGATATCATCGCGATCTTTCCAGTAGCCCGCACCGCGCTGAATCCAGCTGCGGTCATCCCCGTTCTGAACCAGATACAGCTTCACCGCCTCGCGAATGGTGGCTGCCCGCGACGTACTGCTCTTCGCCGCAATCGCATCGAGCTTCTCGATATCTTCGTCGGGGATTTCGGTCAGTATGCGCATGCGATCGTCATCTCCAGAACGGCGATGATATACTGATATCATATCATGATATCATGTCAAGGCATGGCGCACTGGCCAAACCGGGTGGCCGAAGTGATTACCCCACCAGATGTTTCGCAAGCAACCACGCGCCACACCGTCAACACGATGCCAGCAAGCAACACCAAGCACGCCACAAAAACCGGGAAGAGCGGATGCCCCCTCACTTCCCCTCGCGCTTCTTCTTGCGCATCGCGTCGTGAAAGCGGTCGGCCCAGCCGGGCTTGACCAGCTGCTCGGCGCGGACCAGGCGCAACTCGCCATCGGCGACGTCGCGCGATACCGCGCTGCCCGCTGCCACGATCGCATCGCGGCCGATCCTGACCGGGGCGATCAGCGCGCTGTTCGATCCGATGAACGCGTTTTCGCCAATGACGGTCTGGTATTTGAAATAGCCGTCATAATTGCAGGTGATCGTGCCCGCGCCGATATTGGCGTTCGCGCCGACCGTGGCATCGCCCAGATAGGTCAGATGGTTCGCCTTGGCCCCCGGCCCCAGCACCGCCTTCTTCATCTCGACGAAATTGCCGACCTTCGCGCCTTCACGCATGTCCGCGCCGGGGCGGAGCCGCGCGAACGGGCCGACGGTGCAGCCGCTGGCGATGGTCGCCCCTTCGATATGGCTGAAGGCGTGGATCACCACATTGTCGGCGATGGTCACGCCGGGGCCGAACACGACATTGGGCTCGATCACGACATCGCGCCCGACAACGGTATCATGTGCGAACCACACGGTTTCAGGCGCGATCAGGCTTGCGCCATCAGCCATCGCCTGCGCCCGTCGACGGGCCTGCCAGATGCTTTCGGCTTCCGCCAGTTCGGCGCGGCTGTTGATGCCGATCAGTTCGTCGGGATCGGTCTCGACCACCACCGCCCCGTCGCCATCGGCCAGCGCCAGCATGATGATGTCGGGCAGATAATATTCACCCGCCGCATTGTCGTTGCCGACGCGTTCGAGCAGCGGCCAAAGATCGGTGGTGCGCACGGCGGTAACGCCCGAATTGCACAGCCTGACCGCGCGCTCGGCATCGGTCGCGTCCTTGAACTCGACCATTTTCGAGATCGAACCTGTGGCATCGGCGATGATCCGGCCATAGGCCTTGGCGTCCTCAGGCACGAAGCCCAGCACCGCGACACGTGGGCCATCTTCGGCGAGCAACCGGTCGCTGAGCCTGGCAATGGTCTCAGGGCGCAGAAAAGGCGTATCGCCGAAACAGACGATCGCGATGCCGTCGAACCCCGCCAATGCATGCTTTGCCTGCAATGCGGCATGCGCCGTACCAAGCTGTTCGGCCTGATGCGCTATGTCCACACCGCGCGGCGCGACCGAGGCCTCCACCTGTTCGCGACGCGCCCCCACCACGACCACCTGGCGAGCGGCCCCCGCCGCCTCCAGGCTGTCTAGCAGATGATGCAGCATGGGTTGCCCTGCTATCGGATGGAGCACCTTGTGCAGCTCCGATTTCATGCGCGTTCCCTGGCCCGCTGCCAGAATGATTGCTGCCAGCGGCTGCTCAGCCATTTCGTAACGTTCTCCGCGTTTCCCAAAGCAGATCGTATTTACCCTTGGCACGAACTGCTTGCATCCGCCACCTTTTTCGGGCGATGCACTGCCCCATGACAGACTTTCCCTACCAAATCATTGGCTTTGATCTCGATGGTACGCTGCTCGATACCAGCCCCGAACTGACCGTTTCGGTCAATCACACGCTGGGCCTCGCCGGCTTGCCGCCGCTCACCCAGGAAGAGATCAAGCCAATGGTGGGCCTGGGTGCCAAGCACATGCTGCAGGTGGGCCTGGAGCGTGCCGGCAATAGCGATCCGCAAGCGCTGCGCGAGTATCTGCCGATCCTGCTCGACCATTATGGCGAGAATCTGGGCAGCGGCTCCCCACCTTATCCCGGCCTGCTGGATTGCATGGCGCGGTTCGATGCGATGGGCGTGAAAATGACCATCGTCACCAACAAGTACGAGCGGTTCGCGGTCAAGCTGCTGACCGAGGTCGGGCTGATCGACCGGTTCGCCTGCGTCATCGGCGGCGACACCATGGGCAAGGGCAAGTCCAAGCCAGACCGCGCGCCGATCGACGAGATGATCCGCCGCTGCGGCGGCGAGCCAGGAGCGACTCCCGCAGCGTTCATCGGTGACAGCATCTACGACGTGATGGCCGCGCACAATGCCGGCATTCCGTGCGTCGCGGTCAGCTTCGGCTTCCTGCACCAGCCGGTGGACGAACTGGGTGCGGATGCGATCATCGACCATTATGACGAGTTCATCCCCACGCTGGAGCGGATTGCGGCGAAATAGGCCGTTCAGTATCGGACCCAGCCGTTTGTCCCGAGCGAAGTCGAGGGACGTGATCGCAACCGTTCAAACATGGGTCCCTCGACTTCGCTCGGGACAAACGAAGATTTTTGCCTACTCGCGGAGGTGCAGTCTACCCGCGATGCCCCTTGCGCCATTTGGTCCACAGATGGCGCGCCAGCATCGCCGGCGGCATGCGCAGCAGGTGCGAGCGCATATAGAAGCCCTGGCGCGTCAGCTTGCGCGTCTTGCGCCCCCAGCCATCGACCGCCGTGATCCGGCGCAGGAACAGGGCGTCGGTAACTGCCGGACGGATCGGCCAGATGGCGGGCGTACCGAAAAGGCGATAGGTCAGCCGCAACGCGCGTTCCACCGGCCGTGTCAGTCCGTGCAGCCTCGCCCGCTCCGCCAGCCGGTCTGAAAAGCCGGCGTCCTCCGCCACGAACTGCCGCACCAGCCGGTCGATGTCCCACAGGTTGCGCATGCCCCCCGACAAATCGCCATCGGCGATCAGGTGTGCGGCGGCATGGCAGATCATGTCCTCAGGCGAGAGCACATACAGGCCCGACGACAGCTCCCGCGCATCGGCGATCAGCGCCGCGGCATCGGGCTTCGGCCCGGCGGTCAGCGGCAGGATGGTGTGGTGCACGTCGATCATCCGGTCGCGCTCGCCATGGATCAGCGGCGGCAGCTCGTGCATCCATTGCCGGTAATAGGCATCGTCATAGGGATCGGGCTTGACCCATTCCCAGCCCGCCTGCAGCAACGACGCCTCGACCTGATCGAGCCCTTCGCGCGCGACGAGAATGTCGAGATCGCCGATCGACCGCCCCATGGCGGCATCGAGCCCGGCAGCGGCAAAGGCGGTGCCCTTGAGCAGAATGACGCGACCCGGATAGCAGGCCAGCGCCATCTGCGCGCATTCGGCTTCCCACAAGGCCTGGCGCAGCCCGGCCTGGTTGGAAAGCCGCACATCGGCAAGCACCCGCGCCGTGGGGAAAGGCACTGGCTGGTCGGCCATGATCTCGGCCAGCGTTCCGATCAGCGACAGCGCACGGGCAGTGGACAGCAGCCGCGTCCAGCCGGCGGCATCGAGCCGGGCGACCGATGCGGGATCGGTGAGCGCGCGCGCAACCGACCAGCCGTCGATCATGCCGCTGCGGCCGCCCCGTCTCCAAACTGGCCCCCCATTCTGGCCCCCTGTTCGGACCAGAGTCGTTCGACCAGTTCGACGCCCTCGTCGCCGGTGGCATAGTCGATCGCGCAGGCGGGAACCGAGCGCACGAAGCCGGTAAGCGCATCGAAGCCGCGCTCGCCCAAAGCGACATAATTGGTCGACGCCTGGGTCAGGCGCACGAAGCTCTCCGCCTCGTCCATGCGGCGCACCGCGCGAGGGAAGCCGAAGCGCGGGAAGAGCAGCAGGCCAGGCCTTGTCTCGCGCGCCATCTGCTCGATCCATTCGGTGCGCGGGCGCAGGTGGCGGATGGTGCCCTTGGGCGTATCGCGCAGCACCGGGCCGAAGCGCGTCTCGTCATCGACCTCGCGCTCCATCGCTGCGATCGCCTGGTTCTTGAGGCTCACCGGGCGCGGAAACGGCGCGATTTTGCCGCTATCGGGATCGAGCAGGACGAATTCGTCGCCGAGGAAGCGCCAGCCGCGTTCGGCGAGCAGCGCCGACAGCGTCGACTTTCCCGCGCCCGACAGCCCGGTCATCACGACAGCCCGGCCCTGACGCGACACGGCGCTGGCGTGAAGCAGCAGATGCCGCCGCCAGCCCAGCGCCATTTGCAGGTTCATCGCCATTTCCGCTGCAAGCAGCCCCTGTTCCAGCGGCAATGGCAGCGCATCAGGTAGCGTGAAATCGCCCGCAATGGCGACCTGCGGGCGGACATAGCGGCGCAGCGCGGATGTTGCCTGCAGCCGCACCGTGAAATCGGGCACCACCTCTTCCATCGGATAGTCGGCATATAGCGCGCGCAGCTGATCGATCGGCGCGCGCCAATCGCTGCCGATGCGGAATCGGGCCGGTCCGACAGTGATGAAACAGGCATGGCGCATGGCAAGTGCCATATCGTTTGCGGCCCTGCGGACAAAATGGAAACGGGGGCCTATGCCCTCGAGCGATGCGGATTTACATCGCGCTGATGCAAGTGTGTCACGCCTGCGCGCGCACGCGCACCAGTCCCAGCGCGGCAAGCTCTGCCAGCCGCTCACCAAGTACCGTTTCGGGACGCTCCTGCGGGTCGTCACCGAGCAGATCGAATCGCCTGGCGATCTGCGCGACGAGCCGCTCAGCTGTGACAAATGTGCCTGCTCCGACAGCATCCAGCGCATCGAGCAGTTCGGGCACGGGTTCGGCCAGCAGATGCGTGATGCCCGAAGGCGCGTGATAGATCGCCTCCAGCCCGCCGAGCCTTACGCGCTTGAGCGCATGGCCGGGCAAGGCAGCATAGGCACGCTCGCTCACCGCCTGCGCCTCGGGTCAGCGGCGCGGCATCTGCAGCGAAGCATAGCAGGTAAAGCCGCTCTGCCCGTTCTGCAGCTTGCGGATATAGTTGAGATAAGCCTGCGACTGTTCGCGCGTGGTGCCCGGCAGGTTGCTGCCCTGCAGCGCCTTGCGCACCTCTTCCCCGGTAAAGTCGCGCGGCGACGGCGGAAAGGCGCCAGGCGTGTCGGGCGTCACCAGCTTGCCGGTGGGGTCGATATACATGCCCTTGCCGCGCTCGGGCACCGGGATCTGGCAGTTGAGCACCGATCCTGCGGTCTGTGCCAGCGCGGGGCGGATGCTGACCACGGCCGATGTGGCGACGGCCCCGATCAGCAGCGTCCTGCGGGCCGCATCGACAGGCGCAGGTCCAACACCCGAATCGCTGGGGGTGGAGCCATCCATGTTGCTGTCGTCAGCGTGCATCTTCATCGTCCCAAACGCGCAAAATCGCAGCGCAAATATCGGCCGAAAAGACTAAAGACCCGTCACCGGCGCAAAGGCAAGGCCTTTGATCGGCTGTCCTTTGCCGGGACAAGGCAAGCCACCGCCATGAAAATGCGCACCGCCCCGATCATCGATGGCGCGGCCCAGCCAAGGCTGGTATAGCCCGCGCGACATGGGACAGGCCAGCGGAACGGGACTGAACGGCGGCCGCTTCCTCCTCGCGACAGCAGTGCTGGGCGCAGGGGTCGCGATCAGCCAGTTCGGCACAAACGGCATGGAGCAGGCGATGATCTGCTTCGCCGCAGGCATCGTTGCGATCGTCATCATGGCCGACCTTTCGAGCCCGGCCAAGCACAACCCCCAGGCCGCCGCCCCGATCCGCGAGCCCGAGGTCAAGCCGATCAGCCAGCATCGCGATTTTACCAGCTTTATCGACGGGCTGGCCGACCCGGTGCTGGTGCTGACCGGCACCAATGTCCGCCGCGCCAACAGCGCCGCGCGCAAGCTGCTGGGCGAATATTGCGTCGGCGAGGATATCCGCCTGGTCATCCGCCATCCGGCAGCGGCCGATCTGCTGGCAGAGGCGAGCCTGGCCAATGAAGGGCCGATCCAGCTGGTCGGCATCGGCAGCCGCGACCAGCGCTGGGAAATGCTGGTGCGCGACATGCCCGGCGGCGAACGCATATTGCACCTCTGGGATCGCTCGGGCGTCTATGCGGTCGAGCGGATGCGCACCGATTTCGTCGCCAATGCCAGCCACGAGCTGCGCACCCCGCTCGCCTCGATCAAGGGCTTTATCGAGACGCTGGAAGACAAGGAAGCTGGCGACGATCCCGAGATCCGCGCTCGCTTCCTCAATGTGATGTTCCGCGAAGCCAATCGCATGCAGAAGCTGATCGACGACCTGATCTCGCTCTCGCGCATCGAGGCGGAGAAGTTCCGCGTGCCCGATACGCCTGTCGACCTGCCCGATCTGATGCGCGAGGTTCAGTCTGTGCTGCGCCAGAGCCAGCCCGAGCGCGGCGCGGATATTGTCGTCGATATCGGCCCCGACCTGCCGCCGCTGCGCGGCGACCGGGCGCAGCTTTCGCAGCTGCTGCACAATCTCGTGTCGAACAGCATGAAATACGGCCAGGCTGGCACGCCGGTTACGATGCGGCTGCGCGCCTCGCGCAACGGAGCGCTGCTGCGGCTTTCGGTCAGCGATTGCGGCGAAGGCATCGCGCCCGAGCATCTGCCGCGCTTGACCGAGCGCTTCTATCGCGTCGATTCGAGCCGCAGCCGCGCGATCGGCGGCACGGGCCTCGGCCTGTCGATCGTGAAGCATATCGTCGAGCGGCACCGCGGCCGGCTGGAAATCGACAGCGAAGTCCAAAAGGGCACGACCATCACCATCACCCTGCCCGCCGATCCGCGCGGGGCTCAGGGCGATGCTTCCGCACCGGCCGACGAGCCCGCGCTGCCCGCCTGAGGCGCCACCGTCCGGACCCGCCGGAAGCGCTGTCACAAAAGCGTCACCTGATTGTCATGTTCGGGCAACGGCCCCTCCCTAACGGCCTCAACGGAAGGGGGCCAGGCAAAGGCATGATCCGCGTCGCGCGATTCTGCCATGTCCGCTGCCGCCGCCTTCATGGCCGGACGTGCGGCTGATGTTCTTGCCCAGAGAGGGGTCGACGTGTTGATCAGGAAGCTCGCCTTTGCCTGCCTTCCGGCGCTTTTGCTGGCCGGATGCAAGGACCCGGCGTCGACCAGCGAGGGCAGCAGCCGCAGCGAGATTCGCATCGTCGGCTCATCCACCGTCTTCCCCTTTGCCAAGAAGGTGGCGGAGGAATTCGTCAATTTCGATCCCGAGCGCCGTTCGCCCATCCTTGAATCGACCGGTACTGGCGGCGGGGTGGAGCTGTTCTGCGCGGGCGTCGGCGCGAAGACGCCCGACATCGTCAACGCCTCGCGCCGGATGAAGAAGAGCGAGTTCGAACGCTGCCAGGCCAATGGCGTCGACGGGGTGATCGAGATCGTGATCGGTTTTGACGGCATCGCGCTCGCCCAGTCGACCAAGGGACCCAAGCTGTCGCTCACGGTCGAGGAATTCTACACCGCGCTCGCCGCCCAGCCGTTCGGCAAGGGCCCCAATACCGCGATGCGCTGGCCGGATATCAATCCGGCGCTGCCCGATACGCGGATCAACATCTTCGGCCCGCCCGCCACCTCGGGCACGCGCGATGCGCTCGAAGAGATCATCATGGAAAAGGGCTGCAAGACCGATCCCGCGATCAAGGCGCTGTCGGACAGCGACAAGGAAAAGTTCGAGGACATCTGCCACTCGATCCGCACCGACCAGGCCTATACCGATACCGGAGAGAACGATAACCTGATCGTCCAGAAGCTTTCGACCAACCCCGATGCGGTCGGCATCTTCAGCTACAGCTATCTGGCCGACAATGCCGACACCGTGCGCGGCGTGCCGATCGGCGGCGTCGAACCGAGCTATGCGACGATCGAGAACGGCACCTATCCCGGCGCGCGCACGCTCTACATCTATGTGAAGAAGAAGCATGTCGACGTGATCCCGGGCCTGCGCGAATTCGTCGCCGAATTCCTGCGCGGCGGGGAGCACGAGGGCTATCTCACCCGGATCGGCCTGATCGCCGCGCCCGACAAGACCCGTACCGAGATGCTCGGTCGCATCAAGTCGCTCACCGCGCTCGACGGCGCGGACCTGAAATAAGCAGTGTCATGACCATCACCGCCACTTTCTTCCTGATTGCGGGCCTCGGCCTGATCGCCTGGGTCTTCGCCCGCGCGCGTGCCGGACGCTTCATCCAGTCGGGTGTTGCCAGCGTCCATTCGCTGCCCAGCTATCATGGCTGGTATGCCGCGATGTGGGCGGTCGTTCCCGCGATCCTGTTCCTGCTGGTGTGGAGCACCATCGCGCCGGCGCTCGGCAGCTACCAGGTGCTCGAAAGCCCGCTGGCCGCAGGGCTTCCCACCGATGCTTTCGAGCGTGCCGCGATTCTGTCCGAAGCGCGCGCGCTGTCGCACAATCCCGACCTCAAGGTGTTCAACGACGCCGCAGTCAGGCTCGCCCCGCTCTATGAAGCCGCGGACAGCAAATATGCGATGATCGGCGCGCTCGCCGCCTTCCTGCTGTGCTTTGCCGGCGGCGCCTTTGCCTTTACCCGCATCCGCCCGGATTTCCGCGCACGCACCCAGGTCGAGCGCACGGTGATGTTCGGCCTGTTGCTCGCC
Source organism: Blastomonas sp. CCH9-A1 (assembly GCF_001557175.1). NCBI lineage: Bacteria > Pseudomonadati > Pseudomonadota > Alphaproteobacteria > Sphingomonadales > Blastomonadaceae > Blastomonas > Blastomonas sp. CCH9-A1. The sequence goes on from NZ_LSHM01000012.1 coordinate 381,254, forward strand.
TCGCTGATCGCGATCCTGGCGACGCTCGGCATTGTCGCCTCGTTGATCTTCGAGACGATCCGCTTCTTCGGCATGGTCTCGCCGTTCGAATTCCTGTTCGGGCTCGACTGGAACCCGTCGGACAAGGTCGTCGATGGCCAGGCCACCGGCTTCGGCGCGGTGCCGCTGTTCTGGGGCACGGTGTTCATCGGCGCGATCATCGCGATGCTGGTCGCGATCCCGCTCGGGCTGATGAGCGCGGTCTACCTCACTCAATATGCCAGCGCCAATGTGCGCAAGTGGATGAAGCCGATCCTCGAGATTCTCGCGGGCGTGCCGACCGTGGTCTATGGCTATTTCGCCGCGCTGACCGTCGCGCCTGCGCTGCGCAGCTTTGCCGTGTCGATCGGCATCACCGACGCATCGTCCGAATCGGCGCTTGCCGCGGGCCTGGTGATGGGTGTGATGATCATCCCGTTCGTCTCCTCCATGGCCGATGACAGCATCGCCGCCGTGCCCGGCAGCATGCGCGACGGTTCGCTCGCCATGGGCGCGACCAAGAGCGAGACGATCAAGCAGGTTCTGATCCCCGCGGCACTCCCCGGCGTGGTCGGCGGCGTGCTGCTCGCGGTCAGCCGCGCAATCGGCGAGACGATGATCGTGGTGATGGCCGCAGGCCTGGCCGCGAACCTCACCGCCAATCCCTTCGCCAGCGTCACCACCGTCACCACGCAGATCGTCCAGCTGCTCACCGGCGATACCGATTTCGACAGCCCGATGACGCTCGCCGCCTTCGCGCTCGGCCTGACGCTATTCGTCGTCACGCTGCTGCTCAACATCGTCGCGCTGCAGATCGTCAAGAGATACCGGGAAGCGTATGACTGAGGCCCTGACCATGACCGCCACGCCCCAGACAGGAAGCCCTTCGTCGCGCAAGACCGACTGGATGGGCGATGCCATGCAGAAGCGGATCGCGCGCCGCTATGCCGCCGAGCGCCGGTTCAAGTTCCTCGGCCTGGCTGCGGTCGCAACCTCGTCGCTGTTTCTCGCCTTCCTGCTCGTGGTGATGATCGGCAACGGGGCCAAGGGTTTCGTGACCACCGAGGCGACGCTGACCATTGACCTGCCCGCCGCGACCGGCAGCATCTCGCCCGATCAGCTGACCGGGCCGCAGCTTCGCGCCACCATGGCCTCGATCGACGTTCGCCGCATCTTCGACAATGCCGTGCAGGCGCAATATGGCGAGGACGGCGCGCGCTATTTCGCCAGCACCGCCTGGACCGCCTTGCGCGACCAGTTGGTCGAAAATCCCAATCTGGTGATGGGCAAGACCAGCTTCTGGCTGCCGACCTCTGCCGATATCGACCGCGCTGCCAAGGATCGTTCGACACCGCAAGCCGAGCGCGATTATGCCGCGCTCACCAAGGCGGGCGAAGTGCGGCAGAGCTTCAACATGCAGTTCCTCACCGGCTCTGACGGCACCGATCCGGCGCGCGTCGGCATCTGGGGCGCGCTCAAGGGCTCGCTGATCACGATGGTCGTGACCCTGTTCCTCGCCTTCCCCGTCGGCGTGCTGGCGGCGGTGTATCTCGAGGAATATGCGCCCAAGAACCGCTTCACCGACCTGATCGAGGTGTCGATCAACAATCTCGCGGCCGTACCCTCGATCATCTTCGGCCTGCTGGGTCTGGCGGTGTTCCTGCAGTTCCTGTCGATGCCGCGCTCGGCGGCTTTGGTCGGCGGTCTGACGCTGGCGCTGATGACCATGCCGGTCATTGTCATCGCCGCGCGCAACGCCATCAAGGCCGTGCCCCCCTCGATCCGCGAGGCGGCGATGGGCGTCGGCGCGAGCCCGATCCAGGTCGTGTTCCACCATGTCCTGCCGCTTGCCATTCCCGGCATCATGACCGGTACGATCATCGGCATGGCGCGTGCGCTTGGCGAGACCGCGCCGCTGCTGATGATCGGCATGCGCGCTTTCACCACCACCCCGCCCGACGGCCTGACCGACCCCGCCACCGTGCTGCCGGTGCAGATCTTCCTCTGGTCGGACGAGGTCAATCGCGGATTTGTCGAAAAGACCTCTGCCGCGATCATCGTCCTGCTCGTCTTCCTGCTCACCATGAACGCGATTGCCGTGTACCTGCGCAACCGCTTCGAAACCCGCTGGTAACCCGATCCATGCTCGACAATCTGGCCTCTGCCACCACCAAACCGAAAATGTCCGCGCGCGACGTGCGGGTCTTTTATGGCCCCAAGGAAGCGATCAAGGGCGTGTCGATCGATATCGACATGGACAATGTCGTCGCGTTCATCGGCCCGTCGGGCTGCGGCAAGTCGACCTTCCTGCGCACCTTGAACCGCATGAACGACACCATCCCGATCGCGCGGGTGGAGGGCGACATCACGCTCGACGGCGAGAACATCTATTCGAGCAGCATGGACGTGGTGCAGCTGCGCGCACGCGTCGGCATGGTGTTCCAGAAGCCCAACCCCTTCCCCAAGTCGATCTACGACAATGTGGCGTACGGCCCGCGGATCCATGGCCTGGCCCCCAACAAGGCCGAGCTCGACCAGATCGTCGAGAATTCGCTGGTGCGCGCAGGCCTGTGGAACGAGGTGAAGGACCGGTTGCAGGACAGCGGCACCGCGCTCTCGGGCGGCCAGCAGCAGCGGCTGTGCATCGCGCGTGCGATCGCGGTCGACCCTGAGGTCATCCTGATGGACGAGCCCTGCTCGGCGCTCGACCCGATCGCCACCGCGAAGATCGAGGAGCTGATCCACGAGCTGCGCGGCCGCTACGCCATCGTCATCGTCACGCACAACATGCAGCAGGCCGCGCGCGTCTCGCAGAAGACCGCGTTCTTCCACCTGGGAACCATGGTGGAATATGGCGACACTTCGGATATCTTCACCAATCCGCGCGAGGAACGGACGCGCGACTATATCACTGGCCGTTACGGCTGAGGCGCACCACATGCTTAAGCGACACGGCTCGGCAGCACGGGGATACGGGGGCCCCGCCAAGCCTGGCATCGCAACGAACGGAATTTCTTGATGAACCACAGCCTGAACGAACACACCCTGAAGGCCTTTGACGGCGACCTCATCACCCTGCGCGGGCTGATCGCGGAGATCGGCGGGCGCGCCGAAAAGGCGGTCGAGGGTGCGATGACCGCGCTCGCCAACAACGATCACGATCTGGCGCGCCAGGTGGTCGAGGGCGACAAGCGCATCGACGCGCTGGAAGAGCAGATCGACCGGATGGTGATCCAGACCATCGCGCTGCGCGCGCCGATGGCCGATGACCTGCGCGAACTCGTCGCCGCGCTCAAGATTTCGGGTGTGGTCGAGCGCATCGGCGATTATGCCAAGAACATCGCCAAGCGCGTTCTGCTGATCGATGCCGAACAGCAGATCGATGCCGCGCGGCTGCTGCCCGCCATGGCTGACGCGACCCGCCAGCTGGTCGACGATGCGTTCACCGCCTTTGCCAAGCGCGATGCCGACCTTGCCGTCGCGGTGTGCGCGCAGGACAAGACCGTCGACGATTTCTACAACAGCATCTTCCGCGCGCTGATCGCGCACATGATCGATAATCCCGAGCATGTCGGCGCGGGCACGCACCTGCTGTTCATCGCCAAGAATCTCGAACGGATCGGCGACCACGCCACCAATGTGGCCGAGATGGTTTACTTCGCGGTCATGGGCCAGTCGATGAACGAGCGCGAGCGCGGCGACGACGCGCTGGCGCCCGGCAGCGACTGACCGGACCTTTTGAAACGAAAGCACGATACCGATGACGACTCCGCATCTGCTGCTGGTTGAAGACGACATGGCCTTGGCCGAATTGGTGTCCTGGCATTTCGACAAACAGGGCTTCCGCGTCAGCCAGACCGCCGATGGCGAGGAAGCGATGCTGATCGCGCGTGAGGAACGGCCCGATATCGTGCTGCTCGACTGGATGATCGAGAACCTGTCGGGCATCGAGGTCTGCCGCCGCCTGCGCCGCGACAACGATACCTCGAACATCCCGATCATCATGATGTCGGCGCGCGGCGAAGAGGAAGACCGGGTGCGCGGGCTCGACATCGGCGCAGACGATTATGTCACCAAGCCCTTCTCCCCGCGCGAACTGATCGCGCGGGTCAATGCCGTGCTGCGCCGCGTGCGCCCGGCGCTGGCGGGCGAGGCGCTGAGCTTTGCCGATATCGAGATGGACACGGTGGGCTACAAGGTGAAGCGCGCCGGGCAGACCATTCCGCTCGGCCCCACCGAATTCCGCCTGCTGCGCCATTTCCTCGAGCATCCCGGCTGGGTGTTCTCGCGCGAACGCCTGCTCGACAGCGTCTGGGGGCATGACAGCGATATCGAGATTCGCACCGTTGACGTGCATATTCGGCGGCTGCGCAAGGCGCTCAACGCCAATGGCCAGCCCGATATCATCCGCACCGTGCGCTCTGCCGGTTATGCGCTGGACAGCGAACTGGCCTGATCGCCGTAGCGTCAGCCCAGCTTGACGGACGCGTAAAGTTGAAAGCCCGTGGCTTGGCGCTTGCCAAGCGCTTCAACATGGCTAAAACCCGCGCCATTCCGCGTGGCAATGCCGCGCATTCAAGAGAGGGATGCTTGCCATGACCATCAGTTTCAAGGACCGCGTTGCCATCGTCACCGGCGCAGGCGGGGGCCTCGGCCGCGCCTATGCGCTCGAGCTTGCCGCGCGCGGCGCGAAGGTTGTCGTCAACGATCTGGGCGGTGCGCGCGACGGCACCGGCACCTCGGACGCCGCCGAAAAGGTTGTCGAGGAGATCAAGGCCGCAGGCGGCGAAGCCATGGCCAATGGCGGATCGGTCACCGAATACGAGCAGATGGTCGAGATGGTCGCCAAGGCCAAGGAAGCCTGGGGCGGCGTGCACGTGCTCATCAACAATGCCGGCATCCTGCGCGACAAGAGCTTCGCCAAGATGGAGCCCGCCGATTTCGACCTCGTCGTGAAGGTCCACCTGGTCGGTTCGGGCTATTGCACCAAGGCGGTGTGGGAAACGATGCGCGAGCAGAATTACGGCCGCATCCTGATGACCGCATCGTCCACCGGCCTGTACGGCAATTTCGGCCAGGCCAATTATGGCGCGGCGAAGCTCGGCCTCGCCGGCCTCACCAAGACGCTGTACCTGGAAGGCGCGAAGAACAACATCAAGGTCAACACGCTGGCCCCCGTCGCCGGAACGCGCATGACCGAAGACATCTTCCCGCCCGAAGCCTTTGCCCAGTTCAAGCCCGAAAACGTCGTTCCCGCCGCGCTCTATCTGGTGTCTGAAGAGGCCCCGACCAACATGATCATCGGCGCGGGCGCAGGCGCGTTCCATGCCGCCTATGTCACCATGACCCAGGGCGCAGCGCTCCCCGAAGGCGAGCGCACCCCCGAAGGCGTGGCGCGTATCTTCGACAAGATCATCGACCGCACCGGCGAAACCGTGCCGCAGTCGGGCAGCGAACAGGCGATGACGATCATGCGCCTGCTGCAGGGCTGATCGGCTGGCACCAAATAGCATTCACCTCGTCACCCCCGCAAAAGCGGGGGTCCCGCTTCCTTCTCAATCGCAGAAGCAAAAAGCGGGATTCCCGCGTTCGCGGGAATGACGATGGAAATGCACGAGTGTTACGAAAAAGGGGCGCGGCGAGTAATCGTCGCGCCCCTTTTTGATTCCACACTGAATGAGTGAGCCGCTGTTAAAATTCATCACTCGGTGACATTCAGCCGCTATTTTTGCTGTCATCGGAATTGGCGCTGGATAGCAGGGGCACGGATCATGAGCATTTCAGGCGGCTTGCGCGGGGTCATGACCTTGATGGCTGGCCTTGTCGTGATGCTATCCGGTTGCGGCAGCACCTTGCCCGATTATCGCTATCGGCTAACGGTCGAGGTCGAGACGCCCGAGGGATTGAAGACCGGCTCCAGCGTGGTGGAGGTGTCCACATCGATGACCAGCAGCACCAGCATCCCCAGCCCCGGCGCGGTGCGGCATCGCCTCAACGGCGAGGCCGTCACGATCGATCAGGGGCAGCACGGCACCTTGTTCGCTCTGCTACGGTCGGATGTTGAAGTCGACTGGCCGACAAATCTCCTGTTCCGCCTGGCACCGCAGGTGAGGGTTAATGATGAGAATGGCAAATATGACTCTGACGCTTCGTTCAGAGCGCGATATGAAGCCATGCTGCAAAATCGTCGACCGATCGTGCTGCCCAAGAACTTTAACAATATCAGCGTCCTTAGGGATATGCCTGCCCGCCCGATGCTGGTCCGCTTTCGCGACATCAATGACCCAACCACTGTGGAGCGCGTCGATCCTGATGCTCTCGCGGCCAGTTTCGGCGAGGGCGTCAAGCTCAGGCGGGTGACGGTGCAACTGACTGATGATCCCGTGACTAAGGGAATTGAGAAGCGGTTGAAATGGTTAGATTCTTATCGAAAAACGAATTTTGACGGCACATCCTCTTTTATTGAGGACCTCACGACAGAAGAGCTCGCAGCACATCTGTCCTCCGGGTCATTCAGCACGGAGTTTGCAAACTGAACGCAGATGTTTTTCTGCCCGTTCTCGCGATAGATGCAAAAAACTTACAGTAAAAAGCGGATTAAACTTCAAACAGCTCATCCGCCACTGAGTACACCGGTCGGTCGAACACACCCCAACCCCTATTCGCTCCAATCACCCCGCGCGATGCCCAAGGCGTGGAGCAGCGCGGTCCAGTCGCCATGCGCGATATGGGCGTCGGCGGCGGCGATCGCGGCGGGCTTGGCGTGATAGGCAACGCCCGTCCCTGCATCCTTGAGCATGGGGATATCGTTCGCGCCGTCGCCCAGCGCGATGACCTGCGCGGCATCGATCCGCTGCCCCGCCGCCTGCTCCATCAGGATCGCCGCCTTGCGCGCGGCGTCAACGATTCCGCCTTCGAGCGCGCCGGTCATATGGCCATGCTCGATCACCAGCCGGTTGGCGAACACTGCGTTGAAGCCCAGCTCCGCGCCGATCACGTCGGCGAACGAGTGAAACCCGCCGGACACCAGCACGCAATCCACCCCGCGCGAGCGCAGTGTGCGCACCAGCACCCGCGCACCCGGCATCGGCTGGATGCGATGGCCCAGGCAATCGCCGATGACATGCTCGCTCAACCCCTTGAGCAATGCGACACGTTCACGCAGCGCCGCCTCGAAATCGAGCTCGCCCTGCATCGCGCGCTCGGTAATCTCGGCGACCTGCGGTTTGACCCCGGCATAATCGGCGAGTTCGTCGATGCATTCATTGGCGATCATCGTGCTGTCCATGTCGGACACCAGCAGCCGCACGCCGCGCGCGTCATCGTCCAGCACCAGCACGTCGGCAGTGTTGCGATATTCGGCCAACGCGGCATCGCCTGCCGCGCGGTCGCCGGTGAAGTGCAGTTCGCCCACCTTGCCAGGCTCGATCCAGCGCGATTCGCCGATCACCAGCCCGGCGGCATGCAATCGGTCGGCGGCGGCGTTTAGCTCTCCCGCAGGCAGGCTGTCTGCTGCTATCAGCGTGGCGATGGGCACGAACACTTCCCCCGAAACCGCCGGAGACATCCGCCCGGCGCTGGCGCTTATTGCCGGACCCACCGCCAGCGGCAAGAGCGGATTGGCCGTCCGCTATGCCGTGTGGCTAGAGGATCGCGGGCGGCAAGCGGTCATCATCAACGCCGACAGCGCGCAGGTCTATGCCGATCTGGCCGTGCTCTCCGCCCGCCCCGATGAAGAGGAGATGGGCGGGATCGAACACCGGCTGTTCGGATATATCGACGGGGCCGAAGCCTGTTCCGCCGCGCGCTGGGCGGAGGATGCACGCACCGAGATCGCTGCGGCGCATGCCGCAGATGCGCTGCCGATCCTGGTCGGCGGGACGGGGCTGTACCTGCGCACCCTGCTTGACGGCATAGCGCCGGTCCCGCCGATCGATCCGGCGATTCGCGAGGCGGTGCGCGCGCTGCCGGTGGCGGAGGCTTATGTGGCGCTCGCGAGCGAAGACCCGGATGCCGCCGCGCGGCTCAATGCGGCGGACACCACCCGGGTCGCGCGCGCGCTCGAGGTCGTGCGATCGACGGGGCAGACGCTCAAGAGCTGGCAGGCCCGCAAGCTGGGCGGCATTGGCCGTGCGGTCAGCCTGAAACCGCTGGTGCTGCTGCCGCCGCGCGATTGGCTGGTCGAACGCTGCGACCGCAGGTTTGCCACGATGCTCGACTCGGGCGCGGTCGAGGAGGTCGAGGCGCTGCTGGCGCGCGGGCTCGACGCCGATCTGCCGGTGATGCGCGCGATCGGCGTGCCCGAAATTGCCGGGATGATACGCGGAGAGCTGACGCGCGAGGCCGCGCTCGCCGCAGGCCAGCTTGCCACCCGCCAATATGCCAAGCGGCAATATACCTGGTTCCGCAACCAGCCGCCAGAGAGCTGGCAACGGTATACAAAGCCATATTCGGATAGCGATAGACTATATTTTGATATTTTATTTCGCATTTAGCTGTTGACACGGCATTTTATGTCGCATAGATCGACCTCGTCAGGCGTTGCTGCCAGCGCCCTTCTGACACGTCGCATATTCACCCTGCCCGGCGCGGCCCGTCTGCGCCGGGTGCTTTTTTGCTCAAGGCAGGGATGCGGCACCCAAGGCAGCATATGGTTTTGCAACATCGGCCCAGCTTGTCTAAGCGGGCTGCGGTTTAATGACGAAGTAAGGCTTGCATCATGGCCGAATTGAGCGGCGCGCAGATATTGGTTGAAACGCTGGTCGAGCAGGGCGTCGAAGTGATTTTCGGCTATCCCGGCGGTGCAGTGCTGCCGATTTACGATGCGATTTTCGGCCACCCGTCGCTGCGCCACATTCTCGTGCGCCACGAACAGGCCGCCGCGCATGCCGCAGAGGGCTATGCCCGTGCGACCGGCAAGCCTGGCGTCGTGCTCGTCACCTCCGGCCCCGGCGCGACCAATGCGGTCACCGGCATCACCGATGCGCTGATGGATTCGATCCCCATGGTCGTCATCACCGGCCAGGTCGCGACCACGCTGATCGGCACCGATGCCTTCCAGGAAGCCGACACCATCGGCATCACCCGCCACTGCACCAAGCATAATTATCTGGTGAAGGACCCTGCGCGGCTCGCCTCGACGGTACGCGAGGCCTTCCATATCGCGACCCAGGGCCGCCCGGGCCCGGTGCTGATCGACATCCCCAAGGACGTCCAGGTCGCCACCGCAGCGCATGATGGCGACACCCCTGCCCGCCCGAACATGCGCTATGCACCGGTGAAGGAAGGCACAGCCGACGATATCGCGGCGGCGGCGCGGATGATCACCGAGGCGGAATGTCCGGTGATCTATTCGGGCGGCGGCGTCATCAATTCGGGACCGGATGCCACGCAATTGCTGCGTCAGCTTCAGGCGATGACCAATGCGCCGGTCACCTCGACGCTGATGGGCCTCGGCGCCTTCCCGTCCGAGCATCCCGACTGGCTGGGCATGCTGGGCATGCACGGCACCTATGAAGCCAACATGACGATGAACCGCGCGGACCTGATCATCTGCGTCGGTGCGCGCTTCGACGACCGCGTCACCGGCAGGCTCGATGCCTTCGCGCCCAATTCGAAGAAGATCCATATCGATATCGACCGCTCGTCGATCAACAAGACCGTCCGGGTCGATCTCGGCATCGTCGGCGATTGCGCGACGGTGCTGCAGCAGATCATCGATCAGCTGAACGCCATCGGCCATGCCCCGCGCGACTTTTCCGAATGGAAGGCGCGGATCGCCGGATGGCGCACGCGCGAGTGCCTGGCCTATCCCGCGAACAAGTCCGAGATCATGCCGCAGCTGGCGATCGAGCGGCTCTATGCCCTGACCAAGGACCAGAGCCCGATCATCTCGACCGAGGTCGGCCAGCACCAGATGTGGGCGGCGCAATATTTCCGCTTCGAACAGCCGAACAAATGGCTGACCTCGGGCGGTCTCGGCACAATGGGCTATGGCCTGCCTGCCGCGATCGGCGCGCAGCTCGGCTGCCCCGATGCCCTGTGCATCGACATTGCGGGCGAAGCCTCGATCCAGATGAACATCCAGGAACTCGGCACCGCGACGCAATATCGCCTGCCGGTCAAGATCTTCATCCTCAACAACGAATATATGGGCATGGTGCGCCAGTGGCAGCAGCTGACCTATGAAAGCCGCTATTCGGAAAGCTATTCCGACGCGCTGCCCGATTTCGTCGCGCTCGCCGAGGCCTATGGCTGGAAGGGCATCCGCATTTCGGACGAAAGCGAGCTCGATAGCGGCATCCAGGCGATGATCGATCATCCGGGTCCCGTGATGGTCGACTGCCGCGTCGCCAAGCTCGCCAACTGCCTGCCGATGATCCCTTCGGGCGCGGCCCATACCGACATGATCCTCTACGGCGATGAAGTCGCCGGGACGATGGAAGACGAAGCGAAAGCCCTGGTCTGATGCATATCCGTGAAGCCGCGTCCGAGCGGCACGTCCTGACCGTCACGGTCGATAACGAGGCGGGCATCCTCGCCAAGATCGCCGGCATGTTCACCGCGCGCGGTTACAATATCGAAAGCCTGACGGTGGCCGATATCAGCGAGGACCATGCGACCAGCCGCATCACCATCGTGACGGTGAGCCCGCCTGCGGTGATCGACCAGATCATCGCGCAGCTCGACCGATTGGTGGCGGTGCATCGCGTCGCCGACCTCACCGAGCTCGGCCCGCATGTCGAGCGCGAGCTGGCGCTGATCAAGGTCGCAGGCACGGGCGAACATCGCATCGAGGCGCTGCGCCTGGCGGACATCTTCCGCGCCCGTCCGGTCGATACCAGCACCAACAGCTTCGTGTTCGAGATTTCCGGATCGGTCGAGAAGATCAACCAGTTCATCGCGCTGATGCGCGAGGTCGGGCTGGTCGAGGTCGCCCGCACCGGGGTCGTCGCCATGACCCGGGGGGCCGTGGCGGGGTAATTCATCAACTACCGGTTTCCCGCGAAGGCGGGAATCCATCTCCGGCGCTATCCGATCTCGCACAGCCCTGGAGATGGGCCCCTGCCTTCGCAGGGGACCAGAATGCTAGAAATGGGGAAAGAACATGCGCGTTTATTATGATTCCGACTGCGATCTGAAGCTGATCGAGAACAAGAAGATCGTGATTGTCGGCTATGGCAGCCAGGGCCATGCCCATGCGCAGAACCTGCGAGACAGCGGCGTCAAGGATGTCGCGATCGCGCTTCGCCCCGGCAGCGCCACCGCCGCCAAGGCCGAAGGCGCGGGCTTCAAGGTGCTGAGCAACGCGGAAGCCGCCGCCTGGGCCGATATCGTCATGATCCTGGCCCCCGACGAGCATCAGGCCGCAATCTATGCCGCCGATTATCACGACAACATGAAGCCCGGCGCGGCGCTGGCCTTCGCGCACGGCCTCAACATCCATTTCGGCCTGATCGAGGCGCGCGAGGACCTGGACGTCATCATGATCGCCCCCAAGGGCCCCGGCCATACCGTGCGCAGCGAATATGTGCGCGGTGGCGGCGTGCCCTGCCTGATCGCGGTCGATCGCGACGTTTCGGGTAACGCTCATGACATCGCGCTCGCTTATGCGTCGGGCGTCGGCGGCGGTCGCAGCGGCATCATCGAGACCAATTTCCGCGAAGAGTGCGAAACCGATCTGTTTGGCGAGCAGGCCGTGCTGTGCGGCGGCCTCACCCATCTGATCCAGGCCGGATTCGAGACGCTGACCGAAGCCGGTTACGCGCCCGAAATGGCCTATTTCGAGTGCCTGCACGAAGTGAAGCTGATCGTCGACCTGATGTACGAAGGCGGCATCGCCAACATGCGCTATTCGATCAGCAACACCGCCGAATATGGTGACATCACCACCGGCCCGCGCATCATCACGAGCGAAACCAAGGCCGAGATGAAGCGCGTTCTGGAAGACATCCAGCAAGGCCGGTTCGTCAAGAATTTCGTGCTCGACAACCGTGCCGGCCAGCCCGAGCTGAAAGCGGCGCGCAAGCTCGCCGCCGCGCATCCGATCGAGAAGACGGGTGCCCAGCTTCGCGCGATGATGCCGTGGATCGGCGCGAACAAGCTGGTGGACAAGGCCAAGAACTGACCTTGCGTTGACCCGCTCGTTTTTCGAGGAACAGGCCGCGCAGCTCGAATCCCTGAAAAGGGGTTCGCGGCTGCGCGCGCTTGCGCCTCGAGCGGGCAAGGATTTCGCTTCGAACGACTATCTGGGCCTTGCCGGCTCAACACTGCTGCACGATGCCCTGCGCGAAGGCATGGCACTCGGCCTGCCCGCAGGTTCGGGCGGATCGCGGCTGCTGCGCGGCAACCATGCAGCGCACGAGGCGCTCGAGGCCGAGGCGGCAGCGCATTACGGCACCGAGGCGGCGCTGTTCATGGCGACGGGATTTGCCGCCAACGCCGCACTGTTTGCCACCCTGCCGCAGCGCGGTGACCTTATCGTCCATGATGCGCTGATCCACGCATCGGCGCATGACGGGATGCGGCTGGGCCGGGCCGATATTCGCGCCGCCGCGCATAACGATACGCAAGCCTTTGATGACGCCATCACCGCCTGGCGCGCCTCTGGCGGCACCGGGCGCGCGTGGATCGCGGTCGAGAGTCTCTACAGCATGGACGGTGACCGCGCGCCGCTCGCCGATCTGGCGCAGGTCGCGGCCCGGCACGACGCCATCCTGATCATTGACGAGGCGCACGCGACCGGCGTGTTCGGCACCGGCGGGCGTGGCCTCGCCGAGGCGCTGGCCGGGCAGCCCAATGTCATCACGCTGCACACCTGCGGCAAGGCGCTGGGCTGCGAGGGCGCGCTGATCTGCGCCCCCCGCGTCGCGATCGATTTCCTGGTCAACCGCGCGCGCCCGTTCATCTTTTCCACCGCACCCTCACCGCTGGTCGCGCATATGGTGCGCAAGGCGATCGGCCTGGTGGCGAGCCATGACGACTGGCGCGAGGACCTATTCGCGCGTGTAGCCGAAGCGCGCAGCCTGCTCGCCCCCAGGCTCGGCGCAGCACCGTCCGACACGCAGATCCTGCCCGTCATCATCGGCGACGATGCGCGCACCATGCGCATCGCATCGGCATTGCAGCGCCAGGGCTTCGACATTCGCGGCATCCGCCCGCCGACCGTGCCGCAGGGCACCGCGCGCCTGAGAATTTCGATTACCCGCAACGTGACAAAGGGTGATATCGGCGCGCTCTCCGAATCACTCGACAGGATCATGACCCCCGCATGAAACCGCGATTTGTTGTGACAGGCACCGACACCGGAATCGGCAAGTCGGTGTTCAGTGCTGCGCTGACCCAGGCGCTTTCCGCCCGTTACTGGAAACCCGTTCAATCGGGAATCGAGGACGAAACCGACACCCAGTTCGTCGAGCGCATGGTGCCCGGCTCCACCTTGCCCGAAGCCTGGCGGCTGGTGAGCCCGCTCTCGCCGCACCGTTCGGCCGAGATCGACGGTGTCGAGATCGACACCGAAGCGCTCACTCCTCCGAAAGTCGATGCGCCGCTGGTGATCGAGGGCGCAGGCGGCGCGCTGGTGCCGGTGACGAGGGCCGTGCTCTATGCCGATATCTTCGCGCGCTGGCAGATTCCGGTGATCGTCTGCGCGCGCACCGCGCTCGGCACGATCAACCACAGCCTGATGACGATCGAGGTGCTGAAGGCGCGCGGCGTGCCGATCCATGGCATCGCATTCATTGGCGAGGCGATGCCCGACAGCGAGACGACGATCGCGCAAATGTCCGGCATTCGCCGTCTGGGTCGGCTCGATATGCTGCCCGAAATCATGCCCGAATCCTTGCGGGCGGCCTTCATCGCCGGTTTCGACATCGCCGATTTCGCATGAGCGATTCTCCCGTCTGGCATCCATTCACCCAGCATGGCTTGGGTGAGGACATTCCGCTGATCGCGCGCGGGCAAGGCGCGGTGCTGCACGGCGCCGATGGCCGCGAGTGGATCGATGCGATCTCGAGCTGGTGGGTGACGACGCACGGCCATGCGCATCCGCGCATCATGGCGGCAATCCGCGAGCAGGCGGAACGGCTCGACCAGATCATCTTTGCCGGATGGACGCACGAGCCCGCCGAAGCGCTGGCGCGCGGCCTGACCGCGATCATGCCCGAGGCGCTGACCCGCGTGTTCTTCAGCGATTCAGGGTCGACCGCGGTCGAGGTCGCGCTGAAGATGGCGCTCGGCTATTTTCATAACCGGAAAGAATCGCGCCAGGGCATCATCGTGATGGAGCACAGCTATCACGGCGATACCATCGGCGCGATGTCGGTGGGCGCGCGCGGCGTGTTCAACCGGCCCTATGCGCCGCTGCTGTTCGATGTGACCAGCATCCCCTTCCCCGCCACCGGGGCCGAACAGGCGACGCTCGATGCGCTCGAGGCCGCGTGCCGGGCGGGGGCGGCGGCGTTCATCGTTGAGCCGCTGGTGCTGGGTGCTGGCGGGATGCTGTTCTACCCGCCCCACGTGCTCGCCGAGATGGCCGCGATCTGTGCGCGCCATGGCGTGCTGTTCATCGCCGACGAGGTGATGACCGGCTGGGGCCGCACCGGCGCCTTGCTTGCCTGCGAACAGGCGGGCGTGGTGCCCGACATATTGTGCCTGTCCAAGGGGCTGACCGGCGGCGCGGTACCGCTCGCCGTGACCATGGCGCGCGAAGAGATCTTCATGGCGCATTGGTCGCAGGACCGCGCCGACTGTTTTTTCCATTCGAGCAGCTATACCGCCAACCCGATCGCCTGCGCGGCGGCGGTGGCCAACCTTTCCATCTGGCGCGACGAGCCGGTGCAGGCGCGGATCGATGGGCTGGCCGCGATGCAGGCCTCCGAGCTCGCCGCGATCGCATCGCATCCCGAGGTCGAAAGCACGCGCCAATGCGGCACCATCGCCGCGTTCGATCTTGCTGCCGATACCAGTGGCTATCTGTCGAACTGGGCGGTGCGTCTGAACGCGTTCGGCAAGGCGCACGGCGTGCTGATCCGGCCGCTGGGCAACACCGTCTATGTCATGCCGCCTTATTGCATAACGCGCGAACAGCTGGCCCATGTCTATGCCGTGGTGCGCGAGGGCCTTGAGCGCAAAACGTAAACGCTGCGTTGCGCGGAACAATGATTGACTTGGGAGCCTCGGAGCCACAGTTTCCGGTTTCCTTCCCCCTCCCAAGGAGTTCGTCATGCGCAAGACCCTCGCCATTCTCGCTCTCGCCGCCGCTGTCGCCACCACGCCGCTGATCGGCCAGGGCATGCAGCTGCCCGGCCAGAAGGACGCATCGCGCGTCACCGCCGGCACCTACAAGACCGACCCCGGCCACTCGCTGATCGGCTGGGAGGTCAACCATTTCGGCTTCAACGATTATTTCGGCATTTTCGGTGATGTCGCGGGCACGCTGACCATCGACCCTGCCAATCCCAATGCCGCCAAGGTTGACGTGACCATCCCCGTCGCCAAGGTCACGACGGCAAGCGCAGGCCTCACCAGCCATCTGCTGCGCGCCGGCAAGGATGGCGGCAAGCCCGACTTCTTCGGCCCCGCTCCCGCTGATGCGCGCTTCGTCTCGACCAAGGTCGTCGCCAGCGGAATGACCGCCAAGATCACCGGCAACTTGACGCTGAACGGCGTGACCAAGGAAGTCGTGCTCGACGCCGAATTCACCGGCGCAGGCGCCAACCCGTTCAACAAGAAGGAAACGATCGGTTTCGAGGCCGAGACGACGATCAAGCGCAGCGATTTCGGTATCATGTATGGCCTGCCGGTGGTGAGCGACGAAGTCGAGCTCGACATCAGCGTGGCGTTCGAGAAGCAGTAACGCAACACGCTTGAACCCACGCCGCTCAGCCTGAGCCTGTCGAAGGCCACGCGCCTACGCCAGCCGTATTGCGGGGCCTTCGACGGACGCGGGCTGCGCCCGCTGCTCAGGCTGAGCGGAAGTGGATATAGGCTACCCCCCGAATTTCGCGTCGTCGGGAAAGCCCGGCCAGTTCCTGTCGGCGCTCGCGATGAAGCCCGGAATATCCTGCAGCCACTTGGCCTTCACCTCGGCGTTGAAGTTCAGGTACAGCTTGCCATCGACTACGCGCGATTGCAGCGGATCGCCCGGCGCAAGATAGCCGCGCGCCATCGCCCAGGCGCAATGCCCGCCATATTGCGGCGCGTAATGCGCCGGGTCCGCCTGGAATTTCGCGGCATTTTCGGCATTTGCGAAATGATAGACGGCATTGCCATGGCGCACCGCGAATTCGGACGAGCCCTTGGCAGGCGTGCCGTCGCCGGTGAAATAGGACACGGCGTCATAGCCACCGACCGCGACATCGCCCTGCAGCCCGGTATAGACCGGTCCTGCCAGGGCTGCGCTGCCCATCGCAAGACCGGTTGCGGAAAGCGCGAGGGCGAGCGCCGTCATCATGTGTTTCATCGCTGGAATACCTTTCGAGTCAGGGAATGGCCTGCGGTTCGCCCGAAGCGCGGCTCAGGTTTCAGGACTCGGCGAATGATTTTTTTATTGCGCTCAGGACCCATTTGACGCAATGAAGCGCCCGAAATGATGCCCCACGCCCTCCTTCTTGGTCTGCGACTTACGCGCCCTTAGGCGCGGCTGACCTTGTGCGCGCCAGTCTGGCGTGCCCCGCGCCTAAGGGCATTTCCATCCCGGAACACCCGCAAAGCCGGTTGCGCTCATGCCCCGGCCTGCCTATCGCACAACCATCCAGACAGGGCGCTTCTCTCATGCCGATGCTCACCGATCCTTCGCAGAAATACAGGCCGTTCCCCCGCGTGGACCTGCCCAACCGGACCTGGCCCGATGCGGTCATCACCGCGCCCCCGCGCTGGCTTTCCACCGACATGCGCGATGGCAACCAGGCGCTGATCGATCCGATGGACGGCGCGAAGAAGCAGCGCTTCTTCGACCTGCTGGTCAAGATCGGCCTCAAGGAGATCGAGGTCGGTTTCCCGTCTGCCGGCGAGACCGAGTTCAACTTCATCCGCGGCCTCGTCGATGGCGGCAAGATCCCACAGGACGTCACCGTGCAGGTGCTCACCCAGTCGCGCCGCGACCTGATCGAGCGCAGCTTCGAGAGCCTGGCGGGCGTCCACCGCGCCATCGTCCACCTGTACAATGCCGTGTCCCCGGCCTGGCGCGAGATCGTGTTCGGGCTCGATCGCGCGGGCGTGAAGGCGATCGCGGTCGAGGGCGCGAACATCCTCAAGGAACAGGCGGCAAAATACCCTGAGACCGACTGGCATTTCGAATATTCGCCGGAAACCTTCTCCACCGCCGAGCTCGATTTCAGCCTGGAGGTGTGCGAGGCGGTGATGGAGGTGTTGCAACCGACGCCCGACAAGCCGTTGATCCTCAACCTGCCCGCCACGGTAGAGGCTGCCGGCCCGCATATCTATGCCGACCAGATCGAATGGATGTGCCGCCATATCAGCAAGCGCGATTGCGTCGTCATCAGCCTGCACCCGCATAACGACCGCGGATCGGGCATCGCTGCGGCAGAGCTCGGCCTGATGGCGGGTGCGGACCGCATCGAGGGCTGTCTGTTCGGCAATGGCGAGCGCACCGGCAATGTCGATCTCGTGGCCCTGGGCCTCAACATGTACACGCAGGGGCTGCACCCTGGCCTCGACTTTTCGGACATGGACGAGATCGTCAAGACGGTTGAATATTGCAACCAGTTGAAGGTGCCCGAGCGGCACCCCTATGCGGGCGAACTGGTGTTCACCGCTTTTTCGGGCAGCCACCAGGACGCGATCAAGAAGGGCTTTGCCGCGCAGGAAAAGCGCAACGACCGGCTCTGGACCGTGCCCTATCTGCCGCTCGACCCGGCCGATATCGGGCGCAGCTACGAGGCGGTGATCCGCGTCAATTCGCAGTCGGGCAAGGGCGGTGTCGCCTGGGTGCTCGAGCAGGATCAGGGGCTGAAGCTGCCCAAGCGGCTCCAGGCCGATTTCAGCAAGACCGTGCAGGCGCTTGCCGATGCGAAGAGCGTGGAACTGAGCTCGAGCGATATCTGGCAGGCCTTTCAGCAGCGCTATCACCTTGACGGCACCGGCAAATACCGGCTGGTCGATTATGAGGAGCGCAAGGCGGGTTCCGACCGGCTGTTCGTCGGGCGCATCCTGGCGAACGGGCAGGAAATTCCAGTCAGCGGACGCGGCAACGGGCTGATCTCGGGCGTGGTCGATGCGCTATCCTCGGCGCTCGGCATCGCGATCGATATTGCCGATTATCGCGAGCACGCCATCGGCTCGGGCTCCAAGGCGAGGGCTGCGGCCTATGTCGAATGCGCGATCGATGGCCGGTCGCCCTGTTTCGGCGTCGGCGTCGATGAAGACGTCGCCACCGCCTCGATCAAGGCGGTGCTGAGCGCGCTGGAGGAGCTCTAAGTCCTCCCCGAGCTTGTCTCGGGGAGGCGGACCGTTGGCGCAGCAAATGGTGGAGGGGCTCTTCAAGCAAGCATCGGAAAGAGCCCCGCCACCATCCTGCGGATGGTCCCCCCTCCCCCAGACGAGCTGGGGGAGGATTTTGTCCTTCCAAACCCATCCCCAATCAAAACTTAATCGCACGCTTAATTGCCTCTGGACACCAACGAAACCCAGGTTAATGTCCCCGCCATGACCATGCCATCCCCGCTTTGCGACAACCTGCGCCTGCCCGTCATCGGGTCGCCGCTGTTCATCATTTCTGGGCCGGAGCTCGTCATTGCCCAGTGCAAGGCGGGCGTGATCGGCTCGTTCCCGGCGCTCAACGCGCGCCCTCAGGCACAGCTTGACGAATGGCTGCACCAGATCACCGAAGAGCTGGCCGAATATAACCGCGCCAACCCGGACAAGCCCGCAGCACCCTTCGCGGTCAACCAGATCGTGCACAAGTCGAACGACCGGCTCGAAGCCGACCTGATGACCTGCGCCAAGTGGCAGGTGCCGATGATCATCACTTCGCTCGGTGCGCGCGAGGACCTGAACAAGGCGGTGCACGACTGGGGCGGCATCACCATGCACGACGTGATCGACGATCGCTTCGCGCGCAAGGCGATCGAAAAGGGCGCGGACGGGCTGATCCCTGTCGCCGCAGGCGCGGGCGGCCATGCCGGCACCATCTCGCCCTTCGCGCTGATGCAGGAAATCCGCAGCTGGTTCGATGGGCCGATCGCGCTCTCCGGATCGATCGCCTGCGGTGCCTCGATCCTGGCGGCCCAGGCGATGGGCGCGGACTTTGCCTATATCGGCTCTGCCTTCATCGCCACCGAAGAGGCGCGCGCGACCGACGGCTACAAGAACGGCATCGTCGAAGGGCGGGCCGCGGACATCGTCTATTCGGACCTGTTCACCGGCGTGTCGGGCAATTACCTGCGCCAGTCGATTGTCAATGCCGGGCTCGATCCCGACAATCTGCCCAAGGGCGATTACAGCACGATGAACTTCGGTTCGGGGGGTAATACCGAAGCCAAGGCCTGGCGCGATATCTGGGGCAGCGGCCAGGGCATCGGCGCGGTCGGCAAGGTCGATACCGTTGCCGACATGGTTGCCCGTCTGACGGCGGAATATCAGGCGGCCAAGGCGTCGCTGCTGGCACGCGCGAATTATTGAGCGTAACGCACGGCAGTTCATCTGCCGGTCAGCATTCCCGATATTAGTATAGCTCCCGTGGTGTTCATTCAGCACGGGAGTTTTTACATGCGGGTCGCTTCCACTTTCACCATTGTTGCACTGGTTCTTGCTTCTTCTGCGCAGGCCGAGGCGCGGCCCGCCCTGCCGGACGAGCTGGTTCTGTCCGGCGACAACATCATCGATGTCACGATCAACGGGCAGCCGCTGCGGCTGGAGGTACGGCCCGAAGCCGCAGAAGCGCCGACGCTCAACGCCGATGTCGCGGCGAAACTTGGCCTCAAGCCCGGCATGATCGCGTTTCGCAGCATGGTGGGGCCGGAGAAGATCAACGGCAACTCGTCGGTACACCGGGTCGATTATGGCGCAGGCGAGAAGAAGCAGCGCATCTTCTGGACCGATCGGCAGAGCTCGACCATCGCCGACGGTACGATCAGCCCTGCTTCGCTGCCTTACAAGAAGGTCACCTTCCGGCTTGGCGAGGCGAGCGCGGCAGCACGCGAGATCAGCCTGCCACTCGACAATTTCGGCTTTCTCGGGCGCCTGGGTGTCGGCACCACGTTGAGCCTTGGCGACGAGAAGGTGCGGTTCCAGTTCAGCCTGGCGCGTGACGAGACTCTGGTCAGCGCGCCCACCGGCAACTGGCTGGCGCAGTATCGCGGCGGCAAGTTCACCGGCCAACCCCGCCAGACGCTGATCTTTTACGGCATCCAACGCCCCACCCGCGAAATGACGCTGGCCGAGCCTATCGCGCTGGGCCCGCGCCAGCTTGCTACCGCCGATGTGCGCTATAGCGATTATGGCGATGCCAGCGGTATTGCCGCGGCCGACCAGGCCAGCGGCGATTCGGACGAGATCGTCGTCGTCGGCGACAAGAAAGAGGATGTCGACCTGCGCATCGTCGCGGGACGCGCGTTCCTGAAAGGCTGCGCCAGCCTGACCTATGACATGCAGAAGCGGACGCTGGGGCTGCGCTGCTGACTTTAAAGCGAGCGTTCGCCGGTCACCTCATAGGCGGTGATCGTGCGATCATGAATGCCGTGCGCCGCGCTGGCGGCGCGCCATTCGGCCATGTGCGCGCTCGCCGCGTGCGCCTTCAGCGCATCCTCATCCGCCCAGGACTCGCTGACACGCACCATGCCGGGCTCGACCACATCGAACGAGAAGGCATAATGGCCGCAGCCCGGCTCTGCCCGGCTGAGCGCGATCATCTTCGCCATGGCAGGTTTCACGGACTCGATCTGGTCGAGCGGAAAGCGATAGAAACCGGCGATGACGATCATGGCGAGGCTCCTTAGATCTCGAGCTGACTGCCCAGTTCGACCACGCGGTTCGAGGGCAGGTTGAAGAATTCCATCGGGCTCGCCGAGTTGCGCAGCATCCAGGCAAAGATCTTCTCGCGCCAGACCGGCATGCCGGGCCGCTCGGCGGTGAGCAGCGTCTGGCGCGACAGGAAGAAGCTGGTCTGCAGCATCTCGAACTTGCCGCCACACAATTCCTTCACGTCCTTGAGCGCGGCGGGAACGTCGGTCGATTGCATGAAGCCGTAGCGCAGCACCATACGGTAGAAGCCATGGCCCAGGTCCTCGACCTGGAAGCGGTTGGCGTCGGTGACATAGGGCACTTCCATGATCTGCACGGTCAGGATGACCACGCGCTCATGGATCACCTTGTTGTGCTTCATGTTGTGCAGCAGCGCGGTCGGCACGCCGGTGGTCGCGGAGGCCATGAAGATCGCGGTGCCCTTGACGCGGGTGGCCGAGCCTTGCGCGGACTTGACGAACACCTCGATCGGCAGTGCGCTCTCGATCATCGTCTCGCGCATCAGCTTGCGCCCGCGCGCCCAGGTGGTGAGCAGCGTGAAGGTGAACGCGCCGATGACCAGCGGGAACCAGCCGCCATCCGGAATCTTGGTGGCGTTGGCGAGGAAATAGGCGCCATCGACCACCACGAAGGTGACGATGATCGGGATCGCCATCCACAGCTTCCATTTCCACATCGCGATCAGCAGCACCGCCATCAGGCAGGTATCGATCAGCATCGCACCCGTCACCGCGATGCCATAGGCCGCAGCGAGGTTGCTCGAGCTCTGGAAGCTCAGCACCAGCAGGATCACCGCGACCATCAGCACCCAGTTGATCAGCGGAATATAGATCTGGCCGCTTTCCGACGCGCTGGTGTGCTTGATCGACAGGCGCGGGATATAGCCAAGTTGGATCGCCTGGTGCGTGATCGAGAACGCGCCCGAGATCACCGCCTGGCTGGCGATGAAGGTCGCGCCGGTCGCGAGCAGCACCAGCGGCAGGCGCAGCACATCAGGCGCAAGCAGGAAGAACGGGTTCCTGATCGTCTCCGCCGCAACCTCTGGCGACATACCAATGATCATCGCGCCCTGGCCGAAATAGTTGATCAGCAGCGCGGGCATGACAAAGCCAAACCAGGAAAGGCGCAATGGTCCCCGCCCGAAATGCCCCATGTCCGAATAGAGCGCTTCCGCCCCCGTCACCGCCAGCACGACCGAGCCGAGCGCCAGAAAGGCGAACCAGCCATCGTTGATGAAGAATCGGATCGCGAACCAGGGGTTCAGGGCGAGCAGAATTTCTGGGTTGAACACGATCTGGTACATACCCAGCACCGCGATCGTGCCGAAATACAGCACCATGATCGGCGCGAAGAGCGTGCCTATCTTTGCCGTTCCGCGCGACTGGATGAAGAACAGGAACACCAGCAGCCCCACCGCGATCGGCACGACCAGCGGCTGCAGCCCGGGATTGACCACGGTCAGCCCCTCGACCGCCGACAGCACTGAGATCGCCGGCGTGATCATGCTGTCGCCATAGAAAAGTGCCGTGGCGAACACGCCGAGCAGGATCAGCAGCCAGCCATAGCTGGTCCGTCCGATGCTGCGCGAGATCAGCGCGACCAGGGCGAGACTTCCGCCCTGCCCCTTGTTGTCGGCGCGCATCAATATGCTGACATATTGCACGCCGACGACCAGGGTCATCGACCAGAAGATCAGGCTGACAACGCCGAAGATATGCTCGGCATCCGGAGTGAGCGGGTGATGCCCGGCAAAGGTTTCGCGAAAGGCGTAGATCGGGCTGGTGCCGATATCGCCGAACACGATGCCGATCGCACCGAAGGCGAGTGCGGCGACCGAACTGCCCTTGCCATGGTCATGCCCGGGAGGCTGCACGCCCGGATCCCCGGCTGCCGATCCGGCGGCGGGTGGCGCTATGGGCGCATCTGATGGTGAATCGCTGATCATCGGGCAATATGCGGGCGCTGCGGACCTTGCGATCAACCAGCGCTCATCGTCCCCTTTCGCCTATCGCCCATAGGGGCAATGGCAGGCGGATTAGCATGGCGCATGATGCAGTGCAATATAATCGCAATAGAGCGATTATGGTTTGTTTTCAGTGGCTTGACCGGGATCTGCGGTGGGTGGAACCGATCCGGGCATGCCGGGCGCAGGCGCACCGTTCTGCTGGGCGATCAGGGCATCGATCCGCGCGAGTCGGCTCGTCAGGTCCTCGCGCCATTCGGCATCGGGCGGCGAGCGCTCGAGAAGCTCCGCCCAGATGGCGCGCGCCTGCTGCAACTGACCCGATGTCGCCAGCGCCAGGCCCAGGAAGAACGGCGGTGCCGGATGATCGGGCGAGAGCGTTGCGGCCTTCTGATAGGCATATTGCGAGGCCGGGGTCAGCAGGCCGTTGCTGTGCCCGACCAGCGCGTTGCCCAGCGCCACCCAGAGGTCCGGGTCTTCGGGAAAGGTCTCAAGCCCCTTGCTGAGCGCGGTGGCGGCGGTGGCGAACTTGCCCTGGCGGCTCTGCGCATCGGCGAGCACCAGCCAGGCGCGGGCATCGCCGAAATTGCCGCCCATCTCATCGCGCTGCTTGGCCAGATCTTCGTCGAACATGCCGAGCTTCTCGACCGGCTCCTTGGGCGATCCTGCGAGCGAGGGCTGGCCCTGCCAGGCATAGCCCGCAATGCCGACGAACAGCGCTGCACCGGCGAGCTCCCACGCCTTGCGCGGCATCTTGCCCAGCCAGATGAGCCCGGCCATGATGAGCACGGCGAGCAGTCCCACGACGATCCAGGCCATCAGCCCTTGCCTCCTTGCGCCCTGGCGCGGGTGAAACGCTTGCGCACGATGATCGCGGCAAGCAGCAGCAGCACGACCGGTGCAGCGAACAGCGGCCAGGTCATCGTCGTGACGCGCGGCTCATAGGACACCCAGTCGCCATAGCGTTCGATCAGCCAGGCGCGGATCGCTTCGGGGTCCTCGCCCCTGGCGATGCGCTCGCGCACCTGGTTGCGCATGTCGCCCGCCATCGGCGCGTCGGAATCGGCAATCGACTGGCTCTGACAGGTCAGACAGCGCAGCGTCATCATCAGGTCCTGCGCGGCCTTTTCCTTCGCCGGGTCCTCGAGCTGCTTGTAGGCATAGGGCGCGGGAGGGAGCGAGTCCTGGGCTGCTACCGGCACGGACAGCGTGAGCGACAGGAAGAGGATGAGAGCGCGGATCACTGCGCTTCCTTCAGCTTTTGCAGGATCATGGGCACCTGATCGGCGCGGATTTCCCCGATATGCTGATAGGTGATGACGCCCTTGCCGTTGATCACGAAAGTCTCGGGCACGCCCGAGGAGCCGAGATCGAACTGGATCTTGCTGACATCGTCGCGCCCGATCCGCGTATAGGGATTGCCGTTGCGCGCCAGGAACTGCTGCACGTCCGCGGTCCGATCGCGAATGGCGACGCCATCGATCTCCACGCCTGCCCTGGCAAGCTCAGCCAGCACCGGCGCTTCGGCGATGCACGGCACGCACCAGCTGGCGAACACGTTGAGCAGCTTGGGCTTGCCACCCGTAAAATCGGCCTTGGCCAGCGCCGGACGATCGGGCACGGCCTGGGGCAGATCGAAATCGGGAAGCGGCTTGCCGATCATCTGCGAGGCGATGGTACGATCGCCGGGCGCGATCAGCCCCGATGCGAACACCGCGAACAGCAGGCCGAACAGGGCCAGCGGGAGCCAGATCGCCCAGTGCTTCATGACTTTAGGGGTTTCATGCGAGCGCTTCCTGGCCCCCGGCAGCAGGCTTGGGCGCGGCCGGTTCGCTTGCCGGCTCGAGCTCGGGTTCGCCCTTGCGGCGCAGGTCACGCGCGGTGCGACCAACCAGCGACAGCACGCCGCCCAGTCCCACGAGCAGACCGCCATACCAGATCAGCGGCACGAACGGCTTCCACCACAGCCGCAGCTGCCAGCGGCCGTCATCACCCTCTTCGCCCAGCACGGCATAGAGCTGGCCGTTCCAGCGCGTGAGCAAAGCCGCCTCGCTGGTCGCGGTCGGCGGCGAGGCGAACATGCGCGCCTGCGGGTTGAGCACGGTCTGGACATTGCTGTCGCCATAGCGCGCGACCAGACGCGCCTCGAGCGCGGTCCAGTTGGCTCCCGCAATCGGCCTGACGCCCTGCAGCTCGATCGTCCAGGGGCCGACGGTATGGCTCTGCCCGATCTCACTCGCGACCAGCTTTTCGGTGTTGAACGCGCTTTCCGAGGCCATGCCGGCGAGCGCGACGGCGATGCCGAGATGGGCGATGACCATGCCCCAGATATGCGCAGGGGTGCGGCGCAGGTTGCGCTTCCACAGCGGCAGCAGGCTCGCCACGGCTAGGCCAGCGGCAAAGACCAGACCGAGCAGAGGCAGCACGCCGATATCGCCGCCGAACACCACCACCAGCGCCAGCGTCCCGGCGGCCACCAGCGCGGGCACCGCGAGCAGATTGGCGAGCTTGCGCCCGTTATCCTGCCGCCAGCGCATCAGCGGACCCGCCGCCATGATGACCAGCATCGGGAAGACGAAGATCGCGCTCACCGGGTTGAAATAGGGCGGACCGACCGAAACCTTGGTGCCGAACGCCTCGGTCACCAGCGGGTAGAGCGTACCCATCAGCACGATACCGAGCACGCCGACCAGCAGCACGTTGTTCATCACCAGCGAGCCTTCGCGGCTGAACAGATGGAATTTCGCGCCCTCGGTGACGGTCGAAGCGCGCAGCCCGAACAGAGCGAGCGCGCCGCCGATATAGATGGCGAGCAGGGTGAGGATGAAGCTGCCGCGCTCAGGATCGACCGCGAACGCATGCACGCTCGTCAGGATGCCCGAGCGCACCAGGAAGGTGCCGACCATCGACATCGAGAAGGCGACCACCGCCAGCATCACCGTCCAGGCCTTGAGCGCGTTGCGCGTTGCCAGCACGCTGACCGAATGGAGCAATGCGGTCGCGGCGAGCCAGGGCATGAGCGAGGCATTCTCGACCGGGTCCCAGAACCACCAGCCGCCCCAGCCCAGTTCGTAATAGGCCCACCACGAACCTGCTGTGATGCCCAGCGTCAGGAAGATCCACGCGCCCATCACCCAGGGCCGCATCGCGCGGGCAAAGCTGGGGCCGACATCGCGCGTGATCAGCGCGCCGACCGCGAAGGAAAAGGCGATCGAGAGCCCGACATAGCCGATATACAGAGTCGGCGGATGGAAGGCGAGGCCGGGGTCCTGCAGCAGCGGGTTGAGGCCATTGCCCTCGACCGGCGCGGGATTGAGCCGCTCGAACGGGTTCGACGAGAACAGCATGAAGGCATAGAAGCCCAGGCTCACGAACGCCTGGCCCGCCAAAGTCGCGACCATCGTGCGCTCGTTGAGCCGCCGTTCGAGCAAGGCGACGAAACCGCCCGCCAGCCCCATCACGGTGACCCAGAGCAGCATCGAGCCTTCGTGATTGCCCCAGGCCCCGGCGATCTTGTAGATCAGCGGTTTGAGCGAATGGCTGTTCGCCGCGACCAGCTTGACCGACAGGTCGGTGCGCAGGAACAGCACGATCAGCAGCGCGAACGCGATCGCCACCAGCAGCCCCTGCACCACCGCGATCGGGCGTACCGCGCGCAGGAACTCGGCCCCGCGTGCGGTCAGCGCATAGCTGCCCAGGCCCAGCTGCAAGACCGCGAGCGCGGCGGCGAGCCACAGGATCGCAAGCGCGATTTCGGCAATCATGGCTGCTGCACCGTTCCGCCGAGCTTTTTCACATCGGCCTTGGTCATGTCCCGCATCTCGCGCGGCACATAATTCTCGTCATGCTTGGCGAGCAGATTGTCGGCGACAAACTGGCCCGAGGCGTTCATCCGGCCTTCGGCCACGACTCCCGATCCTTCGACGAACAGGTCGGGCGTGATGCCGGTAAAGCGCACCGGAACGGTGCCCTTGCCATCCTCGACGATGAAATCGATCGTGACGCCATCGGCCTGTTTCTTGATCGAGCCTTTTTGCACCATGCCGCCCAGACGGATGGCCTGGCCGGGTTCGACGCCCTTTTCGGCAATGTCGCCCGGCGTGTAGAAATAGCTCGCCTGGTCGCGCAGCGCATAGGCCGCGATCAGCCCGGCGGCGACGAGGCCGACCAGGGCGATGCAGATCAGGACGAGACGCTGGTGCTTGGCTTTCATGGGGTCGTTATCCGGTTCACTTGCGCTTGAGCGCATCCAGCCGCGCTTCTGCGCGTTTGAGCGCGAACCAGCAATAGCCGATCAGCCCTGCAGTCCCGGCAATGCCCAGCCCATAGGCCATGATGACATAGGTCCACTGGGTCATGCGGCAGCAAGCCTGCGCATCCGCGCTTCGATGCGGATATCGGCGAGCAGGGTGCGCATGCGCATCAGCACGATCGCGCCGAAAATGAGCGAAAAGCCGATCACGGCCATGCCGAGCGGCCAGAGAAAGGCGGGGTCGATCGCCGACTTGCCGATCGAGATGCTCGCGGGCTGGTGCAGGCTGTTCCACCATACCACAGAACGGTTGATGATCGGCACGTTGACCGCGCCGACCAGCCCGAAGATCGCGGCGACGCGCGACGTGCCGCCACGTCCGGCCGCTGCATCCTTCTGGCTGGCATCGGCGAGCGCGATATAGCCGAGGTACAGGAAGAACAGCACCAGCATCGAAGTCAGCCGTCCATCCCACACCCACCAGGTGCCCCAGGTCGGCCGCGCCCAGATCGATCCGGTCGCAAGGCACAAAGCGCAGAAGAACGCACCGGGCACGGCAGAAGCGCGCGCCGCGATCCCGGCGAGCGGGTGCCGCCAAACCAGCTCGACCAGACTGGCAATCGCGATGCTGGTCCAGCCCGCCATGCCCAGCCATGCGGCAGGCACGTGAATGTAGAGGATGCGCACCGTTTCGCCCATCAGCCGGTCGGCAGGCGCGTTGAACACGCCGAGGAACAGCGCGATGGCGACCATGATCAGCCCGGAAACCATGAACGCCGGGGTCAGCGGACGGGCGATGGACAGGAACCGCGTGGGATTGGCAAAACCGTGCATGAGCGAAGGTGCGTCAGCTTCCTAGCGCCGAGGCATATCGGCGTCGTGCCCTTGTTGCCACGATGCCGCTGCAGCCTCAAGGGAATTTGCGTTTAGCGGGATGCACCAAAGGCAACTGGCGGACGTACCAGTGGCTGTAATCCGCTCGTTCGCCTCAAGAACGTCATCCTGAACTTGTTTCAGGACCCATCGTGCCCCCAAAAGCCGAAGCCGCGTGGGGAGAAATGGGCCCTGAAACAAGTTCAGGGTGACGGATCGACCAAACACTCAGCTTAGCGCCAAGCCACCGACAAGCTCAGGCTGAGCGGCGTTGGTGACCTCCGTTCGTCAACCTCGCCCGATCAGCTTCTGCGCCATCCGGTCGGCGACGGTCGCGGGCGATTCGCCTGTGGTGCGGCTTTCCTGCCAGATGCCGGTCAGGCGCTGCGGAATGCCGGTGAGGCGCGCGTGCACCTCCTCGACCTGCGCGGTGCGGCCTTCAGCCTGCGCGAAATATTCGAGCGCGACCGAGATGATGCCGCCGGCGTTGATGACATAATCGGGCGCATAGAGAATGCCGCGGTCGATCAGCATGTCGCCGTGATGCGATCGCGCGAGCTGGTTGTTCGCGCCGCCCGCGACGATGGCGACATTGAGCTTCTCGATGCTTTCCGAATCGAGGATCGCGCCCAGGGCATTGGGGCTGAACACATCGGCCTCGACCTGCATGATGCGGTCGGCGCTGACGGTTTCGGCGCCCAGCTCGTCGGCGAGCTGCTTTGCGCGATCGGCATTGACGTCGGCCAGCGTCAGCTTCGCGCCTTCGGCGGCGAGCAGCCGGGCGAGACCGCCGCCAACGCTGCCCGTGCCCTGCACCGCGATGCGCACGTCCTTCAGCCGGTCGGTGCCCAGCTTGAACGCGACCGCGGCCTTGACGCCCAGGAAAATGCCCTTGGCGGTGAACGGTCCCGGATCGCCGCCAGCCGAGCCTGCGTCCTGCACCGGCAGGCCCGAGACGAATTTGGTGCGCTTGGAGATCGCCACCATGTCCGCATCGGACATGCCGATATCCTCGGCGGTGACATAGCGTCCGCCCAGCGCATCGATCGCATCGCCGAATGCGGCGAGCATTTCGGGGGTCTTGCGGTTATCGGCATCGGCGAGGATTACCGCCTTGCCACCGCCCATCGGCAGGCCCGCCATGGCGTTCTTGTAGCTCATGCCGCGCGACAGGCGCAGCGCATCGGTGATGGCGCGGCCCTTGTCGGCATAATGCCAGAAGCGCGTGCCGCCGCCCGCCGGCCCCAGAGCCGTGGAGTGAATCGCGATGATCGCCGAAAGCCCCGAGGCGCGGTCGTGCACATATTGCACCGCCTCATGCTCGTCGAAGTCCGGCAGATCCCAATAGCTTTGCACGCGCCCGTCTCCCCAAGGCTGGTCGCGCGGCAGGCCTTTGAAAAAAGGCAAGGATTTCAAGAGCAGATGGGGCGACCGATGGGGTTCGAACCCACGACCTCCGGTACCACAAACCGGCGCTCTAACCAACTGAGCTACGGTCGCCACACACTGCTTACGCCACGCGGAGGCGTCCCTTAGGGGCGCGCGGGCGGGATCGTCAAGCGACGAAATCAAGGCGGTCGCTATCTTACAAACTGCCCCTGCAATGCAAGGGAAAATGCGGCAAAAATGCTTGTCTGCGAAATTAAATTAGCTGCGTCGGTTCACGGCTCGCCGATGCGGCGGCTGATGATGCGCGCCGGCGTCAACTGCGCATCGAGCAGGCTGGTCTGCCGCCACCGACTCTCGCCCTGCGCGATCACCAGATCGAGCTCGAACCAGCGGGTGACGATCTGCGGCTGCGATTCGATCTCCGGCCCAAAGGTCTGCGATTGCAGTGCCAGCGGCCGCCAGAAATCGGCAATGCGCGCATAGCCGAGCGGCGGACGATCCGCGATCATGGTGCGCGCGCGGTCGAGCGGGATCTTGCCCGGGGCGAGCATCATGATCAGCGGTGCCTGTTCGGGCAGCAGCGTGTTGACGTTGATCGGCGAGAGAATCGCATCGGGCAGCGCACAAATCCACGGCTCGAGCCGCGCAAAGATCTGCGGCGTCATGCCCCGAAGCGCCTGAATCTCGCCCTTGTCGCCCAGAAGTCTTCCCGCAGTGCGATAAGGCTGGTCGAGCTGCTGATAATATTGGTCCTCGGCCCCGGCGGGCTGCGCCGCCTGATCGGTATCGATCCAGTCGGCCAGCGCATCGGCCAGCCCCCGCGCCTCGTCCGACCCTATGCCCAGCGCCTGCATGAGCCCGGCAAACTGGCCGATGCCGATGGGCCGCGCGGCCAGGTCGCCCGGCTGGCCCGCGACCACCGAGTTCAGGTTGAAGCAATTGCCCCCATCGTTGACCGTAGCCGTTACCACCGCGCCCGATCCGTCGCCGATCGGCAGCACATTGGGCTGGCCGATCCAGCCGCCGACATTCACCGTGCGCGCCGGGCTCAGGTCGAGCTGGCGCTTGATCTCGCGCGCGGCAAACTGCTCCGCGCCCAGCGCCGCAAAGCGCGCGCGGTCCGCCGCATCGGCATTGGCGGCGAGGCGGACGGCGAGGTTGACCCGATCGAGAATCAGCGTGGTGACGATCGCCATCACCGCGACCAGCAACAGCACGCTGAGCAACGCGATGCCGCGTTCGCCGGGTTTGCTGGCAGGGCGCGCGCTCATCCGCCGCCGCCTGCGACCAGGAATTCGAAGGTCAGCGGCCGCGTGCCATTGCCCTGCTGCACCAGGGTGAGCTCGATCGCGATCGGCAGTTCGTCGGTGCGCTGCGGGCGCCATTCGGTCTGCCAAACGCCCTGCTTGTCGCGAAAGCGCAGCCGCGCCTGCTCGATCCCTTCGAGAATCGCGACAGGCGCGCCGGTTTTCGCGCCATCGGCCTTGGGCGCGATCGCGCGGGTCAACTGCCCATCGGTGAGCGCCCATTCGACCCGCTGCAGGCTCGACGATCCCGGCTGCGGGTCGATCTGCGCAACCTGGCGCGAGAACCCGAGCAGCAAGCCGCCCTCGCCGCTGATCAGGGCTACCCGGTCACTCCCCATCGCATCGCGCGATGGGCGCGGCAGCATCAGCGTCATGTCCTGCGCCAGGATCGCGGAAAAGCGGCGCAGATCGCCCATCTCCTCGAGCCGCACCGCACTGCGCGCCTCGGCCTCGACGCTCTGGCGCAGCAGCACGACCGAGGCGGTGGCGATCATCCCGAAGATGAACAGCGCGACCATCATTTCGACCAGGGTGAAGCCATTGGATACGGTGGCGCGCTCTACTTCTAGCCCGTTTGTCCCGAGCGAAGTCGAGGGACCTGCGGACACGTCCCTCGACTTCCCGGCTTGGCCGGGAAGTTTATCCCGAGCGGCTGGCTTGCCAGCCAGCCGAGGGGCTCGGGACAAACGGAGGGGAGTGCGATCTCGCGAAATCACAAAACCGGCCTCAGCACGGTGAGCGTCACCTCGGGCCCCGTCCCCTGGCGCACCGCCAGATCGACCTTGAGCAGTTCGCCCCCTTGCAGGGCTGTCGTGCTGCGCCGCCAGGCGAAATCGCGACCCGCGTTGGTCACCCTGCCCTCCGTGTCGCCGAGCGCGGGCGGATTGGGATCGGTCAAGGCCTCGACCGCCAGATTGCGCACGGTGATCTCGCTGTACAACCGGCTGTCGAGCTCTGCGGTCTGCATCAGGCTCGCACCCTGCAGCTTTATCAGCGCGAGTGCGGCGATCGAGAACACCGCCAGCGCAACCAGCATTTCGAGCAGGCTGAAGCCCGAGTCTCGGCGGGATGGGCGGGGACGGCG
This sequence comes from Blastomonas sp. CCH9-A1, assembly GCF_001557175.1. NCBI lineage: Bacteria > Pseudomonadati > Pseudomonadota > Alphaproteobacteria > Sphingomonadales > Blastomonadaceae > Blastomonas > Blastomonas sp. CCH9-A1. The sequence continues at coordinate 413,122 of NZ_LSHM01000012.1, forward strand.
CGGCATGGCCCGCCATTTAGCCGTCAACGCAGCCCCGCGCCAGCCGTTTGCGGCTTGAATCGCCCCCCGATTGACCGCTATTCGCAAGGCGGGGCGTGGCCGCAAGAGGCATGGGGACGATGAGCGACAGCGAGACAGCAAGCAACCAGTGCAACACGGTGGCGCTGGGCAGGATCCCCGGCATCCAGAAGGTGCCGACCCCCCGCATGGAATTGTACATCCTGCGCAATTTCCTTTCGCCCGAAGAATGCGCGCGCTTCGTCGAGAAGATCGATGCCGACCGCAGGCCGTCGACCATCGCCGATCCCAATGGCGACAATTATTTCCGCACCTCCGAAACCTGCGACATGCGCGGCGACGATCCCGATGTGGTCGCGCTCGACCAGCGGCTGAGCGCGCTGTCGGGCATCGACCTGCAATTCGGCGAAACGCTGCAGGGCCAGCGTTATGCCGTGGGCCAGGAATTCAAGGCGCATACCGATTATTTCGAGCCACAGGGTCAGGACTTCACCCGCTATACAACAGTGGGCGGCCAGCGGACCTGGACGTTCATGATCTATCTGAACGAACCCGAAGCGGGCGGCGCGACACGGTTCAAGACCATCGACAAGTCGATCCGTCCGGAAATCGGCAAGCTGGTCGCGTGGAACAACCGCAGGCCCGATGGCAGCTGCAATCCGGCCACCATCCACCACGGCATGAAGGTTCGTGAGGGCACCAAATACGTCCTCACCAAATGGTATCGCGAGAGGCCCTGGCGCCTGTGAGCGCCACCCGATACCGCCCCGGTCCCGCGATGCTGGTGACGGCGGCCTTTATCGGGCCCGGCACCGTCACCGCCTGCGCCAGCGCAGGGATAGGTTTCGGCTATGCGCTGCTCTGGGCGCTCGTCTTCGCGACCATCGCGACCATTGTCCTCCAGAACATGGCCGCGCGCGTCGCCATCGTCACCGGCAAGGGGCTGGCCGAGGCGATCCTCGCGGCGGCGGCGAATCCGGCGCTGCGCTGGGCCATCGCGGCGCTGATCTTCGCCTCGCTCGCCATCGGCAATTCGGCCTATCAGGCGGGCAATATCAGCGGAACGGCGGCGGGCCTCAAGCTGCTGGGCGCGGGCACGGTGTCCCCTGCCCTGCTGGCGCTGGCGACCGGCCTGCTGGCGGCGGCGCTGGTGGTGATCGGCAAGCCGGCCTGGCTGGAAAAGCTGCTGATTGCGCTGGTGCTGGCCATGTCGCTTGCGTTTATCGGCGGCCTCGCGGTGATCCGGGTAGACTGGGGCGCGGTGCTGGCGGGGTTCGTGCCCAGCCTGCTCGTCGGCAGCGTCAGATGTGTATAAGAGACAGCCGACAGCCTGTTCACCGCGATCGCGCTCATCGGCACCACCGTCGTCCCCTATAACTTGTTCCTCCACGCCGCCTCGGTGCGCGGCAAGTTCGCCGCCGATGCCGAGGGGCTGGCAGCATCAGGAATTGATACGGCGGTATCGGTAGTGATCGGCGGACTGTTGTCGATGGCCATCGTCGTGATGGGCGCGGCGACGGCAGCGATGGCCGCGACCGGCAGCGGCCCGCTCGACGATATTGCGCTGCGGCTCGAGAGCCTTTTCGGCCTGCCGGCGCGGATCGTGTTCGCGCTTGGTCTGGTGGGTGCCGGGTTCAGTTCCGCCCTCACGGCGCCGCTCGCGACCGGTTATGTGCTGGCCGAGATGATGGGTAGCGCGAACGATCCTGCGCGGCGCACGCGGATCTTCAAGCGCACCGCGCTGGCGGTGATCGGCATCGGCACCGCCTTTGCCTTTTTCGCGGTCAACCCGGTCGAACTGATCCTGATCGCGCAATCGGCCAATGGCCTGTTGCTGCCGATTCTCGCCGGCTTCCTGCTCTGGGTCGCCGCGCGAAAGGCGAGCCTGGGCGCGTTCGCCAACGGCCCCGTCGCCAATCTGGCAGGCGGCGCGGTGGTGCTGGTCTGTGCGGGGCTGGGCACGCGATTGATCCTGCGCTCGGCGGGGATCTGGCCATGAACTGCTCGATCGATCTCAACGCCGATCTGGGCGAACAGCCCGAGGAGAAGGCGCGCGACATAGCGCTGATGCAGGTGATCTCCAGCTGCAACATCGCGTGCGGCGGCCATGCCGGGGACGAGGCGAGCATGACGGTGATGCTGCGCGCGGCCAGGGCGGCGGGTGTCGCGGCGGGCGCGCATCCCAGCTATCCCGACCGCCCCGGTTTCGGGCGGGTGTCGCTCGACATGCCGCTCGACGCGCTGATCGGCTCGCTGCTCGAACAGGTGCGCGCGCTGGAGTCCGTTGCAGCGCGTGAGGGCGTGGCACTCACCCATATCAAGCCGCACGGCATGCTCTATAACGATCTGGCCGACCGGCCCGCCATGGCCCTCGCGGTGTCGCGAGCCCTGCACGACGCCTTCCCGCATCTGGCGCAGGTCGGGCTCGCGCATTCGGCCAGCGAGGAGGCGGCGCGCGCGGTCAGTGCCCGCTTCATCGCCGAGGGCTTTGTCGATCGTGGCTATACGCCCGCGCGCCGCCTGGTCCCGCGCTCGCAGCCCGGCGCCTTGATCGCCAGCGATACCGATCGCGCCGCGCAGGCGATCGCGATTGCGACAGGCGAGCCGATCACCGCCAATGACGGCAGTCTGATCCATGTTATGGCGCAAAGCCTGTGCATTCATTCGGACAGTCCCGGTGCTGAACAAACCGCTTTGCGGATTGCAGGCGAGATGGCAGTCTTGGGGATAACCATAAAAGCCCCTGGAGAGCTGCCCGATGAGCCAGTCGATCTATTGCGCCGATGACTGGTTGATGATCCAGGGCTTGCCTGCGGAGCGCGTGGCGGCCCTCGCAGCGGCGGCGGAAGGCGGTGGCTGGGACGATATCGTGCCGGGGCTCGACAGCCTGTCGCTGAGCTGGAACCCGGCGGAGCGCAACCTGGAGGCCGCGCGCGCTGCGGCAGAGATGCTTGCCGCAAGCGATTTCGAGGCAGCGCCTATGGCATCGATCGCCCCTGCCATATTGCACATATGCTATGACCAGCCCTGGGCGCATGATGCCGATATCGTCGCCGAATTGCTGGGCATGCCGACCGATGCGCTGCCCGGCTGGCACGCGGCGCAGGACTGGCGCGTGGCGATGCTCGGCTTTCAGCCCGGCTTTGCCTATCTCACCTGTGATGCGCGCATTCCCGACATCCCGCGCCTCGCCGATCCTCGGTCGCGCGTCGAGGCGGGGTCGGTCGGTCTGCTCGGCCAGATTTGCGGGCTCTATCCGCACGCAGGGCCGGGCGGCTGGCCGATCATCGGGCGGATCGCCGAGACGTTGTTCGATCCGCACGGCCCCTCGCCTGCGCTGCTGCAGGCAGGGCAGAAGGTTCGGTTCGAGCGGATCGATGCGAGCGAGCTCGGACGCCGCACGGGAGGCGCGGCATGACGCTCACCGTGGTCAAGGCCGGGCTGCAATCGAGCATCCAGGCCGCCCCCTATCGCGGGCTGCGCAAGCTGGCCGTGCCTTCGGGCGGCGCGGCGGACGGGCTGAGCCTCGCGCTCGCCAATCGGCTGGTCGGACGCCCGCTCGATGCCGCCGCGATCGAGATCACGCTCGGTCCGGCAGAGTTCCGCGCCGATCGTGCACTCGCCGTCGCGGTGACCGGCGCGCCGTGTCAGGTGCAGATCAACGGCGACGAGGCCGAGCCGCACCAGACGCTGCATCTCAAGGCCGGCGACACGCTCAGCATCGGGCGCGTCTGGGCCGGATGCCGAGTCTATATGGCATTGTCCGCCCCGATCGAGGTTCCGTCAGTGCTCGGCACCCGCTCGACGCTGATCGGCGCGGGCTTTGGCGGGCTGGACGGGCGCGCGCTCGCCGATGGCGATGTGCTGACGCTGGGCGAGGACGGCGACGCGGTGCCCGCGCTGGTCACCCCGCCCGAGCTGCAGCCGTTTTTCGGCCATGGCTTCGTGCTGCGCGTGGTGGCGGGGCCGGAAAGCGAGCGGCTGGCGCTGGGCATGGCGGCGCTTGCAAGAAAGCGATGGAGGGTCTCGTCGCGGTCGAGCCGCATGGGGCTGAAATTGCAGGGCACGGTGATCGACCTGAACTCCGCCACGCCGATCCGCAGCGGCGCGGTCTTTCCCGGCATCATCCAGTGCCCGCCCGATGGCCTGCCGTACCTGATCGGCTGCGAGGGCCAGACCACGGGGGGCTATCCGCGCATCGGCCAGGTCATCCGCGCCGACCGGCATCTGATCGGCCAGCTCGCGCCCAATGCGACGATGCTGCTGGTGCCCGTCCAGCCCGATCAGGCCGAACAGATATTGCATGAGAAGATGAAGCTCTGGGCCGAGTGGTTGCCCGGCCTTTCGCTTGCCTGATCAGGCGGAGATCGCCGCGAAGATCATCGGCCCGCCGATCTCGATCGATTTCTGATAGGCCGGGCGCGCGCGCAGCCGCTCGAGATAGGCGATGGTATTGGGCCGCTCGCCGATCTGCTTGCTGACGGTCGCCACCTCGAGCAGATAGGCCATGTTGATGTCCGCCCCGCTCAGCCGGTCGCCGACCAGATAGTCATGGCCCGTGACCGCGCGTTCGACATGGTCGAGCAGCTTGTTGACTTCCGCGCCCATGAAGCCGCCGAGCATCGGGCCGAGGCCGCCGAAGCGGGGTGCCAGCGCGGAAAAGATGATCGGGCTCGCCATCGTGCCCTCAGCAAAATGCAGCCATTCGAGATAGGCCGGGCGGTCCTTGGCATTCGCCGGGGCCAGCGTCTCGCTGCCGAAGCGCTCGATCAGATATTCGATGATCGCGCCCGATTCGACCATGACATGCCCGTCGACGATCACCGTCGGCGCCTTGGACAGCGGATGCACTTCGGCCAGCTGCGGCGGCGCGCGGAAGGTCTGCGGATCGCGCTGGTGGCGCACCATCTCATAGGGCGTACCCATTTCCTCGAGCAGCCAGATCACGCGGGTCGAGCGCGAATATTCGAGGTGATGCAGCACGATGCTCATGGCGTTTCTCTCCGGTTCTTATGTTCTTGCAGGCTTTGCGATCAGTCCGCAGACGTCATCGTCTCGGGCGCGGCTTCGGGCAACGGCGCGTTCAGCCGCGGATCGTTGTCAAGCTCGGTCCAGTCGCTGTACGGACGGCCATAGACCTGGTCGAAAAACTCGTACGGCAGGCGGAAGGGCCGGGTCGAACCGCTGTTCCACAGCATCACGATTCCGGTGCGCCGTTCGGGATCGAACCACATCACCGCGCGATAGCCGTTGACCGCGCCGCCATGGCCGACCAGCCAATGCCCGTCATAGATATGGCTGCGCCAGCCCTGGCCGTAACCATGGCTGATGATCAGCGCCTCGGGCCCGCCGCGTCCGCCCTTGTAGGTCGCGACACGCGGACGGTGGATTTCGGCGAGCACGCCCGGGCTGATGACCTGCGGCGCCTGGCCCATCTGCGCCTCCATCCAGCGCGCCAGGTCGACGATGTTCGAACTGACCCCAGCGGCGGCGGGAACGCGGAAATAGGCGTCCGACAAGGTCTGCACCTGACGATGGCGATAGGGCCGCGCCCAGCTTTTCGCGCCGGTCAGGTTCGCCATGCCGAGGCCTGCGCTCTTCATCCCCAGCGGCGCGAACAGCATCTGCTCGGCAAGCTGGTCATAGGGCGTCTTGGTCGCGTTGGCGACGATCTCGCTGAACGCGTCATAGGCGACGTTCTGATAGCTGTGGCAGTCGCCCGGCATGCACTGCTGCGGCACGGTGGACAGCATGTTGCGCAGCATCGGCGCAGGATCGCCCGATTCGAGCTTTCCGTCATAGGCATTGCGCGCAAGGCCCAGCCGGTGCGCCAGCAAGTCCGGGATGGCGAGCCGGTTTTCCGCGCCGCCCGCCAGCTTCAGTGTGGTGTGATACGAGGACAAGGGCGCAGACAGGCTGAGCTTGCCCTGCTGCGCGAGCTGATAGGCGAGCGTTCCTGCGACGCCCTTGGAGACCGAGGCCCAGCGGAACACAGTCTGTGGGCTCACCGGCAGCCCGGCCTCGCGATCGGCAAAACCATATCCGTTGACGAAGGTGAGCCGCCCGTTCTCGACCGCTGCGACCGCAAGCCCCACCATTTCGGGATCGCGCATCATTCGCGTAATCCGCGCATCGAGCGCGGCATAATCGACCTGGCCTTGCCAGCGATCGGGCGTCAGCGGCAGATTGGCATCGTCGATGAGCGGCGCGCTGGCCTGTGCAGCGATCGCGGGCGTGCCGGTGACGACGACCCCGCCCCCGCGCGATACGCTCATGCCGATCAGCAAGGCCCCCGCGGCCACGCCGCCTGCGGTCCAGACCAACGGACTGCGCAGCCAGTGCTTCATGCGATCTCCGATGTGTAAATTGCGCCCCGGCCGCAATGCCTTATTGCCTGCATCTCAGCCACTTTACACGTTCTGCCCTGTAAAATGCTTAAACACAAGTGAGGCACGATTCGGCCTGTCGCCGCAGCGCGTCAGGCTGGCGGCTAAAGCGGGTCGGCCCCCGCCGCGACGATCGGCGAGACATAATCGGGATCGTGCTTGAACGGCAGCGGACTGTCTGCGCGCAGCGCCTGCAGGATCGCGGCGAAATCTGTCACGGGCCTGAAGCCCAGCAGCCGTTCAGCCTTGGCAGGATCGTAAACGCGGTCGATCGCTGTCGGCAATTGCCAGCCGCGCTGCGCGTAGAGCTCCGCGGCATCGGGATGATAGCGCGCGATCACGCCTGGTGCATCTTCCACCAGCGCTGCGGCATCCCCGCGCGCAAAGGGCGGCGGGGCGGAAAGCACGAAGGCCTGGAAGCCGAGCCCCGCCGGTGCCTCCAGCGCGGCAATATGCGCGCGTGATGCATCCTCGACTGTCAATCGCCGGTTGAGAAACTCGTTGGCCTTGAGGTTCGGGCCCGGCAGCGATGCGTCGGTATCGTCGTCCTCCGGAAAGAACCGTCCGGTGCGCATCACCAGCGCATCGATGCCGTGCAGATCGGCATAGAGGCGGCACAGCTCCTCCGCCGCCAGCTTGGTGACGCCATAGATGTTGCGTGGGCGCAAGGGACCGAAATCCTCGTCGAGCCAGAACGCCGCCTTCGCCCCGCCCGCTGCGCCCGCGCGAACATCGGCGCGGACCATCAGCGAGGTGGTCGAGGTGAAGATGAAACGCTTGTGCCCGGCCGCGACCGCTGCCTCGAGCAGGTTGAGCGTGCCGGTGACATTGACCTCGACAAAGCTCTGCGCGCGATAGCGCACGATATCGGGCTTGTGCAGTGCGCCGGCATGGATGACGCAGCTGGGCTGGTGATCGGCAAAGGCGCGCTCGACGCTGGCGCGGTCGGCGACCGAGGCGATGATATCGGTCTCGGCTCCGGCGACGATATCGAGGCCGATGACCGTGTGCCCCGCTTCGCGCAGCATCGGGGCCAGAAACCGTCCGAGCCAGCCCGACGACCCGGTGAGCAGGACGCGGTGCGGCTGGCTCATGCGGCGCGGTGATCCTCGCGGATGGTCGCGACGCCAGCAATCTCTTCCTCGTGCGCAGGATCGCGCCAGGTTTCGGCCAGCGCCTGCGCCTCCCAGTCGAGCATGGCGGGATGCGCAAGTACGCGCTCGACCCAGGCCTGGCCCTTGGCTCCGATCTTGAGATCGAAGCTGCGGACGCGATAGGCGACCGGCGCGAAGAACGCATCGACGGCAGTGAAGCTATCACCCGCCAGCCAGGGGCCGCCGAACCGATCGAGCCCTTGCGCGAAGAGCTCGCCGATACGGTCGATATCGGCCTGAAGCGCGGGCGGGACCGCGATCAGCTCGGCGCGCACGCCGACGCTCATCGGGCAGATATTGCGCAGGGGCGAGAAGCCCGCATGCATCTCGGCCGCCGCTGAGCGCGCCCAGGCGCGCGCGACTGGATCGGCGGGCCAGACGCCTGCATGCCGTTCGGCCAGATATTCGACGATCGCGAGCGAATCCCAGACGATCACCTCGCCATCGTGCAGACACGGTACCTTGCCATTGGGCGCGAAGCTGCGAAACTCTTCGGAATTGTCGGGCCCGGCGAAGGGCACCAGCCGATCCTCGAACGGAATGCCAAGCGCCTTCATCAGCAGCCAGGGACGCAGCGACCAGCTCGAATAATTGCGGTTCGCGGTGAAGAGGGTGTAGCTCATCAATCTGCCTCCTTGCCCAGATGGCGGTTCAGGAATGCGACGCTGTCTTGCAGCACCGGCCCCTTGCTGCGGAACGGCACCGACAAGGCCATGACGACTTCCTCATGGTCAAGCCCGCGATAGTTGATCAGCTCTGCCAGCGCGCCCAGTGCCTTGAGCCGCTTCGACAGGTTGATCGCATTGCGCGGGCGCACGGTCTCGTCCCTGGTGCTGGTCACCAACAGCATCGGCGGCGCATCGGCGCGCGCCTGCTCGATCGGCTGGGTGAGCTTGGGATCGGGATAATGCGACATCGCGTCGATCGAGCGCTTGGTCGTGAAGGGATAGAAATCGTACGGGCCGCTCAGACCCAACACCGCCTTGACGATGCCGGGATCGACCTCTGCCGCCTTGAGCCAGCGCGGGTCGAGCGCGAGCAGCACGGCGGTATGCGCGCCTGCCGAGTGGCCGGAAAATGCGATGCGCTGGGGGTCACCGCCAAAGCGCGCGATATTGTCGCGTACCCAGGCGACCGCCTCGGCTCCGTCCTGAACGAATGCCGGGAAGCGGACCTCCGGTACCTTGCGGTAATCGGGGATGACGACAACGAAGCCCTGGCGTGCGAAGGCGCGTCCGGCAAAGGCATAGTCCGCTCTCGCGCCCTTTACCCAGCCGCCACCATGCCAGAAGATCAGCACCGGGCGCTTGTCGCCGTTCGATGCCCCTTCGGCGCGCCATATGTCGAGCGTCTGGCCATGGCTGCCGAAGCGCACGCCCTGCGTTACCAGCCGTGCGCCCTTGCCTCCGCCCATCGCGGCATCAAGCTGGCTCAGCAGCAGCGGCGGCGAGGTCGTCGCGGCGACAAGGCCCAGCCCTGCCACCGCTGCGAACACCACGCCAAGGCCCAGCTTCGTGCCGCGCTTCATGCGAGGCTCAGCTGACGTAATGCGCGGTGGTCTTAGAAGCGACCTCATCTGCAGTGACGCCTGGGGCCAGTTCGATCAGCCTGAAAGGGCTGTCATGGTCGGGTCGCTGGAACACCGCGAGATCGGTGATGATCATGTCGACCACATTCTTGCCGGTGAGCGGCAGCGTGCAGGCCGGAATGAATTTGGGGTCGCCGTTCTTGCTGGTATGCTCCATCACGACGATGATCTTCTTGACGCCCGCGACCAGGTCCATCGCACCGCCCATGCCCTTGATCATCTTGCCGGGGATCATCCAGTTGGCGATGTCGCCATTTTCGGCGACCTCCATCGCGCCGAGCACGGTCAGATCGATATGCCCGCCGCGGATCATCGCGAAGCTGTCCGACGAGCTGAAATAGCTCGACGAGGCGAGTTCGCTGATCGTCTGCTTGCCCGCATTGATCAGGTCCGCGTCCTCCTCACCCTCGAACGGGAACGGGCCGATGCCGAGCATGCCATTTTCCGACTGCAGCGTCACCTCGATGCCTTCAGGCACATGGTTCGCGACCAGCGTCGGGATGCCGATGCCCAGGTTGACGTAATAGCCGTCCTTGAGTTCCTTCGCGGCGCGCGCCGCCATGTCGTCACGGGTCCAGGCCATTATTGTGCTCCTTCAGAAGGTTGCCAGTGCGTTTCAGCGGGGAAGATGTCGTCAAAGCCGCCGCGGATCGACGGGCCGTAGACCGGGTTGGCGAACAGGAACCAGCCATTGCCCCACAGCCTGTCATAGGGTGCGGCCATCGCCAGCGCGCGGCGCTCAAGCGGGGGCAGTTCGGGCTTGTTGAACGCATTGCGGAAATCACCGAGCTGGTCGCCCGCCATCGCGATGACGCACCAGCGCGCGGCGATGGTCGCGCGGCGCTGGTCCTTGCTCGATCCCGTGGCGTCGTCGCCCATCAGGAACAGCGTGTCGCCATGCTTGAAGCTGCCCAGGCCCGCAGCGGCAAGCGTTTCCTCGCTGCCCTTGGCATTAGCGGAAGAGCGGTTGGTGTTGGCAATGGGCGTGATCCCCGCCGCGCGCAAAGCCTGCATCGCCTCGACCGCGCCGGGCATCGCCACGGCCTTGCCCGTGCCGGTCTTTTCCCACTGGTCCCAGGTCTTCGCGTCGAATTCCTTGCCGGTCATCGCGAACCAGCGCATCGGGCCGATATTCCAGATCAGCGTCTCGTCGGCATCGAACACGGCGGCGAGCGGCTTGTTGCCGCAGGCGAAGGGCTTGCCGGTCGTCTCGTCGATGATCACGCTGTCGGCAGGCCGCGCCTTGGCCTTGGCGAGCGCATAGGATGTGAGCGCGCCATAGGTCTGACGCACCGAGATCGCGCCCTCGGCCGAGCCGTATAGCCATTGCTGGCCCATCGGGACGGTCGGGACCATCGCGGTCTGCGCAGGTGCCGGAGCAGGCGGCGCGGCGGGCGCCTCGACGATGGTCGTGGTGCAGGCGGAGAGCGCCAACGCGGCCAGGACCGCGCCGCCCCTGCCAGCGCGGTGGTCTTGTCGCATCCTCACGCGTCCGCCCGCGCGCGCACGGTGCGGAACTCGATCTTCTTGTCGTACGGCGCGCCGCAGATCAGGCGCTTCACATAGATGCCGGGCAGATGGATGGCATCGGGATCGAGGCTGCCGGTCTCGACGATTTCCTCCACCTCGGCGACGCAGATCTTGCCTGCGGTCGCCATCGGCTGGTTGAAGTTGCGCGCGGTCTTGCGGAAGATCAGGTTGCCCGACTTGTCGGCCTTCCATCCCTTGATGATGCACAGATCGGCATAGATGCCGCGTTCCAGAATATAGGTCTGGCCGTCGAAATCCTTGTGCTCTTTGCCCTCGGCGACCTGGGTCCCGACGCCGGTCTTGGTGTAGAAGCCGGGAATGCCCGCACCGCCCGCGCGGCAGCGTTCGGCGAGTGTCCCTTGCGGGCAGAATTCCACCTCGAGCTCGCCTGCCAGATACTGCCGCTCGAACTCCTTGTTCTCGCCGACATAGCTTGAGATCATCTTCTTGACCTGGCGCGTACGCAGCAGCTTGCCGAGCCCCTCGCCGTCGATCCCGGCATTGTTCGAGGCGATGGTGAGATCCTTGGTGCCCGCGTCGCGGATCGCGTCGATGAGCCGCTCGGGAATACCGCACAGGCCGAAACCGCCTGCGCAGATGTGCATCCCGTCGAACAGAAGTCCCTCCAGAGCGGATGCGGCGTCGGGATAGATTTTCTGCATGACGGATGTCTCCCAGTCAAAAGGGTCTTGGATCGGCAGCCGGACGGCCAACTTGGATGATTCGAGCGTCCCGCCTTCGCCTAGCGTCCCGCCCCGGCTTTTTCCAGCACCGCTTGATTTGAATCAATGCACTTGGGTCCGCTTCCGGCGCAATTTGGTTACGTCAAAAGAGGAGAGCGTGTGATGAAATCCATTCTGGTTTACGCCGATGGCGGCAAGGCCTTCGAATCCCGTCTGCAGGTGGCGCTTGACCTCGCCCGCGCGCAGAACGGGCATATCACCTTCCTGCAGGCGACGCCGCTTTCGGGTTTTATCGTGATGGACCCGATGGGCGGCAGCTATGTGCCTGCGGGCATGCTCGAACAGCTTCGCGCCGACGAGGAAAAGCTGCGCGCGCTGGTCGAGGCGCAGATGAGCATCGAGGGCCTGCCCTGGGACTGGACCGCCTATGACGGCGACGTCACCCAGGCGGTGATCAGCGCGTCGCGTCTTGCCGATGTCATCGTGCTGTCGCTCGACAATGCCGAGCGCAATGTACGCCCGCATCCGTTGCTGTCGATCGCCGATGTCGCGGTCGAAACGCGCTGCCCGGTGCTGGCGGTGCCGACCACGCTCAAGTCGCTCTATACCGGCGGCAAGATCCTCATCGCCTGGGACGGCAGCCACGAAGCGGCCAATGCGGCGCGCCAGGCGCTTCCTCTGCTCAAGAACGCAGGCTCGGTGCATCTGTTGACGGTGGTCGAGCCCAAAAAGGCCGCCGGCTTCCCCTCGACCGAGGCGTGCGAATATCTCTCGCGCCATGGCGTATGCAGCGAGTTGATCGAACGCGAGCGCGGCCTCATGTCGATCGAGGAGATCATCGAGAATGTCGCAGGCGAGATCGGCGCGGACCTGCTCGTCATGGGCGCGTTCGGCCATAGCCGCTTGCGCGAAGTGCTGCTCGGCGGGGTGACGCGCTATTTCCTCAAGGATTCCAACATCCCGCTGCTGCTGGCGCATTGAGCCGGGTCGCCACCGCTCCCGCCAATAGCGGCGGG
>NZ_LSHM01000013.1:0-9298 GCF_001557175.1 Blastomonas sp. CCH9-A1
ATCATCGACCGCAGCCATGAGGCGCAACAATATCGGGCATCCGGCCTCAATCTAGTCATCGCCGCGATCGTCTACTGGAACACGATCTACATGGATGCTGCCGCCCAGCATCTACGATCAACCTCGGTCGCGGTGCCTGATTATCTGCTCGCCCATACGTCCCCCGTGGGTTGGGAGCATATTGCCTTCTCCGGCGATTTCCTCTGGGATCGCGCAGCCGCTTCCGCTGGCCGCAAGGCCCTCAATCTCCCGCCGGATAGCCGCGTCGCATAAGCGTTCGCTGATTGTTCGCCCTTAGCGTTGTTTAGCGTACCATCCACGCTATGCCCTCATTAGGGCAGCGTCGGCCCCGCTCACTTGGAGGAACACGGTGACAGGCTCGATTGAACAGCGCCTAGCCGAAAAAGGAATCAAGATGCCGAACGTCGCCCCGGCGGCTGCCAATTACTTACCCTTCACACGCAGGGGTGCACTGATTACGATTTCCGGCCAGTTGCCGCGGACGGATGATGGTCTGATCGCTGGCACACTTGGAAACGGGACATCGATCGACCGCGGTGTTGCAGCAGCCCAGCAATGCGCCGTTGCGATACTCGCAGTCCTCAACGAAGCGATCGAAGGCGATCTGGATTGACTGGAGGGCTGCGTGCAATTGTGCGGGTTCGTCCAGTCTGCTCCCGGCTTCACCGAGCACTCGACGGTCATCAATGGCGCTTCGGATCTGATTGCGACCGTGCTAGCCGAAAGCGGGCGCCACGCACGCGCGGCAGTGGGCGTTTCCAGTCTGCCGTTTGGTGTGGCTGTCGAAGTGAGTGCGCAATTCATGCTGCGCGCCTAGGATCCGTCCGGAACGCCCCCGAAACGCGTTTCGCACGCGCGTTGAAGATAGTCGCGTTCAACCGTCAGCGTAGTCAGAAGATCTTCCAGCAATCGGGATCTGCCGCGATGCGGCGGCAGGATCATCAGCGCGCGAAAGGCGATCGCTGGTTCGAAAGGCCGCGCAATGAGCCCTTGGGCCTCGAACTGGCTCGCCACGAACGAAACGGCGTTGGTGAGGCCAACGCCCGCGCCCTCTGCTACTAGCTGACAGACCGAAGCACCGAACTGTGTTTCGACCACAACCTTGGGTTGCGCTCCCACCAGACGCAGCGACGCGTCGAGCTGCCTGCGCGCCGTATCATCTGGTGAAAGTGAAACAAGCGCCACGCCGTCCAGATCGACCGGTTTGATAGTTTCGAGCTTGGCCAGAGGGTGGCCGCTCGGCATGACGCAGATGCCCCTCGTCGTAAGAAATGGCTCGGCGACGACATTGGTCGTGTCAATCTCATCGGCGCACAAGCCGATGTCATAGGTCCCGCTTGCAACGAGATTTCGAACCATGCTCGAATTGGCGATCTCGAAGGTTACAGTCACGCCCGGGTGTCGTTCGATGAAAAGGCTGATCACACGCGGTATCAGCGACAGGCCAAGCGCTGCCGACGAGGCGATCCGGAGAGATCCGGTGCCGACTGACCGGATCCGCGCGACAGCTTGCCTCAGACGATCGAGCCCGACGTAGGTATCGGCGATCTCCTGGTAGAAGATTTCAGCTTCCGGTGTTGGGAGCAGACGTGGACCCTGTCGTTCGAACAGCTTGAGCCGGGTCACATCCTCGAGCCGCTTCAAAGAACGGCTGATGGCGGGCTGGGACACCCCAAGCAGCTCGGCCCCGCGCGTTGTGGACCCGGTCCGCATGACCGCATTGAAGGCTTCGATCAGACTGAGGTTCATGGTTCCATTATAACAAATCCGCATAATGAAACGCAACACAGGGATTTGAATTGAGCAAAGCGAGCGCATAGCGTGCTGCGCAAGGAGAGAGGCATGAATGACGAGACGAAGTGCCTGAAAATGGTTGTGCCTGAAGATAAATTCACGAGTCTGTCGGTGCCCGTCCACCGAGCATCGACGATCGTATTCGACAATGTCGCCGCCTACCAAGCGCGCAGATCACAGCTGTATGATGGATACTCCTACGGTTTGTATGGAACACCGACCAGTCGGGCGCTTGAGAAAACTCTCGCCACTATCGAGGGCGGCGATCGCGCGATGGTGGTGTCCTCGGGCTTTGCGGCGATCACGCTTGTCACGCTCGCGCTGTCGCAATCTGGCAATCGCGTCCTTTTTCCTGACAATGTCTACGAAACGGTTCGTCCATTCGCTGACATCCTGCTTTACCGCTACGGCGTGACGCCAGTCTATTACGATCCCCTGAGCGGAGCACGCATTGCGGAACTGTTGGACAAGGACGTATCGCTGGTGTGGCTGGAATCGCCAGGTTCGATGACCCTAGAAATCCAGGACATTCCGGCGATCACGGCAGCATGCAGGGAGCACGGCATTCCGACAGCCGCCGATAACACCTATGCCACTCCCCTCCGTTGCAAGCCGCTCGATCTGGGTGTCGACATCTCAGTCTGTGCAGTTTCGAAATACATATCAGGCCACTCCGACCTGGTGATGGGATCAATCGCCCTGCGCGACGAAGCCCGGTTCCGTCTGCTCAAGGATCATGCGCGCATGCTGGGCCAAGGGGTATCTGCTGACGAAGCCAGCCTTGCTTTGCGGGGACTTGAAACGTTGGCGGTGCGACTGGAACGGATTGAACGCACCACACTAACGCTGCTGGATTTTGTGACCGATCAGCCAGGCGTGCGCGAGGTTCGACATCCGGCTCTGACACACAACCCGGGGCATGCAGAGTGGCTGCGAGACTTTTCCGGATCAACCGGCCTGCTCACGCTGTTCCTCGAACCTTGGACCAGGCCGCTGCTAGCCAAGGCCATCGAAGCCATGGATCAGTTTGCTATCGGCGCCAGTTGGGGCGGAACCAAAAGCGTTGTCGCTGTGCTTGATGCTCTGCCCCCCCGGACAGTTACGCAGGTTTCACACGATGGTCCTCTGGTTCGATTCAGCATCGGTCTGGAGCACTCTGATGATTTGATTGAAAGCCTGACCAAAGGCTTCGCCATACTTGCTGCAGCACAACCAGCTCCCTCCATCACCAATTGAACAAGAATGAACAATGGTCGCGAAATCTCTGAAGTCCTTCACGAATTGGACCCTGCTTAGCGAAAGATTCCTCGCCAGTTGGTCATGTACGGGCGAGACAAGGACAATTGTAAAGCAGTAACAAGGAACGCAACTGAGCCAATAGCATGGGCAGCCATCGAGTATCCGGCTTCTCCTAGCCTGGCTAAAAGTTTGTGAGGCGACGATTTCGACCGGGTCAATTCGCCTGTGAGGTGAAAGCTCAGTGTCGTCGGACGATGATCTTATCATGGCAACAAAACTTTACGGTCACGGAGACTCCGTGCCGAGCCAGGAACAGTTATCATGAATCAACCGCCCACATCGGAATCGCTGTTGCGCCGCGAGATCGGTCGGATTGGTGTGGCAACTATCGCCATGAATGGGGTGATCGGATCGGGGATCTTTGCGCTACCGGCGATCGCAATCGCCCAGTCCGGTTATTTCAGCCCTTGGATTTTCCTGTTGTGCGGCGTTCTCATTATCTCTGTGGCTCTGAGTTTAGCTCGCGCCGCTAGTTTTTTCGACATTACAGGCGGCCCAATTGTTTATACCACTTATGCATTTGGCCGGTTTGTGGGGTTTCAGACGGGCCTTCTAATTTACGTGAGCCGTGTCGCGGCTATCGCGGCAAGCGCGACGCTCATCGTTAGCTATTCGTCGGCACTTTGGAGTCCGCTAGAGGGCGGATTGCCGAGGATGATTGCAGTCGCAGCTTTCATTTTTCTTGCAACGCTAGTTAACGTTGCGGGCGTGCGAGCAGGAATGCTTGCTTTGTATATGATCAGCACACTCAAGCTGCTCCCGTTGCTCTTATTAATGATTGTTGGTCTGCCGGAAATTGAATGGAGCCGCATCGTAGGTGCAGAAGTCGTGGAGCCGAAAACGCTTGGCGAGACCATGCTGATCTTGATGTACGCGTTCATAGGGTTCGAGTTCAGTCTGATTAATGCTGGTGAGACGAAGGACGCGCGCCAGGCGATTCCGCGCACGCTCGTCGCAACCGTTTCGACAATCGCTGTGTGCTATGCGTTTATCCAGATGGTTGCTGTATCGGTTGGCCCCGACTTAGGCGCAAGCGAGACTCCTCTGATCGATCTCGCCGGCAGGTTGATGGGACCAACTGGTGCTGCGATCCTGGCTGTCGGGGTGGTATTTTCGGTCGGAGGAGGTACCCTCACGTCTTTCGTAACAGCCCCTCGACTGACGTTTGCCCTATCGCGCGATGGAAGTCTGCCGGCGTGGTTCGGCGAGGTGAGCGAGCAAACGGGATCTCCGGTCAACTCGATTATATTCTGCGGCATCTTGTGTTTCGCGCTAGCAGTAGGGCAGGGTTTTGTCTGGCTGGTGACGCTCAGCACCTTCGTACGTCTGCTGGTGTATGTCCTGTGCATCGCATCTCTACGCCGGATCGAGAGAACGATTCCAGCTCAACCCGACCAGTTTCAATTGCCCGGTGGCCTGGCCATTCCTGCTGTCGGCCTTGCCCTTACGCTCTGGCTTATCGGCCATTCTACGCTTGAAAATTTCTCTATTGCAGGGCTCGTTGTGGGAGTCGGAACAGTCATTTTCTGGCTATCGACTTGGCGCCGTCGCAAGCCCACGGATCGGTCTTGACACAACTCAACTTGAACTTGGACTTGAGGACCAGGCGGATGGCTCTGACGTAACTACATGATCATACCCCAAGAGCGATGAAAATGTCCCGCTTAAGCACCGCCACCTTTCGGGTTACCTTTAATGCGGCCGAATGCGGGGAGGGTCTTACAACTAAGGAACGGCTGTGATTTAGCCAGGACGCACCATTCAGTGTTACTTCCGAAGCAAGAGCGGATCGCTTGAACAAGTGAGCCCAGTTTAGCACTGGTCCCTTGTTGCTTGATTGCAACGATCATTCCGCACAATGTCAAACGACGTCGGGAGCGATCTTGTTGTAGTGAGCGCCTTGTGCGAGCGATGCACGCGCTGTGAGAAGATCTAACCAAAAAAGTTGCGTGACGGGAGAGAGGCAAATGAAGATGGGTGCTACAAATCGTTCGACCTACATCAGCCAGTTGCTGGTAGGGACCGCAGCCATTTTGATCGCAAATCCCGCTCTGGCGCAAGATGCTGCGACTGACGATGTTCAAGCTGATGAGGGAAATGTCATCATCGTCACCGCGACCAAGCGCGACACGACAATCCAGGACGTGCCGTTTTCGATCAACGCGCAGACGCAGGAAGACATTCAGCGTTCGGGAGCGGTGACGCTTGAGGATCTGTCGCGCAATGTCGCAGGCCTTACCATCCAGAACCTCGGGCCGGGCCAGAGCCAGGTCTCGGTCCGCGGGATTTCCGCAGGGCAGGTCGTGCGCGACCAGCCTGGCGTAAAAGAGCAGGTCGGCGTCTATCTCGACGAATCCGTGATCTCGCTGTCGCTGTTCACGCCAGATATCGACCTGTTCGACTTGAACCGCGTGGAAACCCTGCGCGGGCCGCAGGGCACGCTGTTCGGTTCGGGCTCCGTCGGCGGCACGATCCGCTACATCACCAACCAACCGACCCTTGGCGTGACCGAGGGGCAGTTGGAAGCGAACGTCAATGTAATCGATGGCGGCAATGTCGGCGGGCATCTTAAGGGCGCCGTCAACGTGCCGCTGGGTGATACCGCCGCAATCCGCGCGGTGGGCTACTACACCCGCTATGCAGGCTTCATCGACGCACAGGGCCCCGGCGGCGGCGAGAACGTCAACGATGGCGAGCGCTACGGCGGCCGCATCGCGCTCACCTTCGAGCCCACCGACAACCTCTCGATCACCCCGCGCGTGATCTACCAGAAGATCGAGGTTGGCGGCTTCAACCGGCAGGAAATCTACAACCTCTTCGCCAACCGCTTCACCACCACGCGGCCCGCAGTTCAGCTGGGCGAGCGCGAGCAGTTCCTGCTTCTGCCCGAGCGTTTCGAGGACGAAACCTTCATCGCCGACCTTACCGTCAAGATCGGCCTCGGGTCGATGGATCTCACCTCGGTCACCTCCTACATCAACCGCGACATCCTCGTTAGCCGCGATGCCAGCGCGCTCACCGGTTCGGTCTCGGTCGATCTCGGGTTCCCCGACGCAGCTGTGGTGCTGCCCTCGAACCTGCGCGACACGACCGACCTTTCGACTTTCACGCAGGAACTGCGCCTTGCCTCGGACTATGACGGCCCGTTCCAGTGGCTGCTCGGCGCCTTCTATTCCGACGTGAACCGCGACTACCGCCAGCGCCTGCCCACCCCGGGCTATGACGCCTTCACCGACACGACGCTGGGCGCGGGCACTTCGGCGGCAGTCGCGAATGGTTTCCCGGCCAATTCGCCGTTCAACTCCGACTTGCCGTTCGATATCAAGCAACTCGCGGTGTTCGGCGAAGCGACTTACGACATCACCGAAAAGCTGACCTTTACCGCTGGCGGGCGTTACTACGACTTCGAGGAAACCCGCACCATCACCACCGGCGGGTTGTTCGCCAATGGCGATGCCGGCGTGGTCGATCGGACCGCCTCGGACGGTTTCACTCCGCGCTTCCTGCTCAGCTACAAGGCGAGCGACGATGTCACGATCAACGCCCAGGCCGCGCAGGGCTTCCGGCTTGGCGGGGTCAACGATCCGCTCAACACCCCGTTGTGCAACGCGCAGGACCTCGCGCTGTTCGGCGGCTTCCAGGACTATGGCGATGAAAAGCTCTGGAACTACGAACTCGGCGTGAAGACCCAGGGCACCGGCTTCACCTTCAACGCCGCCGCCTTCTACAACGACATCAGCAACCTTCAGGTGACGCTCGATGCGGGCAGCTGCTCGTCGCGCATCGTGTTCAACGTGCCCGAGGCCTTCGCCGCCGGGATCGAGGCCGAGCTGGGTGTCGAGCCTTCGCCAGGGCTCAACTTCAACCTGTCCGGCAGCTACATCAAGTCGGAATTCAACAGCACCCTGCCCGGCGTGCTGGCGAGCGCGACCGGGATCCGCGATGGCAACCGCCTGCCCTCGGTGCCGGAATTTCAGCTTTCGGCCAGCGGCAGCTACGAATGGGACCTCGACGCCTCGACCACGGCCTTCGTGACCGGATCGTTCCAGCATGTCGGATCGCGCTTCACGCAGCCGTCGGATCAGGAAAACAACCCGCGCACCTTCGTCCACGGTTTGCCCTTCGGCGGCGCCCCGGCGAGTGCGTCGACCACGGTCGATCTGGAGCTGCCGGATTACCAGTTGGTCAATCTCAGCGCCGGGGTTGAACTGGATAATGGACTGTCGCTTACGGCCTATGTCAACAACCTGTTTGATGAGAACCCGCTGCTTTCGTTTGACCGCGAGCGTGGCGGTCGGGCGCGGCTCGGCTTCAACATCGGCCAGCCACGCACCTTCGGCGTGACTGCGCGGCAAACGTTCTAATACCAAAAGGTAGCGTCGCTTTTTTGCTTGCCGGTCAGTTCCGCATCGGTTGGATAGTTGATGTGTTCGCGCAGGGTGAGTTCTCTACTCCAAGTGCCTGAAGCGGATGAACGGAGTTGGTGTAGTACAACCGTTCTGGCCGTACCTTTGGATTACGGGTGGCCGGGTGGCTGCAATAAAATTGTGCACGTTTTCAACGTGTATGCCGGCAGTGGTGGCGACGAAGCCCATTATTCCGCGATCGTAGCGGCCGAGAGAAAAGGCAGCCCGCACCTTGCCGCCTGTGTCGCAGCCAATCTGGTGTTTGTCAGAGGACCATGACATATTGCGGGTATCGATGCCTAGCACCCGTAGTTGCGATGCTTGTTTGCCCCGCCGCTACGGCACTTGAGAAGCAGGCGATAGACCTTCCTTATTTGGTGGAACAGCTTTACCTGGTACTTGCTACCCCGCGCACAAGCATTAGGCTCAGGATGAAGCGTCCCGGGTTTTCCGGAGGCTCCTATTTGTGAGAAGGAGCCACGATGAGTGCTACGAGGAACAAGTTTTCGCCTGAGTTTCGCGACCGTGCGGTGCGGATGGTGGAGGAGCATCGAGGGGATTACCCGTCGGAGTGGGCGGCGATGAGTTCGATTGCTGCCAAGGTGGGCTGCACGACCGAGACGCTGCGCCGCTGGTGTCGCGAGGAGGCGAGCCGACGAGCGGGACCAGCGGCGCAGGCCGCCAGCGATCGGGATCGGGTTAAGGCGCTGGAACGCGAGGTGAAGGAACTGCGCCGCGCCAACGAGATCCTGCGCAAGGCCTCGGCATATTTTGCGCAGGCGGAGCTCGACCGCCACGGCAAATGGTGATGTCGTTTATCGACGCGCACCGCGAGGATCTGGGTATCGAGCCGATCTGCCGGGAACTGGCGATCGCCCCGTCCTCCTATCACGAGCATGCTGCCCGGCTTGCCGATCCCGGCAGGCGACCGGCTCGTGCCCGCCGCGATGACGAGCTGCGCGAGGCCATCAAGCGTGTTCACGATGCCAGCTTCGGTCTCTACGGCACGCGCAAGGTCTGGCATCAGCTGCGCCGCGAAGGGGTGGCAGTCGCCAAGTGCACCGTGCAGCGGCTGATGCGCGCCATGGGCCTGGCAGGCGTGCGGCGGGGCAAGACGACGGTCACCACCGTCAGCAACCCGAAGGCGCCGTGCCCGCTCGACAAGGTCAACCGCGAGTTCCGCGTCAGCCGGCCGAACGCTCTGTGGGTGGTCGATTTTACCTACGTCCACACCTGGGCGGGGTTCGTCTACGTTGCCTTTGTGATCGATGCTTTCGCCCGGCGGATCGTGGGCTGGAAGGTCAGCACCAGCGCCACGGCGGGCTTCGTGCTCGATGCATTGGAACAGGCGATCCATGCCCGCAGGCCAAGTGCCGAGGACGGGCTGATCCATCACAGTGACAGGCGTCACCTCAAGCTTTGTACGCTGAACAACGATTTTCCGGACATAATGTGAACATTGGTGTCAGGCAGCGGCGCGAAGGTACTGGTAGAGGGTTTCGCGGCTGATGCCCATGTCGCGCGCGATGGTCGCCTTGCGTTCACCGGCGGCAACGCGGCGGTGCAGATCGGCAATCATCTCATCCGAGAGCGACCGTTTCCGCCCCCGATAGGCGCCGCGCTGCCGAGCGATCGCAATGCCTTCGCGTTGCCGTTCGCGGATCAGGGCGCGCTCGAACTCAGCAAACGCACCCATGACCGAGAGCATCAGATTGGCCATCGGGGGGTGACTACACGAAAGTGACGTATCTGCACGGAAAGGGCGAACGGATAGCGAA
>NZ_LSHM01000014.1:0-3878 GCF_001557175.1 Blastomonas sp. CCH9-A1
CCGCGCGATCACCTCAATCTACACCAGAAATTACACCACGAGCGCGGACGCTAACTGTGTGTTGCTGCGTTGAGGGGCCGCGCCCCGGTTCGGATCTCAGCGGATGCAGATCACCGGTTCGCGGGGGCCAGACTCGGCCAGCAACGCGGCGTCCGTGTCCATCGCCATGCTCCCGGGCACCCCAGCGTCGCCCATACGTGCGGCGATCTGGCGGATGCGGCGCAGTGCGCGCTTATGACCCGCGCCAAGCGCATCCGGAAGGCCGGCGATGCGCTGAAGGCTTCCCCTCGTATCGACCATGAATTGCCCCTGCCCGCTGGTGCTCACGAGCCTGACCGGTGCATCGTCGGACTCGGCATAAGGCACGCAGCTGCGGATGATATCCACGTTGCCGATCTCGCGAAAGACGACCGAGAAATTGCTGGCTCGCTTCGCCCCCGCCTGGGCGAATGCCATGTGGATGCAGTCCTTCTGTCGTTCCGCAGCAAAATGCGCGAGTTCGATGGAGTATGCAACATCCATCGGAGCGCCGAGGCTGAACGCGATGGCATCGTTGACAGGCCGGTAGGGCGGCAGGCCCAGGGCCTGACGGAGAGCATGAAGCTGGTTCTGCTGACGCTGGTTGGGTTTAATCATGGTATTTTCGTTTCCTTTTTTAAGTTTGATGAGCTTTTCCCTTCACATAGGACGCTCACTCATTTTTGATCCTTCAGGGGTTGGCCATGCCGCCGTGCGGCACGGCCACAGCTTCAGCGATGCCGCTGGTGCCAGGTGATTGGGGTTACCCTGGGTGCCGGACCAAATGGCGTGACATGGCGCTCGATCCACAGAATCTCTGCGTCAAGATTCTGCTCCGAGACTTCGATGCACCAAACCTTTTGCAGTGCATCCCACCTGTAGCCGCGAGCCTTCAACATCGACCGCGCATCAAAGGGAGCGCGGGTCGCGTCGACCCGAAAAGTCTGCCTGGCAGCGTTGGCGAGCAATGCACCGAGCACCGGTTGACCCGTTGGCAGCGGATAAGCCAGCAAATGGATCAAGCTGATCACATCCGCGAGCGCGCGGTGCCCCGAATTGTAGAAGCCGATCTGATTCAGCAGATGTCCCAATGCGCGGCCGTCGAGCTGCGCATCGGCCAGCCAGTCAAAATCGGACAACGAGCAGGCCCAGGCGGACCCTGCGGTACAGGGAAGCAGGTGGCGTAGAAAAGACAGGTCAAAGGCAGCGTTGTGCGCGATAAAGACGTCAACCTGTCCAAAATCCTGTTCGACGAGGTCAAGATCAATCGACTTGCCGCGTACGTCAGCGTCGGTAAGCCCGGTGAGCAGGCGAACGCGGCTGGGGATCGGCATGCCCGGATCGCAAAGCGCCTGCCGTGCAGCGACAACGTCGATTATGTCGCCGACAGCATCAACCGTCAGGATCACGTAACCCAGATCGATGATCTGGTCTCGCGCCGGGTCTGTACCGGTTGTTTCAGTGTCGATCACCGCGATTGTTGATAGTGGCTCTACTGCCTGTTTGCGGACGATGAAGTGTTCCAGACGCGCGGCAGGCAGGAGCACGCGGATGCTCCATTCATCACTGTCCTTGCCGTAGGCTTCCGGCGGAGCGGTATTCGGTATATTGGTCATTGTAGTCCTTCTGACCGAACCTGAGAAAAACCGTTTTCCCATCACAAATTCGATCAAAAGGGCCAAAACTGCCCGGTATTCTGTCAGAGAAGGCGGCGTCAAAAGGCGCTTGAACCGTAGCCTAAATCGCCAAAATTGCTATTGTTGACAGCTTCTTAACGCAAAGCTGGCAGCCTGCAGCATTGTATTGAAACGGCATACGTATCCATATGTATACGTATGAATACGGTGGAGCCGGGGTAATGAGCCAAGCGCGAGGAATACAGTACGATACAGTTGCGGCCGTCGCTGACAGACTCGTGGCGGCAGGCGTCAAGGCTGACCAAATTTCAGCCATCATGATTCGCGAAGAGACCAAAACCGGTAGCCTGACAACCATCGTCAATCACCTCCGCCAGTGGAGGGTCCACGCAACGAAGGCGGTCATCCCGGCGAACTTCAACGATGACGATCTGGCCGCCATTCTGATGGTGATTACCAACAAGGTTCAGGAAGCTGCGAACCGTGTCCGTAACGAGGAGCGCGCAGTCCTCGAGGCCAAGCTTATCGAGCTGGAGGCTGTGAAGGCCGAGCTTCATTCTGTGATTGAGCTAAACTCCACGCTTGAGGAAGAGCTTGTCGAAGCGAAGGAGGCAAAGAAGCGATTCTATGAAAAGCTGGAGGGTGAGCGGGCTCAAGCATCTGCGCTGAGGGGCGAGGTAAAGGCGCTCCAGGAGGCGTTGTCCCGTTTTGCGCCAGCGGCACCGGAATTGACGCAGGACGCTGTGGCGAAATGAGGTACACGAACTGATGCCGCGATGACGGACAGTTGCAACCCGTTGGGATATTCGACAGCGAAGCCTTGACGTATCGGCGGATGCTGCCGGGAGCGGAATAGCGTTTCTTGGGACATACCAGACGTTCGATTTTGGCATGTCAAAAGGCAGCTCTCTTCAAAAGGCGACTTTCATCGTTCGCCCAATCAGTGCGACGGGGCGACGAAAACTGGGTCGAAGGGTGACGGAGCCTTCCGCCATCACCTCAATAGATCACATTCTCTACCTACGGCCTAAAAGTCGTAGGTTAGAGATGCCTTGAAGGTGCGCGGGGCACCCAGTTGCAGGTCGGGCCGGAAGCTGTCGAAGGCCGAGGCCCAATAATCGGCATCGGCAATGTTATCCACATTGAAGCGGAAGGTCAGCGGCTTGCCTTTGAGCACCGTTACATAGCGCGCGCCCAGATCGACACGGGTCCAATCCTGCAGGAACAGGGTATTGCCGATATTGGCTGCCTGTTCGCCAGTAAGCACCACACGGCCGGTCAGGGTCAGTGCGGGGATGAAGGGCACATCCCATTCGACATTGGCGTTGAGCGTATATTCGGGCACGCCCACCGCCTGTGCGCCATCGCTGACGCCATTTTGGGTCCGGCGCAGCTTGGCGTCGATCACCGATCCGCCGCCGATCAGACGCAGCCCCTCGGTCAGTTCGCCCGCGACGGTGAATTCGATGCCGCGATGCCGCTGGATGCCGAACGGGCCGAATTCCAGCGCACCGGCATTGTTTGGATCGCGCCGCAGGATGGATGTTTCACGGTCGATCTGGAACAGCGCCAGTGACAGGTCGATCGCGCCAAGCCTGAGCTTTCCGCCGACTTCATATTGTTCGGAGACGAACGGCGGGAGGATTTCGCCCGCATTGCTGACCGGGAGAGCCGCGCCGCCCGAGGGATTCGCACCGGTCAGCGGCGCCACAGCGCCCTGGACCAGCCCCTCGATGCGGTTGGCGTAGAGCGAGAGGTTTTCGGTCGGCTTGATCACCAGCCCGAAGACGGGTGTCACCTTGTCCTCGTCATATTCGCTGACCAGCGCGCCTGTGGCGTTGGAATAGGATTTGGCATTGATCACCTGCAGCCGGAGACCCGCGGTGAAGAGAATGCGATCATCCCAGAAGCCGATCGTGTCGGAGAAGAAGGCACTCACCAGCCGGGTGCGCGAGATCGGGAAGGGATCGTCCAGATTGCCACCGACAAAGGTCACCTGGGTCGAGGGCGTGACTTCCACCGGTGCGTAGAGATTGTTGCGCTGCACAGATATGTTGAAGAACTGAAAGGCGTTGCGGTTGACTAGCCAGTTCATCGACCCGCCGAAATTGAATTCGTGCGTGATACCGCCGCCGCTCAGCTTTGCGCGTGCGCCGATGGTGGCCGCTTCGTTATTGTCGGTGCGCGGGATGAACGAGCTGCTGACCGTGATGTCGCCGTTCA
>NZ_LSHM01000015.1:0-36632 GCF_001557175.1 Blastomonas sp. CCH9-A1
CCTGAAGCCCGCCACCACCTGATGCTCGACCAGCCACTGTCATTCGTAACCGCGTTGCGGTCCGTTCTGGCTCTTTGGGACAACGAGAACCAAGCCAAGTCGAATTGAGTTCGTCACCTAGAATTACTTTGGCAGAAGTGCTTTTTTGGACTTCCAAGGGTCGTTTGTTATGGTTCAATGTGGCAAGCGCGTGAAGGCTGGCGGTAGCGGATACTTGGCAGGACGACTTTGCGGAGTGGCTTGCGCTTTTTGTGTGGCTGTTACACGAACACGCATTGATCACAACCTATGTGCCGACTGTCGCATTCCGATGGACATGATGCTCCAGGGCTCATTGGTGAGGCTGTTCTGGGCGAAGCAGCAGTGGTCGACGATGTCGTAGTAGGATAAAAGTCCCTGTTCGACAGCCAGTTGTCGCGCATGAACTGCCACAGGCTCTCGACCGGATTGAGCTCGGGGCAGCGCGGCGGCAGCGACATGAGCGTGATGTTGGACTGCCCCACGAGCGCGGCCGAGCCGTGGCACCCGGCCTGATCGAGGGTGATGACAGCGTGTGCCCCAGGGACGACGTGGCGGGATATCTCCGCGAGGTGCAGGCTCATGGCCTCACTGTTGCAATAGGGCATGACCACCCCGCCGGCCTTGCCTTCTGCCGGGCAGATTGCTCCAAAGATCCACACCGATGTGCGGCGCTGATCCTTGGGTGCAGATGGACGGGTGTGCCCAGCCTATCTTGATGGTATGGTCCCGGCGAGCGCAAAAGCTTACAGCCGATGGCGATGCGCTGGCCGGGGATTAGATATGATTTGCTGCACCATTTATCGGCGGTGCCCTGTGGGACGGGGGCACTGGAGGAGAAGCTCTCAAGACAGCCTGATGCGCTGGTAGGTGGCGAAGACGCTTGGCTGATCATTGACGGCACGGCTTTGCCCAAGAAAGACCATGCCTCTGTCGGCGTGGCGCTGCGGTATGCCTTGGTATTTCGGCAAAAATGCTAGCTGCCAAACCTTGAATGTCGCCCCAGTAACAGCCTCTTGCCGGCGATGAAGTCTGGCTGGTCGGCAAGCATGGTTCCACCGGGGAGCGAAAATACTGCCTGAGCACCCTGCCAGCCGACACCTCCGCTCAAGAAGCTGTCCGACGCTATCGGAGCCCGCTGGGTCTAAGAACAGGCTCATAAACAGATCAAGGATGATCTTGGCCTAGATCACCTCGAGGGACGAACATGCCAAGGCCTTCATCGACGTGCACTCATGAGCATGATCGCTTTTGCCTTCCAGCAAGCCCGTCGCTTAAGAGCAGCGGGTCGGAAAAGAAGCCCAAACCCTGCGCCGCAGCCGAACCTGCCAGCCATCAGACAGGTGCTCCTGTTTCAGCTCAATCAGCCTCCGCCGCCAACATGCCCGCACTGCTGCAGAAAGTCGCCAAGCATAATCCGCAATATCTGCCAAAATAGCGTTATGTCTCGCGTGCCGCTCTGCCAATGCTCCGGCCCCTCCCCCAGGGAATGCTTCCATCTCTCCCATGATAGGCCATAGATCAGCTTTATCTCGTCGGAATGCACCAGCAAACCGCTCTTTAACGAGACCGCGCTCGATAAACCTAATGCTCTGCCCGACCATTTGGGGAAGGCGCTTATCGTGGACACGGCCTGATAACTTCTCCGAACCCGACCGCCCGCCGCGCTCATGAATTCCGTCATGGTGCCTATATTGAGCAGTCATAGGCCGTTACCGTCGGCGGGACATGGCCGAATGCGGCGGTCAGCCCCGCGTCGCATCTAGAACACCTGTGGCGTCCTCGAAAGCGGCGGGGCTGTTGAGGGCGACGGCGATTAGAATCGCGCCTTCAAGGACGGCGAGAACCTGCAAAGCGCGCACCGACGAAAGCCCATTCGCCCTCATCTGCGCAAGACCGGCCTCGAAGAATTCGCGCGCCTCGCTCCGCACCACGTGCGGTAAAATGCCTGCCGCAGCACCGAGCACGCCGCACAGGCACATCCCGCCGTCCGAGTCGATAGCGCGCAGAAATCCCGCTTTCCATGCGGCCACCAGGTCGCCGCCTGCGGCTATGTCGCGATCGACTTCGGCCAAGAAGCGTTCCCGGTAGCGCCGCGCCACTGCGGCGGCGAGCAGCTCCTTTGTCGGGAAATGATAGTGAACGCTGGCGCTTTTCACGCCGACATCCGCCGCCAGATCTCGGAAGCTGAAGCCCATGTACCCGCCGCTTCGGATGCGTGCTTCGGCGGCGTCCATGATGGCTTGGGCGGTTTCGTTCATGGCGGCTCCGAATATTCTATCACTCGATAGATAGATCTTGCAAAGCCATAGCGCAACGTTCATGATTGCCTACCTATGCATAGATAGACGGAGAATCACGATGCGCTTCGAGGGTAAAATTGTGGCAATCACAGGCGGCGGATCTGGCATCGGCAAGGAGGCGGCCGCGCGCTTCGCAGCCGACGGCGCGTCGGTCGTACTCGGCGGCCGCGACCTGGCAAAGCTGGAGGCAGTCGCGCGAGAGATCGATCCCAGCGGCGCCCGGGTCGGCGTCTTGGCGGGAGACATTGCCGACCCCGCCACCGGGGCGGCACTGATCGATCTGGCGATGTCGCGCTTCGGCAAGCTGGATGTGCTGGTGAATAATGCGGGCGTCTTCAATCCCAAGCCCTTCCTCGATCTGACCGAGGCGGAATACGACTGGTTCCTCGATACAATTTTGAAGGGCAAGTTCTTCACGGCGCAGGCCGCTGCCCGGGCGATGAGCGACAAAGGCGGCGCGATAGTACAGACAGGGTCGATGTGGGCGATCCAGGCTGTCGGTGCCACGCCCTCCGCCGCTTATTCAGCTGCGAATGCAGGGGTGCATGCGATGGTCCGCAACCTCGCCATCGAACTCGCGCCTTATGGGATCCGCATCAACGCAGTCGCGCCGGCCGTGGTAGAGACGCCAGTTTACAACACCTTCATGTCGGATGCTCAAGTTGCCGAAGTCTTGCCGGGCTTTAACGCCTTCCATCCGATCGGCCGCAACGGCCAACCCCGCGACGTGGCCGACGCGATACTCTTCCTCGCCTCGGAAGAGGCGTCGTGGATCACCGGCGCGGTCCTGCCGGTCGATGGCGGCGTGACAGCTGGTCGTCCGTGACCCGCTAGGGGCGGCCACCTGCCTCCCCACAATCGCAGGAGGAAGAGATGATCCAGCCGGTTCTGATAATTGGCGGTGGGCTGGCAGGCATAACCGCAGCGCGCGCGCTGGGCCGCGCCGGTGTCGCCTTTCAGTTGATCGAGGCCCGCGCGCGTCTCGGCGGGCGCATCCTGGCGGTGCACGGCATGCCGGACCTAGCAACGCGGCTGGCCGCCGACTTGCCCGATCACAGCGTTCTGCTGAACGCGCGCGCCACCGCCCTCATCCTTTGCCAAAATGGCGTAACAGTGAAGATCGACGGTGGGCACGACCTTCTTGCGTCCCATGTCCTGCTGGCCCTGCCCCCGCGCCTTGCCGCCAGCAGCATTGCGTTCGAGCCGCTCCTGCCGCCAGCCGTCCTCAACCTCTGGCGCGGCACGCCGACATGGATGGCGCCGCACGCCAAGGTCGTAGCAGTCTATGACCGGCCGTTCTGGCGCGCAGCCGGCTTGTCCGGCGCGGCGCTCAGTCAGGTCGGTCCTCTGGTCGAGATCCACGACGCCAACACGGCCAAAGGTAGCTCGGCCCTGTTCGGCTTCGTCGGCGTTTCTGCGCAGGAGAGGGCGCGCGCCGGACAAGCCGCGCTGATCGCCGCCGCGTTGCGGCAGTTGGGGATGCTCTTCGGCGCCGCCGCGGCCGAGCCCGCCGCCACCCATTACAAGGAGTGGGCCGCCGATCCGTTGACCGCCACGCCCTTAGATCTGGCTGACGGCACGCACCCCACCCCCGTGCGCCTTCCATGGATCGAAGGGGATTGGACCGGGCGGCTCGACCTCATCGGATCCGAGACCAGTATCGATTTTCCGGGCTATCTCGCTGGTGCGCACGAAGCCGCCCTGCGCGGAACCACCGCGCTCGTCGCGCGGCTCGACCACCCACAAGCCAGAGGAATGCGCCCTGCGCCTGAACGCCGATCTTGATGAGCCCGTCATCGTCCACGCCGCCCGCCTCGACTGGACACCGAGCCCCGCCGCTGGGGTCGATCGCCGGATGCTCTACCGCGAAGGTGGTGAAGTCGCGCGGGCGACCTCCATCGTGCGCTATGCGTCCGGCAGCGCCTTTCCCCAACATGCCCATGACGGGGGTGAGGAAATCCTGGTACTCGAGGGCGTCTTTCAGGACGAGCATGCCAACTATCCGGCTGGATCATATTTCCGCAACCCGCCCGGCACGGCGCACAGTCCCGCCGCTGCGGAAGGCTGTACGATCTTCGTCCGCCTCTGGCAGCATCGCCGTGGCGACCATGCGCAAATCGTCTGTCGACCCGGCGAGGGGCAGGCCCTGCCGCCGCGCCCCGGGGCCTCTGCGGCGCGTCTGCTGTTTCAGGACGCCGCAGAACGGGTCTGGTTCGAGGAGTGGTCCGCCGGGGCCGAGATCATGGTCGAGAATCCGCAAGGTCTCGAACTGTTAGTCGTCTCGGGCGAGCTGCACATCGACGGCGAACCGTGCACGGCGCTGAGTTGGGCGCGCCTGCCCGCCGGTCGGGCGCTGTCGGCGTCGGTCTGTCCCGCCGCCGCGCAGGTCTGGATCAAGGAGGGGCAACTGCGGCACCCCGAAATTCTGCCGATGCCGACATAAGGACGTGCGCCGGGGGCCGGCAGTGGCCTCGACGCTTTCAAAGTCCGCGTTGACGGCACCGGCTGAACGGGAGCCACGCGCGGTCACCCGCGCGGCGCTTTGCGGATTGGCGGTCAGATCTCGGCGCGCAGACGGTTGACCAGCAGATCGCGGTCCAGGATCGCCGATTTCATGCCGAGCAGCGCTTCAACGTCCCAATTGGCGCTGAGGTAACGCCCCGCCGCCCAGTCAGCTGCGCCCGAGCACAGCCAGACGGCGAAACTGGCTGCAAGTTCCGGAGAGTCACTCAGGTAGGCGTGCATGGCCTCGGGCATGGCTTTGCCCAGATCGGTGGCGACGCCTCCGGGATGGATGGCAAAGCACTTGACACCGTCCGCGCCATGATCGGTCTGGATGAACTCGCAAAGCCGATTGATCGCATGCTTCGATGTCTGATAGTCGGACGCCCCCCGCACAAGCATCTGTGCCCCGACCGACGACAGAAGGATCAGGTGACCCCCGCTCGAACCTTGCGCCCCATGGCGTTTCGCGCTCTGTGCGAGATGGGGGATCGCATATCGGGCCACGTGATAGGCCCCTCTCACATTGACTTCAAAGGTGCGCCACCATCCGTCCGGATCGGTCTCGGCAAGCCTCACCCAAGGCCCCAGATAGCCCGCATTGGCATCTGCCACATCGATGGCGCCGTGTTGCGCGGCGCAATCATCGACCGCCTCCGCGACTTGAGCGGCATCGGTTACGTCGCAGACATGTATCGTGCACGCGGTATCCGGATTGACCTGCGTAACGTTCGCGCGCGTCTCTTCCAACGCATCCCTCGATCTTGCGGCAAGATGGATGGCCCGTGCGCCCGCCTCGGCAAAGGCGACGGCAGTGGCTTGGCCGATTCCGCGCGATGCTCCGGCTATGAAGACAACCTTGCCCGCAGCCGTGTCCTTCAGCGTGGTGCGCGGATCGATCGCCGGGTATCGGTCGTGGTGAACCCGCAGGGCGAGGTTCTGGGTATCAAGCGATGACATCTGTGTCTCCTGATGAGGGATCGGGGCGATCGCCCCGGTCTGGAAAGAGGGATGTGTACTGCCCCGCAAGGTAGATAGGTGATGCCGTCCCCGCGGGTTGGCGATAGGCGTCAGTCCGCCCGGTGGTCTCGGTATTGCGCCATCATCTGCATCATCCAGCCGGGATATTCCTCGGGCAGACGGCTGCATTCGTCGAGGGTGGCCAATTCGTCAGCGGACAGGTGGAGTTGGGCGGCGCGGATGTTGTCCCTCAGCTGATCGGCGCGCCTGGCACCGATGATGACGCTGGTCACGGCCTTCTGGTGCAACAGCCAGGCAAGGGCGATCTGTGCGACGCTGACAGGCTCACCGTCGATCTGCTTACCGGCCGCGATGTCGCGCAAACGTGCGATCGCGGCGGCACCCCGCGAGCGATCAACGGGCGGAAAATCGAACTTGGCGCGCCGATTTTCCTCGGATGCGTCGGGCGCTTCGTATTTTCCCGACAGGTAACCGCCGGCCAGCGGACTCCACACCATCAGCCCGACCTTTTCCGATTGCAGCAACGGGATGATCTCGCGTTCTAGGTCGCGACCGACAAGGGTATAGTATGCCTGCAGGGACAGGATCGGGCACAGGTTGCGCGCCCGGGCGATGCCGATGGCCTTCATCACCTGCCAGGCCGCCCAGTTGGACAGGCCAACATATCGTACATGGCCGTGCTGAACCAGGGTATTTAGGGCTTCAAGCGTCTCCTCGATCGGCGTGGCCGGGTCGAAGCCGTGGATCTGATAGAGGTCGATATAATCCGTCTGAAGCCGCTCCAGGCTGGCCTTGCATTCGCTGAGGATGTGGCCACGCGATGCGCCGCGGGCGTTGGGGCCGTCCCGCATGGGACCGAGCACCTTGGTCGCCAGCACCACATCCTCGCGGCGGACACCGAGATTGTGCAGGGACTGGCCGACGATGCGTTCGCTGCCGCCGTGGCCATAGATGTTGGCGGTGTCGATGAAGTTGATACCGGCCTCCAGCGCGATAGTCATCAGCTCATCGGCCTCGTCCTGTTGCACCTGGCCGATCAGCCCCCAGATGTCCTTGTCGCCGCCAAAGGTCATGGTCCCAAGGCAGAGTTCCGAGACGAACAGGCCAGAATCGCCTAGCGTCCTGAATCGCAGGCCGTTGTCGGCGGAAAATCGGGGGAGGGTTTGGTTGGTCATGAGATACCTCGTCTTGTAGGGTTGATCTTTTCGCGCCGCGCACTCCGCTGCGCGATCACCTGCCCATCACTTCTTTGCCCAAGGGCGGTTTGCAGTCGCGCGACAAGCGATGTGGTGAGGTCGTGCAGTTCTGCGCCCTGCGCGTCATCCACACCGATCCGGGCGGCCATCCCATCGGGGATCTGCCGCGCCTCCTCGTGCAGCGCGGCTGCGCTCGGGGTCAATGCCACGATCACCCGACGCTCGTCCTGCCGGTCCCGGCTGCGGGTCACCAGCCCGTCCCGCTCCATCCGCTTGAGCAGCGGTGTGATGGTGCCAGCATCCAGATGCAGGCACTCGCGCAATTCGCCCACCGTGGCGTGGCCACGCTCCCACAGCACGAGCAGCACAAGATACTGCGAATAGGTTAGCCCAAGCGGAGACAGCAGAGGCCGATACAGCCGCTGGATCAGGTTCGTGGCCGCGTAGAGCGGAAAGCAGATCTGGCGGTCGAGGCGAAGCCGGTCTTCGGTTTCGGCTGCGTGCGGGGCGTCGTTCATCGCGTCTTCACGCTCAACGCGACATCGATATTGCCACGGGTCGCATTAGAATAGGGGCAGACCTGATGCGCCTGCTCGACGATCGCCTCGGCGGTCGCCTGATCTACGCCGGTCAGTATGACGTTCAGAGCGACCACCAGTGCAAAGCCGCCGCTGCCGTTTGGCGTAAGGCCGACGGTGGCCGCGACCTCGACATCCTCGTCCTTGATCGCGCGGTCCTTGTTGCGGGTGACATGGATCACCGCATTGCCGAAACAGGCAGCATATCCGGCCGCGAAAAGCTGCTCTGGATTGGTCGCGCCGCCCTTGCCCCCAAGGCCGTTCGGCATCGCAAGCCTAATTTCCAGCAGCCCATCATCGCTTTTGACCGTGCCACTACGACCGCCAATTGCCGTGACGACTGTCGAATATAGAGCGTTCATCGTACCCACCTGCGCTGATGCCATGCTGTTCATATGGCTAGCGATATGATTTAGTCAAGACGGGTCGAGAAGCGCCCGATCTACCGACGAAATTTATGGTGGACCGGTCTGGCGGGGAGAGCGAGAGCGTGAACGGAAAGCTTTTATGCAGCTTAGGCGAGACACTTGGCCACTATGCGGATGGACGGTGTTGCAGTGGGGAAAACAGCCGGGCAGTCGGTTGTTCGCCGCTCTGGCGTTGTGGTTTTTGGCAAAGCAGGGGGCATGGTGTGCACGAACGCCTCGGCCAAGCCGTTGGATTGAGGGCTGTCGATAGGAGTGGCGAGCGGTCAGAGGTTGATCTCGCAGGCGAACGAGCGGCTCTTCCTGCCGGTTTAGCAGCTGATATTATCGTTCAGCTATTCAATGTTGAGCCCATCACCGTACCCGACCGAAGCGGTTCGCGACAGTGACGGTCACGAGATCCTGCGGGTCCTCGGCGGTTATGCCAGCCGGGGACTCTCAGCCGTGGTGGCAGCGAAGCCCATCGCCCCGCGATCGCAGCATTCGAGGAAGAAGGCGACCTGCGCCTTCTCGCCGCCGTGGCACCCGATCTCGAACCCGTCAGAGCACCAACGGGTGTTGCGGGTATCAACCGCGACACGCCCGTCGTGGCGACGCTGGTCCGCCTTTCCGCTATGGCGCTGGAGCAGCAGGCGATGAACCTTCTTCACCCGGCAGACCCACTTGGCATAGGTGATGATGGCCCACCATTGCGTGCCTGCCGCCTCAGGAGGAGTATAGCCAACTGGGTAAGGCAGACGCTGCCCGTACCCCGATCACTAGACGGCCATCATGGGACTATGAAGGCGAGCTCCGGCCCTTCCTCGATACGGTAATCATCCGATGGAAAGGCCTCCCCATCAAGGATGACCTCATCGTCTATGGAAAGGCTGAATTGCGTTGTCAGGAGTTGGTGAATCCCGCGCTGGCGGAGCCTGAATTTGAGCTTGCTCATCAGCACAATGGGTATCATCAGGGCGGCTCTGCGCGAAATTTGGTCTACTATGACCAGCTTCAACCCAGTCTTAAGCGCGCCAAACGGCCTCATCCCGGCCGGAAATCGCTCGAGCGTGGAAGCGAAGAGCAGCTGGCGCATCGACGGGTCCCATTTTCCGCTATAGCCCATTGGTTCATCTGTATTGCCGAGCCCGATGAGCATCCGCGCCCCTCGGCGCCATGCATTCCCACGCGTAGCAAACATGAACTGCATCAGCGTCCACATGCCAGTTACCCCAACCACAATGCTTCCGAAGGCACCCAGTTTGTGCGCTCTCTGCCCGGCGTGGGTTGCCTTGGTGAAGGCTCCGGCGCCGAGGATGAAACCGGCGACGTACTTGCCCGGCTCGCTGACGGCCGTGACCTTCATGGGGCAACGATAAACTCGCTTGCCGTGATCAAGCGCGGCTAATGCATCCTGCAGACCCCAATTGCGTGGAATGGCAAGATCAACGCTGAGTGCGTTGGTCTTGCCCCTTGGGAGCACCGCGATGGCCGGCCAATCGTCACCGAAGATTTCCAGCCCGCAAGTAAGCACATCACGAACCGTACCGTCGCCACCGCATATCACAAGGAGGTTGATTGCCTTCTCAGCGAACTCAGACATAGCCGTCGTAAGTTGCGCGAGGGAGTCAGGCTGGGCTGTAAGGACATTCGGACACAAGCTAAAGTCGAAGTAGCCACGGATATTGCGGTGGCTGCGCGGATTGTAGATCACGCCGACTGCAGGGGCTTCGCCCGGATTTCGCAGCCGCCTCATGCGCTCATGTGATCATGCGGCGAGGCAATGCAGAGCACCTGTATGAGCTCAAAGGCAGACGTTACCATGCATGTCCCATAAATGGCGGAAAGTTCTCTGTTCCGCGATCTTGATGATAAAGCGCCCCTTAAACCTCCGCACCAATGGCCGGAACCGCGTCGCATTGCGCCGTAGTGCACGATCAATTTCCGACTTTTCGAACATAGCTGGATACCAGCCTTATAGAACTCGAGGCGTTAGCGAACGCCCATTTCTGGGCATCATTGATAGGAGGTTTGACCATGTTATTTGATTGGCCCCGCTTGATTGCGTCGAACCCTAAAAGAAACTTCCAATGCGATGCGAATTTTGTCAAAAGTTTCGAAGAATTACTGCTGCTGAATTGGTTCTTGCCAGCCAAGGCCGAGTGACTTCTGCAGCGCAATCCACGCGATGGTAAGAGCGCCTTTAGCCTGGACGAGATCTGAGGAAGCCTGCTGCTGGTCGCGCAGCGCACGATTGAGATCAGACTTTGAGATCGCTCCGGCCGTAAAGCGCTGGCGACTCAGATCGGCCGCGCTATCGGCCTGCAGCTTGATCTGCGCGCGCGCTGCCAGTGCAACCCGCTGCTGCCCAAAACGGGCAAGTGCTCGCTCGGCATCCTGCAGAGCCGAAAGAACGGTTTGCCGATAGTTGGCGACAGCCTCATTGCGGACTGCACTGGCTCGATCCACAGAAGCCTCAACCCTTCCAAAATCGAGAAAGTTCCATTCCAAGCGGGGAATTGCCAATGACGAAGGATCGCCAACATCAAAGATGTCGTCGGGTGAGGATCCGCCGAGGCCCAAAATTCCCATGAAGGACAGCTTCGGGAACCTTGCCGCTTCGGCCACGCCGATCCGTGCAGTTGCAGCGGCGAGATTCCGCTCAGCCGCCCTGATGTCGGGTCGTCGCTCAATGAGACTCGCCGGATCGCCGACATCAACCTGCTCCGGTGGCAAGGGAATATCGCGCGGCGTCGTGAGTTCTTCGGCCGCCGATCCCGGAATCCGGCCTGACAGGATGGTAAGCGCGTCGATCAGGACGGCTTGATCAGCCTCCGCCTCGGCGAACTGCGATTTGAGCACCTCGAGCTCGGCGTTTGCGTTGCCCACCGGGAAAAGCGGCAGCGCGCCCTGCTGATACCGCTGATAGGTCAGTGCAAGGATTTCTTCCTGCAACTTGATCTGCGCCTGGTATTGTTCGGCGCGGAACTGGGCCTCCCGCAAGTTGACATAATTGTTGGCAACCTCGGCGGTTAATTGAACCTTCGCGTCCTCCGCAGTGGCCACCGCAGCTGCAGCCTGCGCATTGCTGGCTTCGATGCGCAGTCGGGAGCCGCCCGCGAACTCCAGTTCCCAATTGGCATTGAGACCCACATTGTAAAAGCTGAGGGCGTCGTCACCTTCTGCATTCGCATCCGTTTGCCCTGAAGAGGAAGCGGGGCGGCCTTGGATGTCGAGACCGGGAAGACGTCCTTGGAAGGTGGTAGCCTGGGTCCCGAGCGTCGGCATTCTCCCTGCCCGATCCTGCCTGACCGATGCCCGGGCCTGCGCTATGCGCTCTTGCGCTGCCCGAAGTGAAGGGTTCGCGGCCAATGCAGCCTTGATCAACCGTGTCAGTTCTGGATCGTCGAGCAACACCCACCATTCGGCAAGAACCGGGCCCGACACGCCCTCATTGTCGCCGGCGCGGACGAAACGAAGGCCGGTATCCGCCGAAAGGATTGCCGGTGGTCCTGAATAGTCCGGCCCGGCCGTGCAACCTGCCAGCAGAGCAATGGCGAGAAGCAATGGTATCGAATGGCGCATCATGTTGGGCTCAGTGCATCGAAAGGGAGAAATTTCTTGGAAGCGGCCTCAGGAAGAGAACCAACGGAACCGTTGCGAGGGTCAGAACCCCCATCACCAGGAACACATCATTGTAGGTCATAATGAACGCCTCGCGTTGGAGGGTGCGGCTCAGGGTCGCCATAGCCGCCTCCATGCCGCCGAAGTTTTGTGCCATCCCGTCGAGATAACCCTGCAGCGAAACGCTGTTCGCGTTAAGGTTCTCTTCCATCCGTCGGCTGTGATGCCAGATCCGCTGGTCCTGGAACGATGCCAGAGCGGAAAGAGCGAAAGAGCCACCGAGATTGCGGGCCGCGTTGAAAATACCCGATGCGTCCCCTGCATCCTCCTTGGCAACCGAAGCCACCGTGGCCTGGTTCAGGAACATCATCGACAAAATCATGCCGACCCCGCGCAGGAGCTGGCTTTCCGTGAAAACGGCTCCACCGGACTCGGCCGTAAGGCTAGTGCTGACAAAGCAGCTGACCGCCATCAGCAACATGCCGGCGCCAACGGCGATGCGGATGTCGATCTTTCGGATCATCAAGGGAAGCACAGGCATCAACAAAAATGCCGGGACGCCCAT
This sequence comes from Blastomonas sp. CCH9-A1, assembly GCF_001557175.1. Classification (NCBI taxonomy): domain Bacteria; kingdom Pseudomonadati; phylum Pseudomonadota; class Alphaproteobacteria; order Sphingomonadales; family Blastomonadaceae; genus Blastomonas; species Blastomonas sp. CCH9-A1. The sequence goes on from NZ_LSHM01000015.1 coordinate 12,172, forward strand.
CCAGAATATGACCAGCCCGGTCTGAAGCGCGTTGTAGTCAGAAATGATCGCGAGGAACTGCGGGATGACGTAGGTCGAACCATACATCACCATGCCCAGAGCGAGTGCCATGATCGCAACGCTGGCGAACTGTCGATTGAACAGGAGTTGGAGTTTCAAAACCGGTTTGCGTGATTTTATCTGTCCGTAAATAAGCGACGCGAAACCCACGACGGTGATCACTGTGAGCCAACGAATGAGAGAAGATTCAAACCATTCCTCACGGTGGCCCTCCTCAAGGACAACTGTCAAACCGCCAAGCCCCAGGATGAGCCCAAGAATGCCTGCCCAATCCGCGTCTGTAAGATATTCCCACTTCGGCTTTTCGTGGGTAAGGCCAACGAATAGCAAGAGCAGCAGCAGGCCGCAAACGGGCACGTTGACGAAGAAGGCGTAGTGCCAGCTCAGATTCTCGGTCAACCACCCACCTATCAGTGGGCCCATCACGGGCCCGAGGATCACGGTCATGCCGAACAGGGCCATCCCGATCGGCTGCTGATGTGGTGGCAGTCTTTTGGCCACGATGGTCATAGCTGTGGGAATGAGCACTCCCCCCATGAAACCTTGGCCCGTGCGGCCGATGATCATCGTCGCAAGGTCGGTGGCAATCCCGCAAAGAACCGAAAAGGCGGTGAACGCGCTGACCGCGATGATGAGAAGGGTTCGCAAACCGAACAGACGCTCGAGCCAGGCGCTCAGCGGGATGACGACAATTTCGGCAACGAGAAATGAGGTAGCAATCCAAGTCCCTTCGGCGCCTGTGGCACCGATCTCTCCTTGGATGACAGGCAGAGCAGAATTGACGATCGAGATGTCCAGCGTCGCCAGCATAGCCCCGAGAGCCCCTGCGGCCACAGCAACCCAGGCGGTGGCATCCGCGTTCTGACGGCCCGAGGCCGGACCTCGAGGAGTACCAGGGGCTACCGGTGCTTCGGTCATTTCGTCCGGCTCGAGATCTCTTCCAGCTCACCTGCCGCATTCCGGGTGTCGACTGTCGCAACTACCGACATGCCTGGAACGAGCAGACGCCGCACCTCAGGGGGGGCTTCGATAGCAATACGGACCGGAATACGTTGAACAATCTTGGTGAAGTTGCCGGTCGCATTTTCAGGCGGGAGGATAGAAAATTCTGCTCCTGTTCCCGGGGATATGCTGTCCACCCGACCCGCGATTTCAAGGTCGGGTAAGGCATCAACCTCAAGCCTGACGTTCTGGCCCGGTCGAATCAAACCGACCTGCGTCTCCTTGAAGTTGGCAGTGACATATATCGCGGTCACTGGCACCACCGTCATCAATCGCTGGCCCGGTTGAACAAACTGGCCCACCCTCACCGAGAGATCGCCGACGCGGCCGGCCTTGCTGGCGCGCAGTAACGTTGATTCGACTGTAAGGTCGGCCGTCTTCAGCTGGGCACGAGCAGCGTCCGCCTGTGCCTCTGTCTGGCCAATCTGTTCGAACAGAGTCGCCCGGCGAGCCGTCGCTGCATAAACAGCTGCCTGCGCTGCGGCGAGTTGGGCGCGCGCCTGCCGCGCCTGCGCTTCATACTGGTCGAGCTTCTCCTGCGGTTCGGCTCCGGTGATCGCCAAAGGTTTATAGCGGGCCACTTGGTCGCTCGCCAGGTCTACCGCCACACGGGCCACCGCAAGCTGGGCTCGCGCCTGGCGGATTGCCGCATCTTGTTCATTTACCTGAGACCGGACTGTGTCGGCGCCGGCGAGTGTCGCGGCAATCTGTGCGCTCGCTTGCTGCGCCTGCGCCTGATAATCGCGTAAATCCAATTGTACGAGGGCTGCGCCGCGAGCGACGTGCTCGTTTTCCCTTGCGAAGACCTCTTCCACGTATCCTGCGATTTTGGAAGAGACAACGACGCTGTCAGCAGCGACATAGGCGTTGTCGGTCGATTGCATGTACTGCCCATAAATAACATGCCGGTAATACCATCCCCCCCCGCTAAGCAGTAGTGAAAGACCAACGATGAATAGCACCACGCGTAGCCGTTGGCGCCCTCGCGGGTCTGGCGATTGCGCGTTTTCCTGCTCCGGTTCGATGGAGGTATCGGTCATCTGACTCTTTCAGCAATCGAAGGGAATCGGGCAGCGCAGCTCGCCGTAAAGCGCGGGAGCAATTTAGTAAAGTGTCTTATCAATTATCGTTTGGGCATCTGCGCCGACCGAGCTAGACACGCATATGGATGAAGTTTCAGACCTAATATCGCGGGCCCAAATGAGGCGGGAGGTCATCACTGATGACGACGAGCTCATTTATCTTATGGACGAGATCAGTCGGGGCGCCCGACGGATGTACGATGCGCGGGTCGCCCGGATCGGCCTCAATCAAACACAGTGGAGGATCATCGGACAGCTCCTACGTGATCCAAGCTTGACCCAGACTGAGATAGCAAAAAAACTCGAGCTCGAGGCGGCGACAATCGGCCATGCGGTGGCGGATCTTTGCGCAAAAGGATTGATGGAGAGAGTCAGAACTGAAAAGGATCGGCGCGCCTGGGATCTGATTCTCACAGAGGAAATCGACGATCTACTTCCCGCCCTCCGAGGTTCGGCAGATCGACTTCACGATCTGCTTTGGCGCGGCGTAACAGCTGACGAAAAACGCGCCTTGCAGCAGATTCTTGCCCGAATATCGGTTAATCTCGAACAGCACCGGACGAACACGGAATAAAGTGCATGTCCGTGCTGCCGGAAAAACCTATCGGGACGATCACCCGCGCTGCGGAAATCGGCCAAATTCTTGTAAAGTACGCGGCGAAGAACCTCGCTGCCGCTCTAGGATTTACGCCATCTTCGAACGCCATCATTGATCCGCGTGAATTTCGTCCGGCCGCTGTGGTCGCCTTTCTTCGAGATATCGGGCCGGTTGGTATCAAACTTGGTCAGCTTCTCGCTACTCGCAGTGATCTTTTTGCAAAGCATTGGATTGCAGACACGGTCGCCGGAGATCGCCCGCTAGCGGCCGGCAAAGTTCTTACAAACCTTCGGCCGCAATCTCGCCTGGGAGATGGATCTGGCCGCAGAATCACGCGCTTGCGAACGGATCGGCGCATTTCTTGAGACGATCGGCGTCAAGACGCCGACGATTCACTGGGAACTGACCGGGTTGCGGGTCAACGTTCAGGAACGCCTTTACGGCAGACCGGCTTCTTCGCTCGGCGCCGTCTCAGACGATCCGCGGGTAGCGGCCTTTGCTAAAAGCTTTGCCAACGCTGTCTTGCGCATGATCATCCTGAACGGTGAATTCCACGGCGATCCGCATCCCGGCAATGTATTCCTGATTGGCGAACGCGATGTCGGATTCTCGATTTCGGATCGATCGGAACTCTCACCAAGGGTCGGCGCGATCAAATCGTCCGCCTCGTGCTTGCAATCGCCGCAGAGGAAACGGGCGATGTTGCCGACGTCCTGCTGTCATGGGCGGGGTGACGTGACCCCCAGCTTTCCCCCAGCTGCGGTTAAAGCCTGACGGTTGTTGAGCACTGCTACCCAACCTTGGACCACTCGGGCCTGGAGTTTTCCGCCTTGCTCAGGTCCAGTGGACTGGTTTCACCGGCTGAGTTTGCCAGCATGATCGGGGGGATATTCCCGATCATGCTGTGCGGTCGCTCTTCGCTGTAGTGCCTACGCCAGGCCTCTAGCTTGCCATAAGTACTTGCCCTTGAGCCCTCGACGGGCGCATTTTCTGGGGGTTTAGCAGAGCGCAAAGCCCCATGGGCGGCAAAGCGAACGCCACGATCACAACGAGAGGGAAGGCCCACAGAACCATCACGAGCGATCATTGACACTTATCAACAGTCCGATTCCGTTGTTGACTAGCCTCCGCCAAGCGAAACGAACAAGGTTGCGCGGTTCTGTAGCCAGGCACGCCGCGTTGCGAGCAACTGCTGTTCCGCGCTGAAAAGATTTCGCTCGGCATCAAGGACTTCGAGGTAGTCGGCCACGCCTTCGCGATAGCGCGCCCGCGCGATCCGTGCGATTTCAACCTGCGCATCGCGCGCCCGTTCCAGCGTGGCAATCTGTTCGGCGAGATATTCACGTCCGGCCAGCGCATCGGAGACTTCACGGAACGCCTGCTGGACGGTGCGATCATAGGTCGCGACCTGTTCGACCTCCAGCGCCTTGGCCAGATCGAGATTGGCTTCGCGCACGCCGAAATCGAAGATTGGCAGCGAAATTGACGGGCCGAAACTCCAGCCCAGCCCATCCCCATCGAACAGATTGCCGAGGCTGGCGGAAGTAAGGCCCGCGTTGCCGGTGAGCGAAATGGAAGGGAAGAACGCGGCGCGTGCGGCCCCGATATTGGCCCGCGCCGCCCGGAGTTGTTCCTCCGCCGCGATGATATCGGGCCGGGCGAGCAGCAACTCTGATGGCAACCCGGCCGCAAGCCGCCGTTCGTCTGCCTGCGCGGCCAGTGAGAGCCCCTGCGGCAGGGCGTCGGGCGCGACACCGCCAACCAGAACGGCAAGCTGATTGCGCAACTGCGCCAGCGCCAACCGCTCGCTTGATATCTGCTGTTCGGCCTGCGTCAGCAGGGTTTCCGCCTGGCGATAAGGCAACGCAGACGTAACGCCGGCATCAAGCCGCAGCTTGGCGATCTTCAGCCCTTCCCGTCGGCTAGCGGCGGTCGCTTCGGCCAGAACGATCTGTTCCTCGGTTTCGATGATCTCGAAATAGGTCGTGGCCGTGTCAGCGATCAGCGAAAGGTAGAACGCTCGCTGGTTGGCCACCGTTGCAAGATAGCTCGCGCGCGCCGCATCGCTCAGGTTTCTGACGCGGCCCCAGAAGTCGAGCTCGAACGCGCTGACACCGACGCCAATGTCGTAGCGGTTGAACGTGAAGGAGGTGGGTAGATTACCGCCACCGGCACCGAAGACAGGGTTTCCGGCCGTGGCTTGCCGCGTCCGCGTACCGCTGGCCGTGGCAACGAGATTGGGCAGACGTCGGCTGTCTTCGATACGGAACTGCGCACGCGCCTGCTCAATGCGCGCCGTGGCGACCATCAGATCGCGGTTGTTCGCCAGCGCGGTGGCAATCAGGCTTTGCAGGCGCGGATCACGATACCACTCGCGATAGGAGAGTTGCGAAGCGACGAGGGTGCCGTCGGGTCGATAGGCGGGATCGAAAGCCGGCGCGGTTGCTAGCGCAGGACGCGTATCATCCGGTGCGAGATTAACGCAGCCTGCAAGCAGGGTCGAGGCCAGCGCGAGGGGGATCAGGCGGTTCATTGCGCGAGCTCCCCATTGCGGACTGGGCCATAGGGCGGAACAGGTTCGGCAGGCTTTTCGTCTTCCCTGCGCCCGATACGGCGGACCATCAAATAAAGCAGCGGGATCAGGAAGATGCCCAGAACGGTCGCCGCGATCATGCCGCCCAGAACGCCCGTGCCCACGGCAATGCGACTGGCGGCACCCGCGCCGCTGGCCAGCACCAGCGGCACCATCCCCATTGCAAAGGCAAGCGAGGTCATGATGATTGGCCGAAGCCGCAGCCGGGCGGCCGACCTGACCGCATCCAGCGGAGATTCGCCGCGCTCTTCCTCCTCGATGGCGAATTCCACGATCAGGATCGCATTCTTGGCAGCCAGACCGATGATGGTGATCAGGCCGACGTTGAAATAGACATCCGCCGAAAGCCCGCGGAGCATCGAAAACAAGACCGCGCCCAGCACGCCCATCGGCACGATCAGCAGTACGGCCAGCGGGATCGTCCAGCTTTCGTAGAGCGCTGCCAGCACGAGGAAAACGACCACCACCGACAGGGCTAGCAGCAGGCCAATTTGACCGCCCGCCTGCTTTTCCTCGTAAGACACACCGGTCCATTCAAAACCGATGCCTTGCGGGAGCTCTCCGGCGAGCCGCTCCATCTCGGCCAGCGCAGCGCCCGAGGATTCCCCCGGCGCTGCCATCCCCGACAGCGTCATCGCCGGATAACCGTTGTAGCGCGCAAGGCTGGCGGGCGCGGCGCCCCATTCGGCCGAGGCGAAGGCGCCGAAGGGCACCAGCTCGCCTGCCGTGTTGGGAATCCGCAACGCCAGCACGTCATCCGGCGTCATCCGGAACGGCGCGTCGGCCTGCACCAGCACTTGGAGCACCCGGCCTTCGCGGTTGAAATCATTGGCATAGGCCGAACCGAAGGTGATCGACAGCGCCGCGTTCACATCCGTCATCGAGAGACCGAGCGAGCGGGCCTGCACCCGGTCGATCTTGACGTCAACTTCGGGGCTCGGCCCCTGATCTTCGGGTCTGAGGTTGGCGATCACGGGGTTTTGCGATGCCGCCCCCAGCAACTGATCGCGCGCCGCGATCAGAGCTTCGCGACCCAAGCCGCCGCGATCCTGCAACTTCAACGTAAATCCGCTCGCCTGACCCAGGGACTGGATCGCGGGCGGTTGGATGACGAAGGCGGTCGCGCCGTCATTCTGCATAAAGGTTCCCATCGCCTTTTGCAGCAGCGACCCGGCGCTGCTTTCAGCCGCTGTCCGTTCCCCCCACGGCTTGAGCGAGGCGAACATGAGCGCATTGTTCTGGCCCTGACCAAAAAAGCTGAAGCCGCGCACAACCACAAGGCTGCGGACTTCTTCCTGCGCCAGCCAGAAATCGGTGACGGGTTTCAGCGCCTCGTCCATCCGTTCTTCGGTCGCGCCGGGAGGGGCTTGCACCGCTGTGATTAGGAAGCCCTGATCCTCTGTCGGCAGAAAGGCGGTGGGCAGGCGGACGAACAGGAGCACGGTGACAGCAACCAGCGCGAGGAACACCGCACCTGCGCGTTTGGGGCGTGACAGGATACGCGTGTTGGCGTTGTCGTACTTGCCTTCCATCTGGCCAAACCAGATGTTGAACTTGCCCAGAAACCGCCCGGTCAGCGCCCGCCCCCGCGAGCCCCATCCACGCCAGCCCCGCTGTGGCGGAGCATCAGGCTCGGCCTCCGGGGCGTTCTCTGCATGGCCATGGCCGCCCGCAATCGGCTTAAGGAAGGTCGCGCACAGCGCCGGGGTGAGCGACAGCGCCAGAAGCGCCGAGAAGAAGATCGCAATCGCCAGCGTCACCGAAAACTGGCGGTAGATGCCGCCGGTCGATCCGGGGAAGAACGCCATCGGCACAAACACCGCAATCAGCACCAGCGTGATGCCGATGATCGCGGTGGTGATCTGGTCCATCGCCTTGCGGGTCGCCTCGAGCGGAGGGAGGCCTTCCTCGCGCATGATCCGCTCGACATTCTCGATCACGACGATCGCATCGTCGACCAGAATGCCGATCGCGAGGACCATGCCGAACAGCGAGAGGACGTTGATCGAAAAGCCGAACAGCCACAGCCCCAGACATGCCCCCGCCAATGCAATCGGCACCACCAGCGTGGGGATCAGCGTTGCGCGCCAGTTCTGGAGGAACAGGTACATGACCAGAAACACCAGGACCATTGCTTCGACGAGTGTCTTGATGACCTCGTCGACCGACGCTTGGACGAAGGGGGTGGTGTCATAGGGGATTGACCATGTGACGCCGCTCGGCAGACCGGCCTCCAGTTCTGCTATCCGCGATTTCACACCTTCGGCCGCAGCGAGCGCGTTGGCGCCGGTGCCAAGCTGCACAGCCATGCCTGCCATCGGCGTCTCGTTGAGCGTGGTAGATGTGGCGTAGCTTTGCGCGCCGATTTCAATCCGGGCAACCTCACCCAAGCGCACCACGGCTGCGCCCGTATTGGCCCGCAGGATGATATTCTCGAACTCCTCGACAGTGCTGAAGCGCCCCTCACTGGTAATCGTGGCCGTGATTTGCTGGCCGGCAGCGAGCGGCTTTGCCCCGATTGAGCCACCGGCAATCTGGGTATTCTGTTCGCGGATCGCGTTCAGCACTGCGCTTGGCGACAGATTGTAGGAGGCCAGCGCTTCGGGATCTAGCCAGATCCGCATAGCGTAAGCCGAGCCGAACAGTGTGATATCGCCAACCCCCGGAACCCGCCTCAGTTCATCAATTACCTGACTGGAGGCAATATTGCCCAGATCCGTGCTATTCAGATCGCCGGTTTTCGACGTCAGCGCGACGATCAACAGGAAGCCGGCATTGGCCTGCCGTACTGTGATGCCCTGCTGGCGCACCTCTTCGGGCAGGCGCGCTTCGACCGTGCTGAGGCGGTTCTGCACCTCGGTCTGCGCAATGTCGATATCAGTCCCGGCCTCGAAGGTCAGCGTTATGCTCGCCGTGCCGTTCGATGCACTGGACGAGGCCATGTAGAGGAAGCCCTCGACCCCGTTGAGCTGCTGTTCGATCACTTGCGTGACGTTCTGTTCCAGCGTCTGCGCATCGGCACCGGGATAGACCACGCTGATCGTAAGCGATGGCGGGGCGACCTCGGGATATTGCTCGATCGGCAGGGCCCGGAGGGCAATGATACCGGCCAGCAGAATGCCGAGCGCCACCACCCAGGCGAAGATGGGGCGATCGATGAAAAAGCGCGCCATGGATCAAAGTGCTCCGGTGACTGGTGCGGGCTTCGCTGCGGCAGGTTGCCTTGCCGCAGCAGGGCCCTTGACCGCCTTTACCGGCACACCAGGCCGCAGCTTCTGGAGGTTGCTGACGATGACCACGTCGCCTGCCTTCAGCCCGCTTTCCACGATCCAGTTGCCATCAACCAGCGCGCCGAGCTTCACCGGGCGCGGTGCGACCAGTCCCTTGGCGTCGATCACGAATACCGAACCGCCCTGTTCGGACAGTGTCACGGCACGCTGCGGTACGGTGATGCCCTGCTTCAATTCGCCCACGAACAGCTTGGCCCGAACGAATTCGCCGGGGAGCAGTACCCCCGAAGGATTGGGAAATTCGGCGCGAAGGTCCACGGTCCCCGTTTCTTCGTCGACCGAAAGGGCGAGGAAGTTGATGTAGCCGGGGATGGGATATTCGCTGCCATCGGTGAAGGTGAGGCGGACCTCGACCCTGCCATTGGCATCGAGCACGATCTGGCCCGCGCTGATGGCACGGCGGATCGTCAGAACCTCGCTCGCGGCTTGGGCGAAATTGACATAGACCGGCGCGGTCTGCTCGATCCGCGTCATCAGCGTGCCTTCGGTCTGGCTCACCAGCGCGCCCTCGGTAATTTCCGCCCGGCCGGCCCGGCCGGCAATCGGCGCGCGCACCGTCGTGTAGTTGAGCTGGAGCGACGCGGCCTCCAGCTGGGCGCGGATCTGCGCGACATTGGCTTCGGCCTCGCGCGCGGTTGCCAGCGCGGCGTCATATTCCTGGCTACTGATCGCGTTCTCAGCAACCAGCGGCTTGTAACGTTCCACGACCGCGCGAGCATTGCTTTGCGTCGCGCGCGCGATCAAGTGCGGCCTGCGTCTGCGCGTAGCTTGCACGCAATTCGCGCGGATCGATCCGGAACAGCGGCTGGCCTTCGGCGACGTTGGTGCCCTCTGTATAGAGCCGTTTCACCACGATACCGGTCACCCGGGCGCGCACTTCGGCCTGACGCACCGGTTCCACCCGCCCGGGCAGTTCAATCACATTGGGGATCGCCTGACTGGCAATGGTTACAGTCTGCACCGGAATCGGCTGAGGCTCTGGGGGAGCCTGCTCGCCTGAACACGCAGCGATCAGGAAGCAGGCGGCAAGGCCGGTGCAAATGCGATTCATCGGGAGAGGTCTTTCATCTGGTATTTTGTTGCAGATGCGAAGGTGTAATGTCCATTACATGAATGTCAACAGGGTCCCAATAATCGATTGGCGATGGTGCAACTGCGCTCACAGTTACGCGAAAACACTTGTGATGGACGCCCCTGAAAATTGATCCTCAGCCATACTCCGTGATCGGAAAGTTAAGCTAGGCGGGCTGGATTTCTCACCCGCGTGGCGGCTGCGCTCTATTATGTGAGAAGGCGAGACGGGAGAAACGGAGCTGAAAAGGCCGTGCTAGCTTGCGCGTGAGCGTCGACCCTTCGGCTGCGTGCAAGCTATAGGAGCACCTCTCCGCGCCGAAACAGAAGCTGCACTGCTCTTCGCTATGTTGGCGAAACTGGCTACCATCAACTGTCTCATGGGGAACAGCATGTGAGTGAGCAAGAATTACGAGACGGCCATCATACTCGGTGCGCCGAAATGCGGGTCTGCTCCGCGCAGTTCTGCGTCTGTGAATAACTCAGCCGCAAGCAGGCGAGCGTCAAGCGGACAAGAAAGCGCCACGAAAAAGGGCGCCCCCTCACCGGAGCGCCCTTATCTATTTTTAATGTTTCGTTCGCAGCGCAAGGACGATCACCCGGAGGGGCAATCGCCTCACAAACATCAGAACTCGAACAGCGCTTCGATACCGATGTTCCGGCCGCGCATCAGTGGCGTGAAGGTGCCGGCGGTCGGGTTGGGGCCGAACGGCTGGCGCACGCCGGTCGAGTTCGGGCCGCCGAATGGAACCTGCGTATCGCCGCCTTCCTGCACCTGATCGAGCAGGTTGCGACCATAGATCGACAACGAGAGGCCTTCGACCGGGGTTTCCCAAGTGATGTTGGCTTCAAGGTTGTCCAGCGAGTTCAGCCAGCCGAGGTTGTCATCGGTATAGGCTGCCTCGTCACGGTACTGGTAGTTGATCCGCGTCAGGATCGAGCTGTTGCCGAGATCCCATTCGTGGATCGCGCCAAGGCCGACCGTGATCGGGGGAACGCGCGGCAGGCTCAGCGCCAGATCGGTATCGTTGATGAAACCGTCACCCGAAATATCGAACAGCACTTCGTCATATTCGGCATCGATGATCCCGATATTGGCGGTAAAGGCCAGCGAATCCGAGACGCGCATGCGCGCTTCGGCTTCAAAGCCCATGATCGTCGCGTCGGCGGTATTGAGAATGTTCTGCACGATTCCTGCACCCGGATCGGCCAGGTTCACTTCGCGCTGCATGTTGCTGACCTTGGTGACATAGGCCGCGGCATTGAGCGTGAACGAACGATCGGCCGTCTGGAACTTGCCGCCGATCTCGTAGTTGTCGACCTTTTCCTCATCGAAACCGAGTAAGCCAGTCTGGTCAAAAGCCCGATTGAACACTTCCACGCTGGTAATACGGAAGTTGTAGCCGCCCGAACGGAAGCCGCGGCTCCAGTGTCCGTAGATCTGACTGTCGGCGAATTCGTACTGCAGGCCGACCTTGGGAGAGACGTTGCGGAAACGAATGCGGTCGGTGAAGCCGTCCCTTTCAGTGGCGGGGTCAAACGGCTCCGTGCCGGTCGGGCAGGTGCCCTGAACGAACGAACAGGGCGCGCGAGGCAGGATGTAGGTCACGCCTGCATCCTTGGTTTCCTGGTTCCAGCGTATCCCGGCGATCACCGACAAGGCATCGGTCAGCTGATACTGGGCATTGGCGAACACGCCGATAACCTCATGGTCCTGAGCCCCACCGCCAAAGAACACCGGCGGTTGAAAAGCTGGCGGCAGGTCACGGCGCAGCGCTCGGGTTTCAGTATAGGCGAGATCCTGATTGAAGTAGAACCCTCCGATCGTCAGATCGAGGTTGTCGAATTTCATCGCATAGCGCAGCTCGTTCGAGAACTGCTCTTGTGCTGTTTCGGTTTCGGAGTGGAAGAGGAAAAGAGGGGTCGCGTCAATATCGCCAAGGGTCGTAGAATCATACTTGCGGTAACCGAACACGTTGGTCAGCGTACCGGGGCCGATATCCATCGTCGCGGTGAGCGATCCGGTCCAGATTTCGTTGGAATAGGCGCCCGGCTCATCAATCGAGAAATCGAAACTATTGCGGTCAAACAGGGCCCGGTTCTGACTTGAAGGGCCATCGCCATCGCTTTCGAAGTAATCGAGCTTGCCGAGCAGGGTCAGGCCGCCCAGGCGGGCCTCAAGCGCGCCGCGCAGAATCTTGGTTTCCGCCGCACCATGGTTCGAACCATCGAACAGGTTGGTGAAGTAACCTTCGTCCTTGTTGTAATAGGCGCCGACCTTGAACAGCAGCACGTCTTCAACGATCGGGCCGCTGATCACGCCGCTCGCCGTGTAGTTGGGGCCGCCCCGGCCGCCATCGAGCGCTGGGCCATCAACTGACGCGCGGAACTTGCCGCGGAAATCTTCGGTCGGGTTGCCGGTGTTGATCACCACCGCGCCGCCGGTCACGTTGCGGCCGAACAATACGCCCTGCGGGCCGCGCAGGATTTCAACGCTGTCGAGGTCGAACAGATCGAACACCACGCCGCCGTTGATGCCGAGATAGACGCCGTCAACGAACACGCCGACAGTCGGGTCGATCGAGGGGATCGACGAGTTGATACCAAGTCCGCGAATGCTGAAATTCGCCGTGCCCCGCGTGGTGCCAACATCGTCCAGGCTTACGGTCGGTGCCTGAAACGACAGGCCCGAGATTGTGCGGATCTTGTAAGCTTCCAGCGTGTCAGAATTGAACGCGGTCACCGCGATCGGAATATCCTGCACGTTTTCCGGGTCACGCGTCTTGGTGCCGGTGACGAGGATTTCGTTGATGCTGTCCAGCGTGCTGGCGCGTTCTTCCTGTACAGGCTCTTCGGCATCCTGCGCCGATGCTGCGAACGGCGCCAAAACTGCGGTGCCGAGCAGCAGTGCGAGTTTGGCCATCCCCAGCTTGGTGGGCATCCCAGTTCCGGTCATGTTTTATCTCTCCCATTTTTCAGCCTTAAAGAGTGGATAAAGAGTCTCCATTTTGCAACCTATCTTTCTCTCCATGCCCACTCCGGTCGGCATGTCGGCCCTGCGATGGTGTTTTTCAGCCACACTCCCTTGTTGAAGGCTGCCTTCTCTCGCTGCATCCGCCACCGCACAGAAGACGAAAGGGGAAAAGATTATTTCTGCCGTCAAAGGCAATGTCACAGCTTGCTTGTCGGATTGAAACAGCAGCCTATGTTTTGAAACGGGCCTTGAGCTCCGTAGCTTCACGACAGCTGAGGCGCAGGATTGAATGCCTAACCGGCCTTCAATTATAAATCTGCCTTGAAAAGAATATTACGCTCTTAAAGAGCCTCAGTGTGCAAGATCAGATTCATAGCGCCATGCATTCTTGCATCGTGCGCCGTAAAACTGTTGCAGAATTGTCGAGCGATGCTTCACCTTCTGGGCGTCCGTTGATGCGAAGCATAACTGTCCCGCGCTGCTGCATCAAAAGGCTGACGAGCTCCGTGCCCGACAAACCGCCGATCCACTGCGTGCCGGTTGCGTTGACGCGCTGAACGGGAATGTTGACGAGGCGCCCGGAGAAATTCCAAGCCACCGACATAGTGCTTCCAGTCGCGGGCTTGTTAAGCAGAATTGCCATGAAGGGCTTGCCGCGCTCGCAATAGAGACTGAGTGCTTCAATATTGGGCGATGCGGCAGCGCTGACATAGGCGATGGGAGCGCGGCCCTGCACCGGCACCACTTCCCAAGGGGTGCCAGGTAGCGGCACCGCCGTTTCCGGCGGACTATCGTCCAACATCCTTTTGATGTCCGGCGCCACCTCAAGCCGCGCTCCGTTGCCTGGAGGATAGACAGTAAGCTTGCCCCGCTCCCAAAGTCCTACCTGCACGTCACGGCGTGCAGGGTCGAGCATGATGTAGGCCTGTTCGACACCGCCTTGGTGAGGAGCGTTGCCGGACAGATAAAAATATCGTCCGGCGCGCTGAAGGGGCGAGACGACGGACAAGTTAGTCCGCAGCACAGCGAATTTCGTTCCCAACCGAACCTTGAGAGCGTCTGCCACAGCGCCCTTCTCAAACATGTCTATGTTGTCCTTCGCGAAGTTTCCCGGATATTTACCGACGAGACTTGCAAGGTTGTCCCAGTCTGCCGGAATTCCATTCGCGGCAGTGGTCGCCTCAGGCTGCGGCGGCGATGACGTGCCCATAGGAACGCTGCGCTTGCAGAGGCTCAAGAGACCGGCGCCCGTAAATGTCGCATGGAAGGGGTTCGCGCGCTCTCCGCGCGGAAGGTCGGACTCAAAGCGGATGACGCCGGGCTTCTCATTGTCATTGACGAACATGATCACCCGGCCGAAATCGTCCTTGCTTATGGGGAAGGGAAAGAAAACCGCGGTGATTCCGTCATAATTCGGCCCCATGAAGCTGATGGCATACTCGACACGTTGCTGCCTTGCAGCGCGGCCATTGGCGCGAAACGTAATGCCGTTTTCATCGATGATGACGCGGGGTTCCTTCGAGCAGTCGCCGTCCGGGCCATAACTGCCGAAGATATTCTCGAGCCCCTGACCCTTGAGGCTGGATAGCGGAAGCGCCTGAGCTGTTGAGACAAAAAGCGGACCAAAGCCACCGGCCAAGAAAGCGATTCCCAAGAGGTAGCTTTTGATTGTGGTTACAAAAGGCATATCTATCTTCTCGCAAATCGCAGCAAGGAGGTTTGATGCCGTAATCGGCGGCGATACCTAATTTAATAATGTGTTTTGCCACCTGCTACAAGACGGCAGCTCACTCGTCTTTGAAGGGAATCTTGGCGCTGCTTGACGGCCTTAAGATAGGAACTATGACCATACGCATACGGGACCCAGCCCCGGCGACATCGGAATATTGGCTCATAAGAGTACTGGGCCGACGATTGCATCATTCCACAAAAGCTCCCGGCACTGCCCCGCGTGCGACGTGTACGTGCGCATGTTTGCTGACCGCCCACCGATTAAAAGCGTGATGTCCAGCGTTGCGTCAAAAAACACTCGGTCGACCCAAAGCTGCCCTCCGAAATGTACCTCTATACTAATCCTGCAGCCTTGATGAAGAAGTCAACGCGTTTACGCAAACGCTCAGGGGATTGATCCAATCCGGTCCCGTGACTTATCGCCTGTGTGTGAAGATCGCCCACAAAAAGTCCCATGAACATTTCCGCCAAGAACTGTGGGCTTTCTTCCATTGCGATCTCCTCCCTCTGCCATTGTTCAAATAATGACTCGAGAGCATTGCGGGTTTTCGTTGCCGTGCGCGCGAAAAATCGACGGGAAAATTGTGGATCACTGATGCTTCGCGCCATCACAATTCGAACGAGGGCCACCAGGTCTGGATCAAGAAAGTGCACCTGAAGGGCTTGAGCCAGGTTGTGCAAAGTTTGTTGGGGCGAGCTCTTATTTTCTTTGCCGTGGCGAATGAGAGCCTCCCCCGAAGCGGCGCTTTCAAGGACCACAGCTTCAAGCAATCCGTCCTTGTTGCCGAACAGCTTGTAGATTGTCGCAAGCGAACCTCCCGCACGCTGAACGATATCATTCAGCGTCGTTCGCTCGAAACCTTGGCTAATGAAAAGCTCACGCGCGGCGACGATCAGCGCTTGGCGGCGATGGCTTAAACGGCAAAAGGTAGTCGAGCCTATCATGTTACGCGACATTCTACATTCCAGTAGGCTTGGCAATGGTACGACAATCAGGGCTCCGTTCCGGTTGAACGCCTTTCGCGATGAGGCGGACGGGTACAAACCTAAACAGTCGCTCTTCTCGTCCCCAGATATGTGGACAAAGCGAACTTCGTTAACAAGACCTGTCCAAGTGAGCCTGGTCAAGAGCCGGGAATAGCGTGGCGACATCGCGTCACAGGCTGAGCCCGGTGAGGGGATACCGGCGAAAGATGAAGGGGGCATGGCGTACGAGCGCAAGGTTCGGAGCTTCGCCGTCCTGCCAGCTCCCTTCGAAAGCTTTGCACATATTGCTCGCTGCAAAGGTCGATCCGACAGCAATTTATGGTCCCGTTTCATCGATAGATCCAGCAAGGAAGGGGGTGCTGACGCTTTCTGCCGGGAGGGATCCACAGCCCTTGCGGTCTGTCTTGGGCATGCTGCCCCCCGCTTACCCATCGCGGCCTGCCCGCGGCCTTTAACATTAACAATGACAAGATGAAGGGCGCGATGGGAATGCGTCTAGGAAACCCGCTTGCCCGAAACTGGTTCTGCCGAAAAGCAAAATGCCCCAAATGGCATGATTGGCCGGCACGATATTTCGGCGATCACAAGGCTTCCAAGCATGTCTGACCTTGTCGCAGATTTGTGGTGAGGCGCGAGTTGGAGTGGGTGAAACCCGACCGAAAAGTGACTGCGCAAGATAAATTGATAAGACCCTTTACCATTCCGACAAATGGTGCGACATTTGCCTCAGAGGTGATGCAGAAGTGTGTTCGTGTTGCCTCTCTCCACACTAGGGGCAGTCCTTGGGGCTGCCCCTAGTGTGGAGCTGATATCAGAGGTGGCATACCCACCCTAAAAAAACAGAATTTCCAGGGGGAGATGATGATGAAGAGCAAAGCTTATTGGCTGGCAGGTGCGGCGTTGGCGGCAATGCCGCAGATATCGAACGCACAGGACAGCGCACCTGATGACCAGATTGATCTCGGGAATGTCATTGTTGTAACCGCACAGCGTCAATCACAGAGCCTTCAGGATGTTCCGATTGCCGTCAGCGCATTCGATGCCAAGGCACTCGACAGCCAGCAAATTGAAAATGCTGCTGATCTTCAACTTACCTTGCCCAACGTCTCCTTCTCGAAAGGCAATTTTACTTCAGCTTCGTTCACTATCAGAGGTATCGGTGATTTGTGCGTAGGGGTCACCTGTGACGCCGCGACCGCGATCCACGTCAATGGCTCTCCCTTATTTGGAACGCGACTGTTCGAAACGGAATATTTCGACCTCGAACGCATAGAAGTTTTGCGCGGACCTCAGGGAACGCTGTTTGGCAGAAACGCAACCTCCGGGGTTGTAAACGTGGTGACTGCAAAACCTGACCTCTCAGGATTCGGTGCAAGCGGCCAGTTTGAATACGGAAACTTCAACAGTGTCGAAGCGCGGGGCATGATCAACGTGCCCATCGGAGATACAATTGGAGTTCGGTTGGCCGGGATCTATGTAAATCGCGATGGCTTCACTACCAATCTGTTTGACGGATCGAATATCGATGATCGCGACATGTATTCCGTGCGCGGTTCGCTGCGTTTTGAGCCCGGCCCCGACACTACAATCGATCTTATGGGGTATTACTTCCGCGAGAAGGATAGTCGTCTCAGGAACCAAAAGCAGGCGTGTCAGCGCGACCCACTCGGGGTCTTGGGGTGCCTGAACAATCGACGCGATTTTGATAGCACAAACGCAAACTCAACCGTCGGCGCTACGCTCAGTTCATCCGAGTTTTTCGCTATCCAGGGCATCCCTTCTGTGCTTGGGCTTGGCAGCCTTTATGGTCCCGATGCGTTTGCAAGCTTTGATGAACCCGACGACGTTAGATTGGTTAATACCGCATACAGGCCCTTCTACTTTGCTGATGAATTGCAGGTACAGGCACGGCTTGAACAGAATATTGGAGATCTGAGGCTGACTGCTACTGGTCTCTACCAGGACACCCAGGTCGATTCCCGCCAGGATTATTTTCTTGGGATCCAAAATCGATCAGGATTTGCACCGGCACTAAACACCCTTGCTTTTTTTGGGGCCAACGGTCTGCCGACCGGTCTGGCTCCCCCAGGCCCAGCCTTTGTGCCGGGCTCAGCTGCCTATTTTTCTCCCATCGCCACGGCTCTCTTCCCAAGCGGGCCGCAGGGTGTACTGTGCACTTCAGATAATGACGACGGAAACAGGGGCGCGTTTGAGGGAAATTCGCGGTGCGCGGACTCGCCACTGTCCTTCGACCGCTCTACGGAACGGCGCAAATCATGGAGTGGCGAAATCCTCCTAGCGAGCGACTTCGATGGGGCGTTTAACTTTCTACTGGGCGGAATCTATGCTCGGTCCAAGACGACCGACAACAGCTACTACGTCAATTCGTTTGCTCTTGATTACGCCAGTTCAATTTTAGGATCCTTTGGATCTTTTTCCGGAGGCTTGCCTCCTTCATACTTCGCCACATCGATGTTCAACAATAATTCAATTGAAGCGAATCTCGAAAGCTATGGTATCTTCGGTGAAGTGTATCTCGACCTTACTGATCGCCTGACGTTTACTGGCGGCCTCCGATACAATGATGACACGAAGGATGTGACGGCGCGCACAACTTTGCTCAGCTTCTTCAATCCTTACGCGAACGACGGTGACCCGTTCGATACTCCCATCACGCCTCTTGTCGGGCCGTCAGGCCTCTTTGACGCAGATCCGGGTCTGCTGGGAGAGCAGTTGACGCAGTTTCGCGATGTCAGCTTCAACGAGATTACCGGTCGCGCTGTCCTCGACTTTGCGATCACGTCGGAAAATTCGGTTTATGCCTCTTATTCAAGAGGATACAAGTCTGGTGGCATCAACCCGCCGCTTTCTCCGATCTTTTCGATTACTGAAAGCTTCGGTTCGGAATCGATTGATGCGTTTGAAATCGGATCAAAAAATACCTTTGCCAATGGCGCGCTACAGCTGAATGCCACTGCGTTTTATTATAAGTATAGCGGCCTTCAATTAAGCAGGATTGTTGCGAGAACTTCTGTGAACGACCAGATTGACGCAGATATCTGGGGCGTTGAGCTTGAGTCCGTCATTCGGCCAGTTAGGAATGTCTTGTTGAACATCACCTTCAGCTATCTCAACGCCAAGGTTGCAGGTGATCAATTCTTCTCTAATCCTCGCGATCCAGGCGGGGGCGATCCCGATGCAGTAATCATCAAGGATATCAGTAACGGTGCGCATTGCGCTGTCACCGGACCAGGCCCTGGCGTGGCAGATAGGTTCGTTACCGCTGTTAACGGAGCCCTTGGGCTACGTCCTCCAGAAGAGTTTCCGACGGACGGAAATATTGCTTCGAGCGGCGCTTTTGGAATTTGCTCGGCTCTGGCCAATGCCGTCCCCGACAACAGCGGCATTCAGGTGCTAAGCCCCGGAGTTGAGGTAAACATAAAAGGCAATACCTTGCCTCAGGCGCCAAATGTAAAGGTCGCAGTGGGAGCGCAGTACACTGCAGAATTCGAGAACGGTATGACACTTGTGCCGAGGTTCGATCTTGCTTTCACCGGTAAACAATATGGTAATATTTTCAACGGCAGGATCAACCGAATAGACTCATTTGTTCAAGCTAATGCCATTTTGCAGCTAAATAGCGCTGACGAAAGATGGTTTGTAAGAGGCTTTGTTCAAAATATATTTGATAGCAACTCAGTTACGGGTCTTTACGTCACTGATGCTTCATCTGGAAACTTCACCAACATATACACTCTTGATCCTCGTCGTTATGGAATAGCGATCGGAGCCAATTTCTGAGGTAGGACATCGTTGCTGCGCGTACGCATGCTATGCGCTTTCCTAGGAAGTGGGTGCCAAGGCTAGCGTAGCTCAAAGGATAGCTTAGAGCGGTTTTCGATCATTCCGGGTCATACCCGCAGGAGCTGAAGTAGTTGGCGCATTCTGCGGGCTTGAAGATGTCGACGAGCCTCCCGATGAGATCCCACAGGCTGCCGACTGTTCGCTCACCGATCTTGCGGAGCATGGCCTTGAGGCGGGAGAAGACCTTTTCGATAGGATTGAAGTCGGGGCTGTAGGGCGGCAGGAAGTGCAACGTTGCGCCCGCCGCCTCGATCCGGTCACGGACCGAAGCGCGCTTATGGCTGGACAGGTTTTCCATGATCACAACGTCGCCGGGCCGCAGCTCCGGCACCAGCACCTTGGTCACATAGGCCTCGAACCAGTCCCCGTTGATCGTAAGCCTACGGTGAGTCTTTCAATTACCCACAAGTGGTTGGGCGGCGAGCTCGACGCCAAGTCGGATGTCCATGAGCCGAGTCCAACCTCGCCACATGATCATGCTGCCGGGCGGAGGGTCGTGTCGTCGACCGAGATAGCCGCCCAGGCGCGCGATCTCGGTCAGGTACGATGAAATCGGCGGCACGTTTGCAGTCATTCTCCCGGCGCGGGCAGCAATTCGATCGATGATCACGGTCTAGGTGGCGGCCAGTGCGGACCCGGGATTATCATTGGGGCGCGCTCTGTTCAACGTTGTAAACCAGAAGATCCGCGAGCCCAGAATGCAGAGTATGGCGATCAAATTGACCATTCTCTCGGCCGCACGCAGCTTCAGTTTCTCGGCATTGAAGCCGGACTTGAGGATCGGGAAGAATGGCTCGATCTTCCATCTCATCGCGTACCAGGCCATTTTCTCGATCGCCTCGCTGGCGGTTCCGACAGGTCGATCAGTGAGCAGCTTCCAGTCGATCGGTTTGCGCCCCTCAAGAGGGTCGACCTCTATGGCGTGGATCACGGTCAAGTTCAGTGGTCGGTAGCGCCGCGCTTTGCCAATGGGCGGAAGAACGTCGATGCGCTTGTATTTTTGGGCCAGTTTCACTCGGCTACCGTCGGCTATCTCGAACTGGTGATGTCTCTCAACAGCGACCTCGGCCATCTCGGCCGACACGGTGTGCTTGCCGTCGCCGGCCAGACGATCAACGCAGGTGCGGACGACAAAGTGGGTCCCGAGCTCCTGCGTCGCGGAGTAGAATTCATAGATGTCGTTCTCGCGATCGCCGACGTGAACGATGCGGGCGGGGTCCCCTCCGAGCAATGCCGTTTAGCCGAGCATATTATCGAGCCAGCGGATGCTCTCTTTTGTCTCGATCGGCACCCGGGTCTGGTTGACCTTGCGTTTGAGCGCCAACAGCCCCTTGAATTGTGCACGGCTCCAGAAGCGGGCGGCCGTCAAGCCGAGAGGGAGCCCTTCAAGCGTGACGGCAAGACTGGCATGCATCATCACGCCGCAAACCTTGTGCTGGCGCCAGCGGCCTTCCTTGTCGCGCCCGCTGTTCACCTTCTTGGTGTAGCCGATGCTGTCTGGCGCTGATCGCTGGTAGACGAATTCTGTGGTGTCCTGCAGCACCAGCAGGGTGCCATCACAGCTGGCTGCACGACGCGCCGTCGCCTGGAAATGTCCAGCCAGAATGTGCTCTTCGGTGACCGAGCTGTTCGACAAAAAGCGGTTTGCCGCTTTTGTGTTCGCCCAGTCTTCGCACGCCAATGGCAGCGGCTGACCTGTTGCGCTATCCAGGCAGCACATCAGTTTGCGCAGCCGATCACCAAGCCGAGTATCGCCGAACCCGGTGTTGTCTATTTCTCCGTCAATCCAGGTCTCGCCTTCATCTCGGTCGTTCGTCATGGCACGCACCCCGCAAGTTCCGTGCCTGAGCAGGAATCACAGCCGAGTCAGTGGCTTCAACCGTAATGCACTCACGGGAATCACGCGTGCGACCACTTGTGGATAATTGAAAGACGGTGAGTACCGCGGTTCAGGCAGCCTGACGCTGGACCTGAGCGGGTCGCCAGTTCCAGGGGAGCAGGTCGGCGAGCTGGCTCTGTGGGATATCGGCGATGCGGCCGAGCACATCGGCGAGCCAGGCTTGGGGATCGACATCGTTGAGCTTTGCGGTGGCGATCAGACTGAGCATGAACGCAGTGCGCTGGCCGCCGCGATCAGAGCCGGCAAACAGCCATGATTTTCTGCCCAAGGCGATCCCCCTGAGCGCCCGTTCTGCAGCGTTGTTGGACAAGCAGATGCGGCCATCGTCGAGGAAGGCGGTGAAGGCAGGCCATGCCTTGAGCATGTAGTCGATCGGCGACGGGGCTGCTCTTTGAGAGCTTCGACCGGTTGTCGCGGAGCCATGCTTCGAGATCGGCAACGAGGGGTGCGCTGTGTTCCTGCCGGGTGGCGAGCCGCTCGGCGACCGATCGACCATTGATCGCGCGCTCGATATCAAAGATCGCATCGATCCTGCCGACGGCCTCGACGGCGATTGGCGAGATGACGGGTGCCTTCTTGCGGCGCTTCTTGAGCTGCGTGTCGAGATCAGCGAGCTCGAAGAAATAGCGCCGCGCATGGCTCCAGCACAGCGCGCGTGTCAGCGGTGCCGGGATCCGATCGGCGCGGAAAAGCGCATTGTATCCGGCATAGGCGTCGGCCTGGAGAATACCTGTCCAGCTGTGCAGATGGCTGACGGGATGTTCGCCGCGCCTGTCGCGGGAATAATGGAAGATCGCCGCATGTGGAGCTGGACCGCCAAAAGGCTGATCGTCACGGACATAGGTCCAGATCCGGCCTGTATCGGTCTTCGTCTTCGCCAGAACCGGGACTGTCGTGTCATCGCCATGCAGTCGCTCGGCGGCCAGGACATGCGCTTCGATGAGGCGGTAGAGCGGCATCAGCGCCGCGGTGCAGGCTCCAACCTGATCGGCAAGAGTCGAGAGGCTGAGCTCGACACCTTCGCGGGCATAGCGATCACGCTGGCGGTTGAGCGGTTGGTGCGCGCCGAACTTCTCGAACAGCAGCATCGCCAGGAAACCGGGGCCGAACAGTCCGCGCGGCGTGACATGGAAAGGTGCCGGTGGCTGAGTGATCTTCTCGCAATCCCGGCACGAGAACTTCTCTCTGACGGTCTGGACCACCTTCCACTGGCGGGGAATGACCTCGAGCGTCTCGGTGATATCCTCACCCAGCTTGCACAGGCGATCGGAACCACAGCAGGGACAGGACTCTGGCGCAGATATGATGACGCGTTCGCGAGGCAGATGATCGGGCAATGGCTTGCGTGCGGGCCGCTTGCGTTCGAACGGTGCGACGTTGGCTGAGGCGGCGGCCAGGGCTGCAAAGACCTCGCCCTCGCTGGCTGCGGCCTCGCACTCCTCGAAGGCCAGCTCCATCTGGTCGATCAGCTGGCGGGAGCGTTCCGAGCGTTGTCCGTAAAGGGCGCGGCGCATCTTCTCGTTCTGCAGCTCGAGAAGGGCATTGCGAGCTTCCAGATCAGCGTTGATCGCCTTGATGCGGGCCACTTCTGCGGCGACTTCGCGGGCGGCGACAAGCTGCTCGCGAAGGCTCTAGATCTCTGCAAGGCTTGCATCCGCCATGGCCAAAGCCATAGCATAAAACCCCCGGGATCCCTAGCTTTTTAGGCCATCGACAGCCACTTATCCGGCGACGGTCGGGCGCCATGTTGCCTGCGGATTACGCCAGTCGATGCCCTCGAGCATGCAGGCAAGTTGCGATGCAGAAATCGCACAGACGCCGTCGGTTGCCGATGGCCAGATGAACCGGCCTCGTTCGAGCCGCTTGGCATAAAGCGACATGCCCACGCCATCGTGCCAGATCACTTTGCACAGGTCGCCGCGCCGTCCGCGGAAAATATAAAGATCGCCGACAAACGGATCACGCCCGAAGCTCTGCTGAACCTGCAAGGCAAGGCTGCGCATGCCGCGCCGCATATCGGTATGTCCTGTCGCAATCCAGATCCGGACACCGGAAGGAACTGGGATCACGGCTTCACCGATCGCAGGACCGCCGCAGCCAGACCTGGAGATACGCCTGCCGGGATCCGCACGATCGCACGCTCAAACTCCACGATGATCGCAGTCCCCGCAACAGCAACAGGCGCAGGATCAGGCTGCACCTGGACCTGCGCAAAGCCGTGGCCAGCCCGCTCGAGCTGCCGCCGCCAGCGATAGATCTGACGAGGCCGAATATCAGCCAGACGGGCAACCCTAGCGACGTTGGCGCCCGGTGCTGAAATCGCCGCCACCAGCGCATGCTTCTGCTCATCTGACCAGTGCCGCCGACGCTGAACGCCCGAAATTACCGTCACCTGACGCATGGCACCGTCTCTAACACCGGTGCCTTCTCGGTACGCCGCCAAATCAGCACAAGGCGGCCCTCACCACAGGGTTACCGTTGATCGGGCCGTCGAGCACCATCGGCGCGATCATGCCAGTCATGCGCATGCCCGCCACCAGAGTGGGGTCGGTACACAGAACGGACCCAGATATACGCTAAGGTTTTGCCGTGCCTTCGACGGCGCGCATCTGGCGAAGCGGTCTGAGCGCGGTGGATGGCGCATCGGGATCGGTCCAGAGGTAATCGCCGGTGAGATTGATATGCTGCCAACCGAGCGGTGATAGGTGTTGCAGCAGGTCCGGCGGGACCGGCCGGCCGAGGTTGGCGAGATGCATCCGGGCGGCTTGCAGGTAGAGGGCATAGCGTGGGAGGTACGCCAAGCAACGCTAAGGACGAACAATACCGGAACGGCGTGCAAGGGCATCACCTGCGGAGGCCGATGATGCCCAGCTCTTGCCACATCCACGTAAAATCATAGGTAGCCATTGGCTCGCCGACCCCGGATTTTGCTGCGCCATTCTCTATATATTTGAGCCAGTCGGCCACTTTCGCCCGGCCAGCCTTCGTGCGGGCCAGAGCGCGCGGCGTCTTGTTGCCAAGGGCAGGCACCGCTTCATCAAGCGTTTTGGTATATTCGCGTGTCAGCATATCATGAACGATGCGCTCCATTTCGTCCGGCGGGATATCGAGCGGCTCTTCCTGCGGAGCGCGGGCGGCGTCATCAGCCATGAACTGGGCCAGAGTCCGGATTTCGGTCATAGGTGTGCTCACGCAATCACCAAGCCATTCGCCCATTTGCGCAATCGCTTTCTCCGCACGGGCGGCACTATTGACCTCAACGATCAGTTTGCGTCCCGCCAACTCGACATTGGCGAAGACGGGTGTGCC